>JASJDO010000030.1 GCA_030065115.1 Rhizobiaceae bacterium | reverse complement strand
CTTTTGAGATTGAGCGGATTTCCGGTGTGGCGTTTGAACTGGCGCGAACCCGCGACAACAAAGTTTGCTCGATGGAAAAACGCAACGTCATGAAGTCAGGCGTCTTGTGGAACGAGGTTGTAACCGCAACCCATCAGGCAAAATATTCTGATGTTGAACTGTCACACATGTTGGCAGATGCAGGCGGCATGCAGTTGGTTCGCTGGCCAAAGCAGTTCGACGTAATCGTCACCGATAACCTGTTTGGTGATATGCTGTCAGATGTTGCAGCCATGTTGACCGGATCTCTTGGCATGCTTCCATCCGCATCACTGGGTGCTCCAGACCCGGTCACAGGTGCCAGAAAAGCGATGTATGAACCCGTACACGGCTCTGCACCTGACATTGCCGGTCAGGGCATTGCAAACCCGATTGCGATGATTGCCTCTTTTGCCATGATGCTTCGATATTCTTTCAACATGATTGATGAAGCCAATATGGTCGAAAAAGCCATCGCAAACGTTCTTGATCAGGGGAAACGTACCGGCGACATCTGGTCTGAAGGTACAGAAAAAGTCACCACCTCAGAAATGGGTGATGCGATCCTTGCAGAGGTTCAAAGCCTGGCTGGCTAAGCTCTGCTACTGATCAAAATAACTGGAAGGGTCTCCGGCATATTGCCCGCGTTTGCCCAAAAAAGCGGGCTTGTCTTTTCCGCAGACAAACGTTGTAGCCTTATCGTCGGCAAGCTTACGCGCCAGTTCATTGGCACCTTTGTTTGCTCTTGCATCTACATATCCAACAACACAGGAAACCGGTTTTGTATGGTCGGCGACCGTTGAAACGACCAAAACCTGTCCTTCAGATTGCTTGGTGATTTCACCATTTTGATCACTGTTTTCGACAAACCAGCGTAAAATAGCTGCATAGGGTTTCTTGTCCCTGATACGCCACTCAATCGTATCGTTTACACGATTAAACTGTCCGAAACTTTCCCACTGGTCTTCAAGTTTTGCTACATGACCAAAACGAACCATTTGCCTGAGATCGCCTTCACTGAAATGAACAGGATATCCTTTGTAGCCCTCGCAATAGGCGCTGGCACCCAACTCATATTCTGAGTGGAAAATGCAGGATTTTTCGAGATTGATTTTTGTATAAACGCTTTCAGCGGCAAGCGATGACGCAGACAACGCCAGGAGTGATGCAATGAGTATTAAAGTTCTTCGCATCACTTTCTCCTCATTACCGGAACATCGGAATAAAGCTGGTCCAGATCAGACGCTGCAAGAAGAAGATCAGCACCAGAACAACCAGAGGTGACAGATCAATCCCGTTCAGGTTCGGCAAAAATCTTCTGATTGGCCTGTAAAGTGGCTCGGTCAAACTATACAGCATGTTTCCTATTTGACCGACAAACTGATTGGACGAATTGATCACATTAAACGCATACAGCCATGAGAATATCACTGAGGCGATAATGATCCATTTTGCGATATCAAGGATGAGAGACAGGGTTTGCAACAACGCAATCATGGTTTTCTCCGAAGCTGTTTGAACTCATTTGGCCCTAAATGACTTGCAAATCAAGCGTGTTTGTCAGCCCGCCCCACCCACTTGTCGAGAAACTTAGCGAGCCATTGCCGAACTGCAGGGTCATGCTTGGGGCGCTCTTCAAACTGGGTTGCTCGATCTTGCGCGCCATGCAGGACAAGTCGTTCGGCAGCCTTGATGGTCCAGCGGTTCATCATCCAGGTGGTGACCTCCGAATGAAATTGAACCCCATAAGCATTTTCACCATACTTGTACGCCTGATTTGGGTATTCATCTCCCGTTGCAAGCAAAGTGGCATCTTGCGGAACCGTAAATCCTTCCCGATGCCATTGATACACATGATCCGGCCAATCCATCATTGCCTGTCCTTCATTGGTGGCCCGAATGGGATAGTAGCCAATTTCAGCAAACTGGGTCTTGTTGGGCATCACTTCTCCACCCAAATGCTTGGAAAGCATTTGCGCGCCCAGGCAAATTCCAAAAAATGGTTTGTTTTCTTTAAGCGGCACTTCCATCCAGTCAATTTCACGTTTGACAAACTCATCCGGATCATTGGCGCTCATGGGTCCACCAAAAACAATCGCGCCCGCATAATCTTCAAGCGTTTCAGGGAGCTCTTCACCCAGTGGCGGGCGGCAGCCAACGATGTGATAACCCATGTCCTCCAACATCATACCAACGCGGCCCGGAGAGGAACCTTCCTGATGCATCACCGCCAGGATTTTGGGTTTTGAAGTCGGCTTATTCATGGTTTGCGGATTCTTGATTGTTTGTACGTTTCCAGACCCGTTGCTTTACCAACATTCGCTCACGCGTATCAACACCAAGAAGTTCGGCAACTCGCCAAACAACGTTGTCTTCCATCTCGTGAACAATTCCATCTGCGAACACCATTTCCCAAAGGTTTTCTATGATAGCGATGCATTCTTCGCGCTCAAAAGCCCGTTTCAATATGCTTGTGAACTGGTACAGGTCGATAGCTTCGTGTTCAGCGTCACGGCCTTCTTCAGCCAATTGCATAGCTTCATCTTCGTCTATTTCAAATTCGCTTGAGAGGACTTCGATCAGGCGTTCGCGTTCCTCATCGCGAATGACCCCATCGACAGCGATTACATGATACATCAGAGCAGCTTGAGCGAGCTGTTTTTGTGAATGAATGACTGCTTCAGGTTTCTCTGCAACGCTTAGATCATCCATGAATTTTTGCAAGAATTTCAACATGCAATCAACGTAAAGAGATTAAGGCACGATTCAAGAGGATAACGACAGACTCTGAAACCTAACAAGCTGTAATCCTATTTCAATTCGACTTCCACAAAACACATTAGTCCATTGCCATTATTGATGACATTATGTCGAACACCTTTGTCACGGCGATAACTTTCACCGGCATTTACCGAAACTTCTCGGCTCTTGCCGGTCGGTTCTTCCAACAACATGTGACAATCAGTAATCGCGGTAATGACATAGTCAAAACCATGCTCATGCCAGCCGGTTTCGGCATTAGGCGCAAACTCAAATCGGGTTACACGAACCCTCGCATCATCCACCATTTGAACCGCATTCGCTTGTGGACGATCCATGTCATAATTCTCCGTTCAAATGATCAGTAAGCACAGGAGCAACGCTCATATCGCCACGCCACTGCACCCAAGCAAGCACACCTTTTTCGCGCGTTTGCATATTGTGCGGCTGGTTTTCAGCGTGAAAAACTGTGTCCCCCGGCTTTAGCATCTTCGGAGAATTGCCTTCGGTGGCAAACTCCGCCTCACCGGCAAGGATAAAATACATTTCCTCTGCCGGATGATGATGCCAAGGATAGTATAATTCACCGGCAGAGTAGACGATGAAGCCACGGGTTTCCTGACAATGAAAATGGCCTTCCCAGCCAAAGAGTTCATAACATCCAAACCGGTTCAGAAAGTCATCGCCGATATTTGTATCTTTGTAGGTCTCTCGCCAAAGAGCGACGTCCTTAACTGCCAACAGAGCGTCAAGCGCATCTGAAAACTGTCCTGATTGAATACTCTGATCTTCCGAAAACAGCGTAGCCGGATTGATATAGTGAGGTTCAAGCTCCTGCCACCGAAGCCCATCGTCACCAGGAAATGCCTTGAAACCGGAAAGTTCTTGAGACGCTTCATAAAAGCGCCGGACTTCTCTCAAAGCATTTTCAAATAACTCGCGGCTCATTCCATTGTGACCACGATGTTGCCGGTATGCTTTTTGTCGATAAACGCCTGCTGGCCCGCATGAAAGTCTTCCAAAGGATAGGTGGCCGATAACATCGGTTTGATTTCGCCCCTTTCAATATAGCTGACCAGATCGGGAAAAACATTGAGCGAGGTGACCGTACATCCGTGAAATGTAAGATCGTTCAAATAGAGTGTCCGCAGATCAAGATCGACAATCGGACCAGCAATTGCACCCGACGTCCCGTATCTGCCACCACGCGCGAGAACTTCAATCAAGTGCGAAAAATAGTCACCACCAGCAATGTCCGCAACAATGGTTACTTCAGATGATCCTGTCGCTTCTTCCAGTGCTGCCCCCAGATTTTCAGGGGCTCGAGGCAGGATAGCTGTTGGTTCTAGTACTGCGACCTGTGCGTGTTTCGCTTCACTTGCCAACGCCACGGTTTTGGCGCCACGCCGCTTCGCAAGTTGGATCAGCGCTCCGCCCACACCTCCTGATGCACCGGTTATCAGAACAGTATCATCCGACCCACATTGAACACGGTTCAGTAGGTTTTCAGCGGTAGTATAGGAGCAGGAGAATGTGGCCAGTTCAGCATCAGACAAGTCACTTTCAACCGGCAAAATCTGCTGCTGGTTTATGGTTGTGTATTCGGCAAAGCCGCCATCTCGCTCGGAGCCAAAATACCCCACACCAACTTTTGCAGTCGGATCGTCCCACACTCGAATCCATCCGTCATTCATCACCCGCTTGCCAATCAGGCCTTCATCCACACCTTCACCCACAGCGACAACAGTACCCACCATGTCTGCACCCTGAATGCGCGGGAAAGTCAGGGCAGCGCCACCCCAGGTCGGGTCATCTTCATTAACTGTGTCATATTCTCCGCCGGTTGTCGCTTCAGTCACCGCCTTCGAATACCAACCAGACCGGGTGTTGATGTCGGTATTGTTCATCCCACATGCATGTACCTTGACCAGTACTTCACCGGGTCCGGGGTGTGGCGTAGGCCAGTCCTCATGATACTCGAGTTTCTCCAAACCTCCATGGCCGGTAAGGACGATTGCTTTCATGGTGGACGGAATATGAGTCATGAATTTCTGCCTTTATTACGAGAATGACATGGAAAAACACTAAGTGGCAAAACGAAAGAGTGAAAGACGACAATGAAAGTCGCTAGCCACCATCGACCTGATCATGGCAGCAAGTCTTCAACCCCATAGCCAAAGATGGAAGGTCCGCCACCCGTATGAAAAACAACGATATTACAGCCAGGATTGGCCTTCACATGTTCGAAAGCCGCCGCAAACGTCTTTCCCGTGTAGACCGGGTCCAGAATCAAGGCCTCATGTTGTGCGGCCAATGCAATCGTTTCTTTAACGACATCTCCCGCCACTCCATAACCAGGCGCCAGAAATTCATCTGTTAAGTGAACGTCCTTTGCCTTGGCAGCAGGTTCATCCACTAACAACGCACCAATCTGTTCGAGTCGGGTTTCAATTCGTGGGCGTTGGAGGTTGGCATCTCTTCTGACACATGAACCCATTACCGGCGCTGTATTTCCAATCCCTTTCCAACCATAGAGAAAACCACCATGGGTATTGCCAGAACCCGATGGCACAAATACTGCATCAACGGATAAATCTTGCGCCTTTAACTGCTGGTCTAGTTCAAACGCTGCATCAATATATCCAAGCGAACCCAGTGGGGGATGGGACGGATGAAGATGCACAACGTAAGGGTTCCGACCATCCACCTTTAGTTGGGCAGCAATTTCTTCCAAGTTGCGATCAGCACCTTCTTCATCTTCTCCAACAGGAAAATGGTGGATCGTTGCTCCCAGCATTTGATCCAGCAATACATTGCCAGATCGAGCATACGCATCCGATGATTTGGAAACACGCGCTTCAAGCTGGACTTGGCACTGCAATCCGTTCTTGGCACAAGCCGCCGCCGCTGTGCGGACAAAGTTGGATTGGACCGCACCTGTGATCAACAGCGTATCCGCACCTTTGCATAGTGCGTCGCCAAGATAGTATTCCATCTGGCGCACTTTGTTGCCGCCAAAGGCAAGGCCGTTGCAATCGTCTCGTTTGATCCAGATATTTTCAGCCCCCAGACATTTGGCCAGGCTTGGAGCAGCTTCAAGCGGTGTAGGATGTGACCATAGCGTGGTTCTGGGGATTCTGGTGAGCTTTTCGCTAAGCATTTGCGAGGGCGTCTATAATGGCTGACGCCACATACTCAATCTTGTCTGCCGGTAAACCGGCAATATTGATGCGGCTATCTCCGACCATGTAAATTGCGCGATTTTCCCGTAACCAATCGACCTGTTCAGTTGTCAGTCCAACCCGTGAGAACATTCCCCTGTGCTTAGCCAAAAAGTCAAACCGATCAGAATTGGATAATCTTCTAAGCTCATTTGCAAGCGATGTGCGCAGATTGAGCATGTTCAATCGCATGCTTTCAAGTTCTTCAATCCAATCGGCTTTTAGTGACGGGTCTTGCAAAACCCCCTTAACAATTGCGGCCCCGTGGTTCGGTGGCATCGAATAGGAGCGTCTCGCAATTGAGCCCATTTGACCCATCGCCAGTGTCGCTTCTTCCGAGTTGGCTGCCACAACAACTGCAGCACCCACGCGGTCACGATAGACGGCAAAGTTCTTTGAGCAACTAAGAGCAATAACACATTCAGGCACCATGGAAGCGACAAGACGCATGCCCTTGGCGTCCTCGTCAAACCCGTCGCCAAAGCCTTGATACGCCATATCAAAAAATGGCAAAAGTCCACGCTCAACCAGGAGTTTCCCGACTTGGCTCCATTGATCAAGATCAAGATTTGCGCCAGTCGGATTGTGGCAGCATGCATGAAGAAGCACCACATCGCCTTGCGGACACTCATTTAAAGAGGCCAGCATGTCATCAAACCGGACATCGCCGGATGTTGCATCAAAATATGAATATGCCTGCGTGGATAACCCGGATGCCTTCAACATCGGAATATGGTTCGCCCAGGTCGGGTTGGACACCCATACCGTTGCCCCGGGCCTCGCCTCATTTACGAGCTCAAACAGAACGCGAAGAGCTCCAGAGCCCCCGGGCGTCTGCATCGAGGCAACACGCTCTTTCTCAACACTCTCGCCAAGCGCGAGTTCTGCTAGAAGGGCGTTGAATTCCTTATCCCCTGTCGGGCCAACATAGGTTTTTGTAACTTCTTCCGATACAAGTTTCTCTTGTGCGGCTTTAACAGAACTCATGACTGGCGTTGCACCTTCAGCATCACGATAAACACCAACACCAAGATCAATTTTCTCAGCACGCTCATCGGCACGAAATTTGCCCATTAGCGCCAGAATTGCATCAGGTTTAGGAGCGGGAAGATTGGAAAATACAGAGTCGGCCATTGGAATTCAGTTCTCGAAAAAAGTGGAATGACCTTCCATATCAAACAACATCTTTTATGTCACAACGAAATTGATCAGAACCACGACCCAGAGCAGAATACTTTGCTGGTCTTCAGCCCTTTTTCATGGACGTTTGAACATTGAATGACTATTTATGGTCACAGACAGTGTTTCGAACCGGGGCAATATACGTGGCAATTACAGCAGACGAATTGATTGATCGCAGACAACTTCGAAAAAAGATCAGCTTCTGGCGCGTGCTTACATTTATGATTGCAGCACTTGCCCTAATTGCGATGATGGTATTTGCCGCGCGCGACACCATCTTTTCTGCCAGCAACGAAGATCATATTGCTCGCATCAAGATCACGGGTGTAATCACCAATGATGAACCCATGCTCAAGTTGCTGAAAGCGGTCAAAGACGAAGAGCGGGTAAAAGCCGTTATATTGCATGTTTCATCCCCGGGCGGCTCAACCGTTGGTGGTGAAGCAATGTATGAGGCAGTCCGCGAATTGGCAGAGGCGAAACCCACTGTCACCAGTGTTGGCACTCTTGCCGCGTCAGCAGGATACATGATCGCAGCTGCGACTGATCATATTGTTGCGCGGCGCTCATCGATTGTAGGCTCGATCGGAGTCTTGTTTCAATATGCCGATGCAACCGAGTTGCTGGGCAAAATCGGCGTGACGGTAAACTCGGTAAAGTCTTCACCGCTAAAAGCAGAACCAAGCCCATTCAACACAACAAGCCCCGAAGCCGTTGCGATGATAGATCGGGTGATCAAGGATACATATCAATGGTTCGTTGACCTCGTGACCGAACGCAGAGGCATGACGCCATCGCAGATCAACGCAGTAGCAGATGGCAGCATATTTACCGGGAATCAGGGTGTTCAAAACGGCTTGATTGATGAATTGGGCGGACAGGAGGTTGCAGTTAAGTGGCTGGAGACAGAAAAGGAAATTGCTGAAGATCTTGAAGTCGTTGAATATAAACCAAAACGTCCGGGAGACAGCATCTTCGACAACCCTGCTGCGCTGGTGCAACTCGCACGCCAATTCGGAATTGAAATCAATGGAACAGATGTCAAGGAATTCGAGAGCGAGTTGCGCGAACGCCTGTTCCTTGACGGTTTGGTTTCAATTTGGCAATCTCCTCGATAATTTTTGCAATTTCATACAGGTACATAGATGATCAAATCAGAACTTATACAGATAATTGCAGACAAAAACCCGCATTTGTATCACCGCGATATTGAGAATGTAGTGAATGCCATTCTCGGCGAGATTACGGAGGCACTTGCCAGTGGCAACCGGGTTGAACTCAGGGGATTCGGGGCATTTTCGGTAAAGAACAGGCCTGCCCGAACCGCAAGGAACCCAAAAACCGGCACTACCGTATCTGTTGAGGAAAAATGGGTTCCTTTCTTCAAAACGGGTAAAGAGCTGCGGGAACGTCTGAACAGTTGAGACAACCGCTCTGCTTCCCAAATACACACATTCAAGACCGATAGGTATTTGCTATGCGTAAAGCATTCAGTCTCATTTTCTTGGTGCCTCTGGCCATCGTGCTCGTATTGCTTTCCGTTGCAAACAGAGCACCAACGCAATTCAGCTTGGACCCATTGAACAGTCAAGCACCTGCCTTGGCATTTGAACTACCCCTTTTCGTATTACTGTTTCTGGCCTTGATGCTGGGGTTGGTGATCGGTAGTTTCCTAACTTGGACTCGCCAGGGTAAATACCGCCGTGCTCTACGCGAAAAATCTTATGAAGCAAGCCAGCTTCAAAGAGAAAAGGAAACCGACGTAAAATCAGGCAGCAATATAAAATCTGCTGAAATTGCGCCCGGACTTCCGCTGATTTCCCAGAGCTGAACTGAGCTCAAACGCTAATTCAAGTTTCCGAAGAAGAACGGTTATATCGATCTTCAAGACGGATAATATCATCTTCGCCAAAATACGTGCCGGTCTGCACCTCAATAATGGCGACAGGGTCCATCGTTCTGTTGGCCAGGCGGTGAACAGAACCGAGCGGTATGTAAGTTGACTGATTGGCGTTGAGAACCTGCACTTCGCCATCGACAGTAACTTCAGCCTGACCTTCAACAACTACCCAGTGTTCGGAGCGTTTTTGGTGCTTTTGCAACGACAGTTCTCCGCCGGGCGCGATGACAATGCGTTTGACCTGATAGTTCTCTGCGCTGTCCAGAGCTTCATAATTCCCCCAGGGTCGGAATACTTTCAATGCGTTTGTGGCCTCGCTTCTTTCCGATTTTGCCAAAACCTCCACCAGGTCTTTGACCTCTTCGCTACTGGCTTTGTCTGCAACCAAAACCGTATCCCTGGTCGCCACCACAATCAGATCATCCACGCCCACAAGAGTTGTTAGTTGCTTTTCCGAATGTACCAGGTTTTTGCCGGAGCGCTGAAGCACAACATCGCCTGTCGATACATTGCCATCATCATCCTTTTCCATATGCTTCCATACAGATTGCCAGGTTCCAATATCCGACCAGTCGTGAGAAACGGGCACAACGGCGGCACGATCAGTCTTTTCCAGAATTGCATAATCTACAGAGATACTTTCAGCCTGAGCAAATGCTTCCTCCTTCAACCGCAAATAATCAAGGTCCAGCGCACGTTCCTTAAATGCCCTGGAAACCAGCTCAGCAGTCGCTGGCATCAGCGCAGAAGACAGCTCCAAAAAATCGCTGGCAGAGAACATGAAATTACCGCTGTTCCATAGAAACCCATCTTGGACATATGATTTTGCAACTTCCAGCTCCGGCTTCTCTACAAACTGCTTGACCAAAGCTCCTTGACCAAGAGACGCCCCCGGCTCGATATATCCATATCCGGTTGCAGGATGATCAGGCGTGACGCCAAACGTGATTATCTTGCCTTCATTTGCAATCGGAATCGCCGAACGGATCGTTTCGCCAAAACCCTTTTCGTCTAAAATCCGGTGATCCGCCGCAAGAACAAGAACAATTGCTTCAGGATCCCGTTCAATTGCCTGAAGGCAACCTGCTAATATCGCAGGGAAAGAATTACGCCCAACAGGTTCGAGCAATATGTCAGCTTCGACACCCAGTTCTCTCAAGTTTTCGGCAATCAGAAAGCGATGTTCGTTCGAAGCCACGACAATGGGTTGTTGCTCAAACAAATCACTTCTGCATCTTAGAACTGTATTCTGGAACAGTGTGTAATCACCGCCGATTTTCAGAAATTGTTTCGGTCTGGTACGCCGCGACAATGGCCACAGCCGTGTTCCGGCCCCGCCGCTCAGGATCAATGGAATAATCTTCATTCGCCAATATACATCGCTCAGGCCTGTCAGAAGCTACAATTCGGCTATCTGGTCACCTGATAGGCACCCCCAAAAGTTCACAACCCAATACAGCTTATCTTAGTGAATGGGTTATTCAAGCAGCAATGCGCTTTGAGACACGCGTCGATGCCGGGGCAGGCTCCAGATCAGCACCCAAATCCAGAAGGTCATCTGTCGAAAGCGGCGAAAACCTCTCATCAGCCCCTTTCGATGCTCCCTTCAACTCAAGCACAGGCAGATTTAGCGCTCTGACAATGACCGGCGCATTTTGTTCTTCAGGCAGTTGCCACAACCCCAAACGTGCAGCAATTTTTCCGATTTCAGGATGCGAGCTGGAAATTGCAAACGGGATGACCAGCAAAGGTCCAACAAACACAGGCAAGCACATGGCAATGCCCACCCAATCAAGTTTTACACCACTGGCAATTGCCCCAATGCCCATCATGCCAAACACCATTTGTGGCCAAAGATGCTGAAACGTCGTGACAAAGGGCAGAGCTTCTGCCTGACGGGCCTGGGCGTTCCAGGCCTTTGGTTTGCCCAACACAAACAACTTGAACAGAAAAATCGTATTCGCAATCGCCATGATCGGCGCGAGCATCATTGAAAAAGCGATTTCAAGAATTGCACTAAAAATCACTGCAATCCCGCCACCAAATGAACGACGTAGATCTTTTCGCAACAGCACATCCAGCACCGAAGCGATTTTAGGCGCAAAAATCATTGTCATAATAGTTCCGAACAGCGCATATCCAGGGCCAATGACCTGCATCTCGATTGGCACATATTCCGGGGCAATCAGCGCGCCAGTTGCAACGAGAACGAACAACATCCACGCCGGTGATCCGATAAACATCATTATGGCAAGCACCAACTGAAGCCTGCTTGTGAACTTGAGTCCCGGTTCCCGCAGCAGTTTGAAATACTGCATGTTGCCATGACACCAGCGTAGATCACGCCGGATGAATTCGAGAATATGCGGAGGATTTTCTTCGTACGAACCAAGTTCTTCTGCAAGAACCCTGCATTCGAAACCCGCCCTGCGCATAAACACAGCTTCAACCTGATCATGACTGAGGATCCAGCCGGACAAAGGCCCGGTACCGGACAATTTTGGCAAATGACAGTGTTCCATAAAGGGCTTCATGCGAATGAGAGCATTGTGACCCCAATAAGGACCGCAATCAGCCTGCCACCATGCACTGCCAAGCGTATATGATTTCATGCCCATCCGCATGCCAAACTGAAATACGCGGGTAAAGGCACTGTCCGAAGGCAGACCAACCACCAGACTTTGGACAATGCCCAGATTCCCATTCTTCTGCATCAAACGAACCATGCGCAATACGGTGGACGCTGCCATCACACTGTCAGCATCAAGGGTCAGCATGAAATCGTGACAGTGGCCCCATCTTTCACAAAAATCTTGGATGTTTCCTGCCTTGAAACCCGGATTTTCATCGCGTCTGCGATAGGTCACATCAATCTGGCCCTGCCAGATGCGCTTCAATCTCGCGAACTCAACTTCTTCATCGCGAATGATGTCATCCTCGAAAGAATCACTGAGTACGTAGACATGAAACTGCTTGCCTACACCCGATGCAACGAGTCTTGCCATCATGGCATTGAGATTGCGATAGACCTGAGACACATCTTCATTGCGAATACACATCGCAATTGCTGTGGATGTGTTAATTTTTTCGCTACCTGTAATCTCACGTGATGCCGGAAAGACATGACCAGCGGGGTCTGACGACAATCGCATCAGGACAAACCCAATCACCGCATTCCAGAAGCCAATCGCTGTCCATGGAAGCGTCGTCAGGAAACACGCAAGGAGAATATATTCTGGAATCGAAAACCCGCCTTTACTCAGCGTGGCAAACATCACCGATGTTAGTCCTACAATGGTTGAAAGAACCAAAAACCAGAAAGTTAAACGCTTGGAATTTGTTGCCATTGATACAGTTACCCAGAATGCTAATCACAAAATAAAATTGACAAATCTGCTTTCACCCGTCTTTTTGGCGAAAATCCGGCAAGCCGAAATGTCTTGCCAGCACGTATATAAGAGGCAAGCTGAATTGTGTCTGAACAGTTTCTGTCGGATTCTCAAATAAATGTGAGAGCGCCAGGTCGAGCATTGCGACTGACATATTCTAAGGCAAAGCAGGCTTTTCTAGAACCTGTTGACTTAAAAGCGCTTTCTGACACTGACGTCTTGGTTGAAACCCTGTTCAGTGGCATAAGCCGGGGCACGGAACGTATCGTCTATTCCGGTAAGGTGCCGGAATCCGAATGGGGTCGAATGCGCTGTCCGCATCAAAATGGTGAATTTTCATTCCCGGTCACTTATGGTTATGCGAGCGTAGGAAAAGTGATTTTGACCGGTTCTGGGGTGCGCAATACCAAGCCAGGCGATCATGTATTTGTCCTTCATCCTCATCAAACAAGGTTCATTGTCCATAGTGACTGGATAAATGTACTGCCAGAAAACCTGCCCGATCTTCAGACCGCTGTTTTATCTGCAAATCTCGAAACAGCATTAAACGCCAATTGGGACGCCCAAAGTGAAAATGCGGAACGGATCGCGATCATTGGCGGCGGCATTGTCGGCCTGCTGACAGGGTATGTAGCAATGGCCATTTCCGGCACGAAACCAGTCTTGATCGACATCAATCCAGGAAAAGAAGCGATCGCCAGAAACCTTGGTATGGATTTCAAACTTTCAAACGAGGCTGCTAAGAACTCATCTGAAAAATTTGACTGCATTTTCAATACCAGCGCTTCTCAACACGGCCTTCAACTGGCGATCGATTTGGCTGCATTTGAAGGCCAGATCATTGAAATGAGTTGGTACGGAGACAAGGATGTTACCCTTTCACTGGGAGCAGCGTTTCACTCGCAGCGCCTGCGTATTCAATCAAGCCAGGTTGGCCATGTGGCGCCTTCAAAGAGAAAGACACATTCTTATAAAGATCGTATGTCAGAAGCCATGGAATACCTCAAAGACCCAGCCCTGAAAGAACTGTTAAATCCGATAGTTCAATTTTCTGAATTGCCCCAACATCTTGACGAAGTTTTGACTTCTGAAACGACCTTATGTCCGCTAGTTACGCATTCTCGGGCGGATCAACCCTAAACCAATTACATCCAATTGAAGGAAAATACAGTGCACGCAGTTCAAGTTCGCGATCACATTATGATCGCCCATTCATTCAAAGGCGAGTTTTTTGGTCCCGCACAAGCAATGCATGGTGCCACCTTTGTTGTGGATGCCTGTTTCATGTCAAGAAACCTGGATGAGAACAACGTCGTCATTGATATTGGCGCCGCACATGAAGCGTTAAAAAATGTGCTTCAGCCCATCAATTACGCCAACCTGGATGAATTGCCTCAATTTGCTGGAGAAAACACAACAACCGAGTTTCTGACCCGTCATATCTGGGAAGAGCTGGCCAAATTTGCGCGAAACGGAAATTTGGGTAGAAAAGCAGATGAATTGCATGCAATTCGGGTCAGCCTACATGAAAGCCATGTAGCACTGGCCTGGTACGAAGCAGAGCTTTGACACAAGACCCAAACCCAAAACGCGCTGATCTCAGTTGATTGTAAATTTCATCATTCCTGGAGATATCAACTTGCCGACGGGTGGATATCGTTACGACAAACGCATTCTGCAAGAGTGGGAAACACTTGGGCTGCGTTACAATCTGATTAGCCTCAATGGAGATTTTCCCTTTCCGGATACTCAATCAATCGCTGAAGCCGTTGACGCAATCGACGGATTTGCTGCAGCCGACATAAGCGTGGTTGATGGTCTTGCCGGCGGTGTAATGCCGCAATTCATCAAAAAGCTGGCATCCATATCTCCAGTCGTCGCACTCATTCACCATCCTCTTTGCCTGGAAAACGGGCTTCCCAAGTCTCAGGCAAAATCGCTGGAGGAGAGTGAGCGCGCTGGCTTGGAATATGTGTCAGGTATCGTAACGACCAGCCCTGCAACCACTGCAACAGTAACTTCACTGTTTGAACATGACCCGGATCGGATCAAAACTGTACTTCCAGGTGTCGAAAGAGGAAAAATTGCGCACCCCTATCAATCCGGGCCAATCAACCTCCTTTGCATCGGATCCTTGATTGAGCGCAAAGGGCACCATTTCCTGATCGAAGCACTCACACAACTCAAACATCTGGATTGGAAGCTTGATTGCTATGGCATGCTTGATGAACAATCTGACTTGTATCGCCAGACGATGCAGCAAATTGATGATCATGATCTGGCTGAAAGAATTACGTTTCATGGTAGCGTCTCAGATGATCAGATCAGCCAGGCCTATCAAGAGTCACATATCTTCGTGCTACCATCACTCTTTGAGGGATATGGAATGGCGTATGCTGAAGCGATTGTTCATGGATTGCCAGTAATCGGAACAAACGCCGGCGCTATTCCGGATACAGTTCCTCCTACCTGCGGATTACTAGCGGAACCGGGAGACGTGTCCAGCTTGAAACGAGCGATTCAAACTTTGCTGACAAATGATGAAGCGCTGGCGCAATACCGGCATGGAGCGATTGAGGCTGAAAAACACTTTCCAACCTGGAAAACATCTGCAAAGAAATTCATGCAAATTCTGGAGCAATGGTCATGAGCGGATTTTCATCTGAATGGTTGGGATTGCGCGAACCGGTAGATCATGCTGCCCGAAGCGAGGAAGTGATTTCTGCACTCAGGCACTATTTTCTGAATGACTGGAAACTGGTTATTGCTGACATTGGCAGCGGGACTGGATCAACCATCAGGGCTTTGCGTCCGGTCATTGGACAAGACCTCACTTGGCATTTGATCGACCATGACGATTCTCTTCTGGCAGAAGCCAGAAAACACGCAGAGGGCGACCGGGTCATGTTCACGGAAAGTGACTTGTCACAACGCCTGGACGCGATTTTCAAGCCGGCACCCGACCTGATTACCACGTCCGCGTTTCTTGATCTTGTTTCTCACGACTGGTTGGAGAAGTTCGTTCGCGAAGTCACCATTCGTGAAATACCCTTCTACGCAGCACTTTCCTATGACGGCCGCACGTCATGCAATCCGCCCAATGATATTGATCGGGAGATTCTGTCTGCGTTCAACAAGCACCAACAAACCGACAAGGGTTTCGGCCCAGCCCTTGGTCCTGATGCGGCGGACACAGCAATAGAACTCTTCGAGACAGCGGGATACATAGTCTGCAAATCCAAATCCGACTGGAAAGCTGGCGCAGACCACAATGAGTTTCAGCGACAATTACTCAGTGGATGGCGTGAAGCTGCAATTGAGATTCTACCCGATAGCAGGCAGGTTTTTGATCTTTGGCTAGACGAACGGCTCGCTTTGATAGACGAAAACGAGAACTCGGTATTGGTTGGTCACAAAGACTTTTTGGCAGTACCGAAAGACCGTTAAGCGTTTTGCTGTACAGCCTTGTTTGCGTTCAAGTCACATTCAAACACGATGTCGCTGCCAAGCGGGTAAACCGTAACTTCCGGACGCAACGCCTGATTGAGTTTTTCAATTGGAGAAAGGTTAAGCCCGGGCAGCCCTGCTCCCATGATCATGGGTGCCACAATGAGATGCAGGCGATCAATTGCATTTGCATCCATAAAGCGTGAAAGCGTGACATTCCCACCTTCTATAAGAATTTTTTTATACCCTCGGTCATTAAGTGCATCGATGATGACATTCGGATCGATGAAATGGTCCTTGCAGGGAAGCTTGATCAGATCCAGTTCTCCATCCGCAGGATGGTCTGTTTCCTCACAAGTCACCACGATGACCTGCGGCCCCCCATCCTGAAAAAGGCTGGACGTAAGATCCACGCGACCTCGTGGGTCCAGGATTACCCGAACAGGGTTGCTCCCTTCACACAGCCTCACAGTCAAGCTCGGATTGTCCTCATTGACCGCACTGACGCCGACTACAACTGCGTCCACAACAGCTCGCAATTCGTGCAAATGACGAAGACCTGACTCGCTATTGATATACTTGCTGTCACCTGTATGTGTGGCGATGCAGCCATCAAGCGTCTGTCCGAGCTGGCCCAATACTACCCGTTCCATTTTCTTCACATGAGAAGCTGGATTCGTTGTACTAATCTTGAAGGGAATATTTTCAGGAACTGTCGTCATATGGCAGTGGCTTGAGCGTCGAAATTCTTAACTAACTGATAGACACTCAAGTTAAGTGTCAGTTCATGAATGCCACCTGAACATGCTGAAATAGAAATAAAAATTTGTGTCTGCCGCTCAACAGATTGTGATTACAATAACCACCAAATGGCCATATTAGCCGATACTGGCCCGTTAGGGGGGAAGGAACTCATCTTACTCGTATTGAGTGTGAGCTAGCCGGCGATTGTTGTTTTCAGGGTAATCGGTTTTGGCGCCTGATTTCCCGGAGAGTTTTTCAATTCCCCCAGGGTTTGATCAACATCGCGGGATTGCTTGTAAACCACTTCACCAGCGCGCCCAAAAGCGGCCTTGAGTGACATCAGGCTGCAAGACGCTGCAAGTCTGAGACCCATCTCACGCATATGAACCCGATTGTAGCAAAACTGGGCAACTCGTGCGCGTTGCATTTCAGGTAATCCTTCACCAATCGCCACCGCATCCTTTGGGCCGGATAGAATTTGCTGCAATACATCCTGTTCAGAAATCGGGGCGACTTGAGACTCATCGTCTGTCATTTTCTTTTGGGCATGCATTTCGAACCTCATCGAATCAAAAACCAGCACCCGAAAATAATGAGGCTCGCCAGGTTAACGTCCCGTTAATCCAAAAATCACGATTTTTTGCCCGAAATATACTCTAATGTGAGTTCAGCGATTCGTTCAGGAGCCAGGATTGGCGGCATAAGGGTCTTGAACTCACCATTGGGCCCGAGAAGATAAATAAACGAACCATGAGCATATATTGGCCCTTCTTCGGGATGCTCATATACAAGTGACTTTTGCACCTGGAAGGCATCATATGCTTGCTGCAAGGCTTCCTCAGTACCGGTCAATCCGATCATTCGTGAATGTAGCGCTTTCAGCGGTACTTCCATATTGTTTACAGTGTCTCTTTCAGGGTCAACAGTCACCAATAGCGGCGTAACACGGACTTTCTGCTCATCAAGAATGTCAATGGCGGCTGCCATGCTTGGTAGTGCGACGGAACAAATGGCTTTGCAGTTCGCATACCCAAAAAACAGCAACTGATACTGTCCATCAGGGCTCTTCGAAGTACGGGTTTCACCAAATTGATTAATCAACTCAAAGTCGCCACCTTTGACTTCCGGAAACCCGGCAGTATTTGGACTTGTCTCTTCCTGATGCTTAAGCGCTTCACTTAGGTTTTTATGAACTACACCGTCATGGGCTATGCTCAAATCCACTAACCCGCTAGTGAAGGACAAAGCTACCATAGCAGCCACCAGACTACGGAAACGATTGTTCATGAGCGTAGTGTCCTATTGGTTTTCTGCTGCGTAGTTTTTATCCGCATCATGACCCAACCCAAAGTAGCCGGTCGCTTCGATCTGCTTCAAAACGCGCGGGTCCTTTCGGAACCAGGGGCCCTTTTTCTTTGCGGCTTCCTCGTTGCGTTTAGCCCAGGCTTTCGTCCACAGATTCGCTTTGCTGAATTCTGCCGCACCCGATTCCCGAATCTTTTGGACCATATAAAATTTGGATCCATAGACCTCAGCATCGCCAACAAGAATGCCATCGACATCTACGCGCATCCCACAATAAGGAAGAAGATCTTCCATCGGTCCATTGAATGAAAATTGAGAATTCTTGATCGGCAAAATAAGCTTGTTGTCAGCTTCGCGAACAATACCAATCAGTCGATTTCCATTACCACAATTATCAGCACAATTTCCGCTGAGTTCGCACATCACATCCACGACCTTGCCGGTGAACAGGGCTTTTTCCTCCTCCTGGAAGCCAAATGTCTTTGCCGTACTTCCATCAGAAAATGGACCTTCCCAATCTTCTTCTGCAAGGCTGGCATTGCTCATGCCCAGCATAAATGAGGTGACCAATAGTGATTTCAGAATTCTCATGTCTTCACCTCACTGATAGTTCTTGGGAAAGGAGTTTGGCGGAACAGATCCATAGTCTTCATGGTTCAGCACCTGAATGCCATCATTAGCAATAACGTTCTCGACAACAATGTAGTTCACGCCATCCCGAACGTAGTGCATACCCTTTGCAGTGATAATGTCTGACTGAACTTCCATTAGGGTATCGGTTTTCTCCAACACATCTTCACCCTGATATTTTAGGACCATAAATACCTCGCCCTCTTCAGTGAGAACACCGACAGGAATACCACCAGCAGCACACCAAAGCGCACAAGTGTGATGCGCAGAGCCAATCACCGCATCTTCACCACCCATTACTCCCGAGAAATAGCACCAAGTGTCAATCACTTCGCCTTTGATCTCGATAAGTTTCGCTGAAGTATTGGCAAATGCCGGTTGCGCAAACATGGCCATTGAAACAACGGCCAGAAAAGCGCCTAGACGTTCAAACATCTTTCTTCTCCCATTTCTTCCGTCAAGCTTAACGCGCGAAGGCAATAGGTCAAAACCAGAATCCAGTCTGGTCGATCACTTTTCGTTTAATTCTAGTGAGACTTACCGTCTGCGGCCCAGAACCTGGGCCTCCAGACAAAGTGCGAGCAATGTTGTCCCGGTGAGCGAAGGTGCGGCATCTGCCTTTTGCCGACATTCAAAAAAAGTCGCGTCAAGGCGGGTCAGGGCTCGACCGATCCGGTCCATTGGCCAGATGTTGAGGGCACGTTTTACTGCATCTTTTCTGGAAAAATGAATTGGCGGGCGGGCACCGTCAATAACGGTAGATGCAGTTTGCCGCTTTTGCTCAACCTTGCTTCTAGCCAAATGCAGAAACTGGAAATGCCGCATCACTGCCCAGGTGATCATATCTGCAGAATTTCCTGCTTCAATCGCCTTGGGAAGAACTTCTTGTAACCGAGTGGGATTGCCGACGCTGACCGCGTCAATGAGATCATCCATCACCAGTTTTGACGCATCTCCCATAATACTTCGAACATCCTCCATTGTGACTGAATCACGACCTTCGCAATA
The DNA here is from genome assembly GCA_030065115.1 of Rhizobiaceae bacterium. Taxonomy (GTDB): domain Bacteria; phylum Pseudomonadota; class Alphaproteobacteria; order Rhizobiales; family Rhizobiaceae; genus JAALLB01. The sequence goes on along the minus strand of JASJDO010000030.1, from coordinate 4,472 downwards.
CAAAGCGAGTTTGGAAAGTTCACCACGAGAGACCATTCTGTTTTCGCCAAGCAGCGATTTCACATAGCTTCGGGTGTCACGGTCAATTTTTAGACCTTTCCCTGAAATTTCTTCATCAATCAGCTGTTCCAGTGCCGCACCCAAATCCTGATAGCATGCAATACACAAAGCATTCGGGCTCTTTGAAAGCTGATTGAGCAACCCTGAATTTCTTTTCAGATCTCCGCCTTCAATCAACACAATTGCATCTTCTGGTGGCGTTTGGAGAAGTGGCTTAATGGACTTGCCCAGATCACGGCGGGTAGTGCCGGACACCCTGATCAACCTCGAACCGCCAAACATCCCGATGGTGTGGGCTTCGTCCGCCAATCGCGCAGCATCAGCAGCTGCGTCATCAGCGTCCAGGCGAATAAGACAAAAGGGATCGGAAAGATCGACACCAGACTGACGTGCAATAAAATCAGCGCGCTCGGTCACCAATCCCTGGTCTGGACCGTATAACAAGATGACTTTCTGATTGAAATGCGGTTTGGCGAGATAAGCCGAAATATCACGCGCTTTGGTAAGCGCAGCCATTAGGATCCAGCGTTATTTAGGTCAGAAGCAATTGCCAACCGGATCGCTTCAGCGGCTTCTCTTGCAGCGCGATTCTCCGCGTCCCGCTCAGCTCGATTGTTGGCAAAAACTTGTCCGGTTCGGTCATATGATGCAATCGCTTGACGTTGGCCGCTCTTCACAATATCACCGGTCGCATTCTCTACGAGATCATAGCTCACGGTAACTGTCACCGTACCTGCAGATGAGTCGCGAACTGTCGGGATGGATGCCAAAAGCTTGTTGTTCCACGTAACACGAATGCGTGCCTCGTGAGTCTTTTCAACAGCAGGACCACCCCCATTCAGCAAAAAGAGAAGGTGATTGCGCACTTGTTGGGCTACACGGGAATCAACCTGCGAAACACCTACAGAGGCAAGGCCACCGGAGGTTACAGAATTTGTGTTGCTGCCATGCAATGGCTGAAACTGACAAGACGCCAGAAAAAATGCAAAAATCACACACAATGATTTGCGGGAAAGATCCAAAAATCTTTGATGTAAATCAGACAACAACATTCACAATTCTCTTTGGCACCACAATAATCTTTTTGGGTGTTTTACCCTCCAGATGTTTCAATACCACATCCAGTTTCAAAGTTGCAGCCTCTATTTCATCTGAACTTGCGTCCGGCGAAACTTCCAGATCAGCACGCTTTTTGCCATTGATCTGGATTGGCATCATGATCACATCGTCCTTTGCGAGGTCCGGACTGTATTCAGGCCAGGATTGCTCGGCCACCAATCCGGAACCACCCATGGTTTCCCAACATTGTTCAGCAAGATGTGGCATCATCGGGGCAATACTTTGGACCAAAACATTTAAGCCCTCTTTCACCGCAGATTTTTGGTCATCATTGGCCTGATCAGGCTTAACTGAGGAAAGAACATTCACAAATTCATAGATACGCGCAATGGCTCGGTTAAAACCTAGGCGCTCGATGTCTTCACCAATGGCCTTGAGTGTTTTGTGTGTCGCTTTGCGGATTTCATTTCCATTGTTCGCATCCGGTACTGCAACACCCGACAAAACATCTGCCCATGTTACTACCAGACGCCAAATTCTCTGAACAAAACGATGTGCGCCTTCCGCGCCCGCATCGGTCCATTCCACATCACGATCCGGAGGAGAATCTGAAAGCATGAACCAGCGTGCGGTATCGGCACCATACGTTGCAATAATTTCATCGGGATCCACCGTGTTGCGCTTTGACTTGGACATTTTCTCAATGCCGCCAATCGGCACTTCCTCGCCATTGTCGGTACGCTTTGCAACCCGTTTGCCATCCACTTCCCGAATATCCAGTTCAGATGGCTGAAACCAGCCCATGGCTTGCGACCCGTAGGTTTCGTGGACTACCATGCCCTGCGTGAAAAGCCCTTTGAACGGTTCTTTGATATCCATATGCCCGCCGATGGACATGGCACGCGCGAAGAACCGTGAATAAAGCAGGTGGAGAATCGCATGCTCGATACCACCAATATACTGATCAACCGGCAGCCATTTATTGGCGGCTTCAGGGACCGTTGGCTGCTCCGCTTCCGGCGTTACAAAACGCGCAAAATACCAGGACGAATCAACAAAGGTATCCATCGTATCGGTTTCACGCTTGGCGGGCTTGCCACAAGCTGGACATGGAACATCCCGCCAAGTTGGATGACGATCCAGCGGATTGCCCGGGACATCAAACGTGACATCATCGGGCAATTGTACAGGAAGGTTTTCTTCCTTTTCAGGCACAACACCACAATCATCACAATGAACAACAGGGATCGGGCAACCCCAATAGCGCTGACGGGACAAACCCCAGTCACGAAGGCGGAAATTGATCTCTTCCTCGGCCAGGCCGCGCTCTGCCAAAACATCGATCGCAGTATTAATCGCATCGTCTTTTCGCTTGCCACTCATCGGACCGGAATTGACGAGAATTCCGTCATCGACATAGGCGATATCGGCAACCTCGACAGGCGTGTTCGGCTGGTCAGGCATCGCAACGACAGAGGTAACCTCAAGATTGTACTTGCGCGCAAAATCAAGGTCGCGCTGATCATGAGCGGGACAACCGAAAACAGCGCCAGTGCCGTAATCCATCAACACAAAATTCGCTGCATATACCGGCAGTTCTTTGCCTTCAATGAATGGATGGGTAACCGTGAGACCCAAATCGAAACCTTGCTTTTCCGCAGTCTCAATATCGGCGGCGGAAGTTCCGATTTTACGGCATTCCTTGATAAAGGCATCCAAATCAGGATTGCTCTTGGCGAGTTCCAGCGAAATAGGATGTTCAGCGGCAATCGCCATAAAGCTCGCGCCGTAAAGCGTATCCGGACGTGTTGAGAAACAAACCAGTTTTTCGTCGCTGACACCTTCGCCATTAACGAACGGAAAGCTGATTTTCGCACCACGAGATCGCCCGATCCAGTTAGACTGCATCAGTTTAACCTTGTCAGGCCACTCATCCAGTGTATCGATCGCCTGCAGCAATTCATCCGCAAAGTCCGTAATCTTGAAAAACCATTGGGTCAGTTCGCGTTGTTCAACTTCCGCGCCTGATCGCCATCCTTTACCGTCAATCACCTGCTCATTTGCAAGCACGGTCATGTCAACAGGATCCCAGTTGACCTTGGCATTCTTACGATAAACCAGATCATGTTTTAGAAAATCCAGAAACATTTTCTGCTGTTGGCCATAATATTCAACATCGCATGTTGCAAACTCGCGTGACCAATCGATGGACAACCCCATACTTTTAAGCTGGTCCCGCATCGTCGCAATGTTTTCGTATGTCCAGCTTTTGGGGTGTGTCTTGTTTTTCATCGCCGCGTTTTCGGCTGGCATACCAAATGCATCCCAACCCATCGGGTGCAGAACTTCAAAGCCCTTCGCACGCTTGTATCGGGCTACCACATCACCCATTGTGTAGTTTCGAACATGCCCCATATGGATGCGGCCGGAGGGATAGGGAAACATCTCAAGCACATAATAGCTTGGCTTTGGATTGCTCGGATCTGTGTCAGACGCATAGAGGTCCTTGTCATTCCAAACCTTTTGCCATCTGGGTTCGGCTTCACGCGGATTGTAACGGTCTGTTGTCATGATGATGTTTCTGTTTGAATGCTTGAAGAATTGCGGTTATTCGAATGCAGGACCTTCAGCAGAAAATGCCGGAACGGTCAACCGAAACAACCTTTTCAAATGCCTGAAACCATGTCTGCAGCAGAAAATTATCGCGATATTGTCACGGAACTCGACGCCCATGCCAAAAAGCATGAACAGGAAACACCTCAGTTGATCGTGGTTTCAAAAACATTTGATGCCAATACGATACAACCCGTCATAGATGCCGGTGCGCGCGTATTCGGTGAAAACCGCGTTCAGGAAGCGCAAGCAAAATGGCCAGAATTGAAAGCCAAAACAGCGGAAATCGAGCTTCACCTGATCGGGCCTCTGCAAAGTAACAAAACTGCAGATGCCGTCGCCTTGTTTGACTGCATACAAACCGTTGATCGGGAAAAAATCGCAAAGGCAATTGCCCGCGAAATGAAATCGCAAGAGAAACAATTGAAGCTTTTTGTGCAAGTAAACACCGGATCGGAACCACAAAAAGCGGGCGTGTTGCCCGAAACGGCCACTGATTTTGTCCGATGGTGTCAGGATGAGCTTGGCTTATCCATCGAAGGTTTGATGTGCATCCCGCCATTCCATGAAAATCCCGGACCGCATTTTGCACTTCTCCGCAAACTGGCGAGAGAATCGGGTCTTACAAAGCTCTCGATGGGCATGTCAGCCGACTATTTAACCGCTACTGAGTTTGGCGCATCTCACGTCCGCGTAGGCAGCAGCATCTTCGGCAAACGCTGACACTTCACTACGGATGC
>JASJDO010000168.1 GCA_030065115.1 Rhizobiaceae bacterium | reverse complement strand
ACACCGCGATCATTCTCAGCCATGGTGTTCAGCATGTCTCCAAGTTGCGATGATCTGCCAAACGCATCGTCGATCACCGACTCAATATGCAGTCGCACGGGTACATCCTGCCCGTCACGAATGTCGCCAAACACGACGGCCAGATGGTTCATCGGATCCCAGGTAGTCTTATAAATATATGCTGTTGCTGGCCCTGCAGACGTTGAAATGTCCGCCGTGTCAATGCGGTCGATCAGGCTTTCCTGCCGTTGGCGATAGGCAATCAGATCGGCGACCGAAACGGTCTTGAGATTGTTGGCTTCAGCGAATGCCAAGACTTGTGGGCCTCGCATGACGGTTCCATCATCATTCACAAGTTCTGAGATCACACCCACTTCGGGAAGGCCAGAGAGTTTGCAAAGATCGACAGCTGCTTCGGTATGGCCTGAGCGCATCAGAACGCCGCCTTCCTTGGCGACCAATGGGAAAATGTGGCCTGGGCGGGAAAAATCCTTCGCACCTGCGTTTGGATTGGCCAATCCGCGTACCGTTGATGTTCTGTCATCGGCTGAGATGCCAGTCGTTGTGCCGTGTTTGTAGTCTACGGAGACCGTGAAGGCAGTGGCATGCGGATCATCATTATTGGCAACCATCGGGTTGAGGTTAAGCCTGTCGGCTTCCTTACTGGTCATCGGCGCGCACACAATGCCGGATGTGTGGCGAATGATGAATGCCATTTTTTCGGCAGTGCAGTGGACCGCAGAAACAATCAGGTCGCCTTCGTTTTCACGGTCATCATCATCCATGACCACAACAATCTCGCCCGCTTCGAAGGCACGGATCGCTTCAACAATTTTTTGTTGGTTGTAACTCATGAACTCAAACTCTTCCTGTCTGACCGCGGTGCATCAGGTAGTGGTCAGCGATTGCGCAAGCCACCATGGCTTCTCCGATCGGTACTGCTCGAATGCCAACGCAGGGGTCATGTCTTCCTTTTGTGACGACATCGACTTCCTCACCTTTTGCCGTAACGCCTTTTCTTGGTGTCAGCATCGAAGACGTTGGTTTAACGGCAAATCTGGCAACAACATCCTGGCCGGTGGATATCCCGCCCAGAATACCGCCTGCATTGTTAGAGAGGAACTGAACATTGCCGTCATTTCCCATCCGCATCTCATCGGCATTCTCAACACCAGTAATCCGGGCTGCTTCGAAACCATTGCCAATCTCAACGCCTTTCACCGCATTGATCGACATCAGGTAGGATGTGATTTCCTGATCCAGCTTCGCATAGATCGGCGCGCCCAGACCGGCGGGAACATTCTCGGCCACAACTTCAATCACTGCTCCAACAGATGAACCGTCTTTGCGAATGCCATCAAGATAATCAGCCCATTCGTCGATTACGGAAGCATCGGGACAGAAGAATGGGTTTTCGTTTACTTGCGCCCAATCCCAATTCTCGCGATTGATTGTCTTCTCACCCATTTGCACCATGGCAGCGCGGATAACGACATCCGGAATCACTTTTCGTGCAAGTCCGCCTGCTGCAACCCGGGCAGCAGTTTCCCGTGCAGATGAGCGTCCGCCGCCGCGATAGTCGCGAATGCCATACTTCAGGTCATAGGTATAGTCTGCATGGCCAGGACGATATCGGTCTTTGATGTCGCCATAGTCCTTGGAACGTTGATCTGTATTGCGGATCATCATGGAGATGGGCGTGCCAGTCGTCACAAGAGCTTCACTGTTTGCCTCGCTCGCAAGAACACCAGACAGGATTTCCACCGCATCCGGTTCGCGCCTTTGTGTTGTAAACTTGGATTGTCCGGGCTTTCGCTTGTCGAGATAGGCCTGGATTTCTGCAATTGTAAATTCAATGCCAGGTGGGCACCCATCAATAACGCATCCCAGCGCAGGGCCGTGGCTTTCGCCCCAAGTCATGACCCTGAACAGGTGTCCAAATGAATTGAAAGACATGTCGCTCCCCAAGAATTTCTAGGTGTGTTCTAGAGCATCTAAAGCGCAATGCAAAGAGATTGGTGATGCGTCAGATAAGTTCTTCAGAGCCATTCTTGAAGCGAAATACCTTGTCTTGCGGAAATGCAAACTTGCACGCTTCTTCGGGCGGAATTCCAGCCAGCATGTGCCGAATGACCCTGCCTACCGCACCATGTGCAGTGACAACATATTTCGCGTCGGGATTGAGCGCCGCGTGCCATTCTTTCAGCCGCACCAAAACATCAGCATGACTTTCCCCGTTTTCGGGTCTGAACGTCCAATGGTTGGCTTTGCGATAGTAGTATAGTTCCCGGTCCTGCGCCTTGAACTCAGCCTGTGTTGTTCCTTCAAGAATGCCATAGCTGACTTCGATCAGTTTTTGATCCGTTGAATAGTCTCCTGGCTCAAGTCCCATTTCTTTTCGGATGAGTTCCATGGTCTCGCGAGAGCGAACAAGTGGACTGGAAACAAAGGTGAACCCTTCGGCCATTCCAATTGCGTCTTTAAGCTTACGTCCGTTTCCACGCGCTTGGTCGCGGCCGGTGTCGTTCAATGGAATATCCATCTGGCCCTGAAAGCGAAGCTCGGCATTCCAGTCTGTCTGCCCGTGCCGGACATAATACATCAAAGGTCCGGACATGTAGAAACGTTAGTCCTTCACAACCGATATGTCAGGCGCATCAACCGCCTTCATGCCGACGGTATGATACCCTGAATCCACATGATGAACTTCACCGGTGACACCCCTGGAAAGATCAGAAAGAAGATACAGGGTTGAATCGCCAACCTCTTCGATCGATACAGTACGTTTAAGCGGTGAATTGTATTCATTCCATTTCAGAATGTAGCGGAAATCACCAATGCCTGATGCTGCAAGTGTTTTGATCGGGCCAGCAGATACTGCATTGACGCGGATTTGCTTGTTGCCAAGATCAACAGCCAGATATTTCACAGATGCTTCCAGAGCAGCTTTTGCAACACCCATGACATTGTAATGGGGCATCACTTTTTCTGCGCCGTAATAGGTGAGGGTAACCATGGAGCCGCCATCGGTCATCAATTTTTCGGCGCGCTGAGCCACTGAGGTGAATGAGTAGACCGAAATGTCCATGGTTTTCCGGAAATTGTCGGCGGTTGTGTCCACATAGCGGCCAGTCAGTTCATCCTTGTCGGAAAATGCAATCGCGTGGACAAGAAAATCAATCTTTCCCCATTTGGCTTCTATGTTTGCGAAAACCTGATCGATGGTTGTCTCATCGGTCACATCGCACTCTCCCGCAAGGAAAGCTCCCAATTCGTCTGCCAAAGGTTCAACACGTTTCTTGAGTGCCTCGCCCTGATAGGTCAATGCAAGCTCTGCGCCTGCATCACTGCATGCTTTGGCAATGCCCCACGCAATTGATCGCTTGTTGGCGACGCCCATCACCAATCCGCGTTTGCCAACCATCAGCCCACTGGTATCAGCCATAAATTTTCTCCGATGACTCCTGCTTGTTGAATGTCAGCAGGTTTGTATTTCCCCAAGCGAAACAATATCAGATGCCCAAATTTGTTTCACGAAAATCTTCTAAGCCAAAACCATGCCAAAGGCACATGATTTATCGTCGCGAATTGTTACAGCGTGTTACTTAAGTTCTGACTTCGAAACTTATGTGCTGAAAAACTTTTTCAAATCAGCCAGCTTTTCTTCAGGAAGCTGCAGGGAGGCAACCACCAGCAGGTCGCCATAACCGCCAGCCTTTTTGGGCAACCCCTTGTTTTTAAGCCGAAAGACTTTTCCTGAACTGGTCCCTTCGGGAATATTCAGCGAAAGTTTGCCATCCACCGTCTTTACCGGGATCTTTCCACCCAAGACGGCGGTTTCAAGTGGCACTTCTGCAGTGCAACGCAAATCTGCACCAAACCGTTCAAACGTCGTGTCAGTTCGAATTAGAAGGGTAATCAAGGCATCTCCCGGATGGCGGCCCGGTGCAGACTTGCCTTTCCCTTTCAGTCGGATGACCTGACGATTTTCTGCTTCAGCCGGGATCGAGACGGATATTTGCTTTCCATCCGGCATTTTGACCTTGGCTTTGCCACGCATCAGGTCGTCAATCGTAACGCTTGCTTTAATCTCAATGTCCAGCGAAGGGGGCTTTGTACGAGATCTTTGACCTCCCATGCCACCCATGTTTCCAAACGGATTTCCACCAGCTGCTGATCTGCTGCCACCGAAGGCTGAACCGAACATCTCGTTCAGAATGTCTTCCGCGCCGCCAAAACCTCCGCCACCGAAAGGATCGCCGCCACCTGCGCCGCCGGGTCGTGCGCCACCGAAAGGATCGCCGCCTGCAAACCCGGCAAACTTGGGCTGGCCGTTGTCGTCTATCTCTCCACGGTCAAATTGCGCACGTTTTTCCTTGTCGCCCAAAATTTCATAGGCCTGGTTGACCTCGGCAAATTTTGCCTGCGCTGAACGGTTATCGGGATTCTGATCAGGATGAAATTTTTTCGCAAGTTTCCGGAAAGCGGATTTGATCGCTTTCTCATCTGCGCCTTTAGGCACCCCAAGCACTGAATAGGGATTGGCCATGTTTCACCTGTATACACAAAAACCCCGGCATCTTTGGCCGGGATGGACATTCTTTAACGTGAATATGAGGGTTCTACTGCAGGATTTAAAGGGTCTGGGTTGCGTTAGCCATCTTCTTTAAGAAACCAGGACAGAACCCAAAAGCCTTTGCGCAGTTCACATGTCTCACCATTATAGAGTGAAATGCCCATGAATGTGTCGACAGTTGTCTGGAATTTCTTGCACTGCTGACCATGGCTGCCAATGAAATTGTCAATGGCGGTAATGGTGCCCTTGTTGCCCGTGTCGGGATTTTGCCATGCAAGCGTGTTGGTTGTTTCTGAATCTGCGACAACGGTTTTGATCAGTTCAGCGTCGGTCGAAGCAACCCCTTCCGGTGCAACCGGTTTAACCACAGATGAAGTAACGATTTCATCCTGGGTATCAACAGCACTGATGCCGTTTGAAACTGAACACGATGCGAGTGCGACACATGCAGCGATCATGAGCGAAGTCCTGACCTTCCGGTTGACAGTTCTTGCTCGCTGACAAATATGAGATTCAAACGCTAATGGTTTGATGTTTGATGTCATTTTAGAAGGCACTCGGTACATAAACCCACTCAATACAAAGGTAGTCAACGATGAATGATCCGGCATCAGGGTTAAAAAAGGGTGACCAAGCGGAAGAAAATCCGATTGAAATGTTTAACGATTGGTTAAGTCAGGCTGAGAAGTCAGAGGTAAACGATCCATCGGCAATGGCGCTTGCCACTGTCGACAGCGACGGCTTGCCGAACGTGCGTATGGTGCTAATGCGGCGATATGATGATCGCGGCTTTTGTTTTTTTACAAACTTCGAGAGCCAGAAAGGCGAAGAACTTTTAGCCAATGCCAAGGCTTCTTGCGTGTTTCACTGGAAAACGCTTCGCAAACAGGTTCGCCTGCGTGGAGAAGTTGAAGTCGTCAGCGCAGAAGAAGCGGATGACTATTTTTACTCGCGGCCGCGCGGCTCGCGCATCGGTGCCCATGCCTCCAAACAATCCCGCCCGCTTGAAAGCCGGTTTGCACTGGAAAAGGCAGTGGCGAAATATACCGCGAAGTTTGGCACTGGAACCATCGAGCGGCCGGATTATTGGTCTGGTTTCAGGATCAAACCGCTATCCATCGAGTTCTGGAGCGATGGCAAATTCCGGTTACATGACCGGATACGATTTGATCGGGAGACATTGGAGGATGCATGGCAAACGGTGAGATTGTATCCTTAGGGGTGTTGTGAGTGAATGTCCGGCGAGCGGACTTAGCTGTCGTTAAAATCCAGCAGAGATACTACTCGAAGTGGTCACACCCTGGGTTCATCCGTCGTCCAATTTTCTGGAAGGCGTCAAAATCGATAGACACTTTTCCATCGTCCGTAACTGTGACTGCGCCATTCGCTTTGCAGGCATTTAGCGTCATAAAATATTGTGACAATGAAGCTGACATGCGCGAGACCCCTATTCCGTGAAATAGCTCGTAGACCGAGCCATACGTCGGTGAGCCGGCTAAGCAATTTACCAACAACCGCGATCCGTCACCGGGCGTTCCTATTGGAACAAAAGCCTTGGGCCAATAGTCTTCAAAGTCTTGATCTTGCTCCCAAAGCTCGGTCGACGAGTCAAAATCACGCGCGGCTTCCTCGACGCCTAGATAGCTAAATGTTCCGTCCAACCAAGTGTATTGCAAGAGCGTACCTTCCGGGACAGACATGCCATTGAAGCTTGACCAAAGCTGTCGCAGTTCTTCAGGAAGAGAAACGGTGTCAACTGCATCAAACGCTGAAAAGTCATTTGTGCCAGGGCGAACCCAAGAAAGTACTTGAGCTTTCTGTAAAGCGA
>JASJDO010000167.1 GCA_030065115.1 Rhizobiaceae bacterium | reverse complement strand
GAACCCGCGACCTACGGTTTTGGAGACCGTCGCTCTACCAACTGAGCTATACCCCTGTATCCGGCCATGCGGAAAAGATGCGCTTTAGTATGTCTGTTGGCCAGTATTTTCAAGCACAAATTGACCCGGCGCCGAATCCAGTGGGATCAGGCGCCAGCTCAATTGCATGGATCGGCCCTGTGTCAGTAATGGACAGCCAGGAAGCGCTTGTTGACCCATCCCCACTGGCCGTCATAGCTGACCTTGCACCAGTCCGAAGAAGAGCCGTGTGGTTGAATGATGCAGCGCTGCACCCATACAAACTGGCCGTCATGGGGAATTTCATCGACTTTCTGGGAGTAATAGGCAGGCCATTTCCTTACATTCAGGTGATCCCAGGGCTCAACGGAAGTCACATAGGCATCATAGTTGGCAAGATAGCCTTCTGCCTTGGCTGCTGATTGGACGCCGGTCAGGATAACGATGGCGAGGAATGCGCTGAGAAGTTTCTTGTTCTTTGCGGCTGTGTTGAACATTTTCGTCTCCGTTTGCCCCTTTTTGCAAACGTGCCCGATTGACGATTGAACAATAGGCGCAATCCAATGAACCGCCTCTGAGGGCTGCGTTCATCGGCCGTTCAGCCTTTGCGGCTTTTTCGCCACTCCAACAATGAGGCATTGAACTCGGCGCCAAACAGGATGAGGACGGAAAGGCAGTACAGGTAGATGATCGCCACCATGACCCCGGCAAGCCCGGCATAAAGTGCCTGGTAGTCGGCAAACGTCTGCAGGTAATAGGCAAACAATTGTGACCCGATCACGACACCCAGAATGGTGATCAGGATACCCCAAACCAGTTCGCCGAACCGGTGCCGCCCATCCGGCAGGAAATAATGAAACCCAAACAGCGTACATGCGAGAATTGCAAACGCAATTCCGTATTGGGCAATTCCGACGATAAACGCGAACTGCTGCAACGGCTCAAAACGGGTAATTAGGAAGTTCCACACGATGGGAGTTCCGACCAGAATAAACGCGGTCGTGATAAGGCCGAGGACACCAACCAGCACGAAAACCGCACCCTGCAGCCGCCGCCAAATGAAACCCCGGCTTTCCTTGAAACGGTATGCGCGGTTCAGCCCGTCCCGCGCGCTTTCCACCCCGTTGGTTGCAAGCACCAGCGCGATGGCCGTCGAGAACGAAAACAGCTCGGCCCCGCTTTTGGAAAGGACAACCTTGATCTGCTCGGCGATCGGTGCGGCCGTTCCTGCCGGCCAATGGCTGAAGGTCAGTTCCAACACTTCTTCCAGGAGTTTGGGATCGCCCCAGATATCGGCAAATACCGCGATCAGCATCATGAAGGGGAAAACGGAAAGAAGCAGCGAAAGCGCTATGTTGCCGGCATTCGCCAATCCGCCGTCATAGACCAGCCGCTCGACGGCATTCCAGAATGTCTTGGCAAGTTCAAACATTAAAACCGCATTTGTTTTTCATGACAAAAAGGGCGGCCAATGGGCCGCCCTTTTCGACAATCACGCATTCCGGAGATTACTCGATGATGCTGGATACGATGCCGGCACCGACGGTTCTTCCGCCTTCGCGGATGGCAAAGCGCAGGCGCTCTTCCATGGCGATCGGCACGATCAGCTCGACTTCCATCTCCACATTGTCGCCCGGCATCACCATCTCGGTTCCGGCGGGCAGCTGGCACACGCCGGTCACGTCGGTGGTGCGGAAATAAAACTGCGGACGGTAATTGGTGAAGAACGGCGTGTGACGGCCACCCTCGTCCTTGGTCAGGATATAGGCCTCCGCCTTGAACTTGGTGTGCGGCGTCACCGAACCGGGCTTGGCCAGAACCTGGCCACGCTCAACCTGGTCGCGGTCAATGCCGCGGATCAGGCAGCCGATGTTGTCGCCGGCCTCGCCACTGTCCAGCAGCTTGCGGAACATCTCGACGCCTGTACAGGTCGTCTTCTGCGTGTCCTTGATGCCGACAATCTCGATCTCGTCGCCAACCTTGACAATGCCGCGCTCAACCCGGCCCGTCACAACCGTACCACGGCCCGAAATCGAGAACACATCCTCGATCGGCAGCAAAAACGGCTGGTCAATCGGACGCTCAGGCTGCGGAATGTAGCTATCCACCTGCGCCATCAGCTCGCGTACCGCGTTCTCGCCAATCTCGGGATCACGCCCTTCCAGAGCAGCCAGCGCTGAACCCTTGATGATCGGAATGTCGTCACCGGGAAACTCGTAGGAACTCAAAAGCTCGCGCACTTCCATGTCGACAAGCTCCAGCAACTCCTCGTCGTCAACCTGGTCAACCTTGTTCAAAAACACAACAATCGCAGGAACACCAACCTGGCGGGCCAGCAAAATGTGCTCGCGCGTCTGCGGCATCGGGCCGTCGGCTGCAGAACATACCAGAATGGCACCGTCCATCTGTGCCGCACCCGTGATCATGTTCTTCACATAGTCAGCATGGCCAGGGCAGTCCACATGCGCGTAGTGGCGGTTCTCAGTCTCGTACTCAACATGCGCCGTCGAAATCGTGATCCCGCGCGCCTTCTCCTCGGGCGCACCGTCAATCTGGTCATACGCCTTGAACTCGCCAAAATACTTCGTGATCGCAGCCGTCAACGTCGTCTTGCCATGGTCAACGTGACCAATCGTGCCAATGTTACAGTGCGGCTTCGTCCGCTCAAACTTCTCTTTTGCCATACTAATAATTCCCGATAGGTTGCCGTAATCACAACGGATTTAATCGCCGCCCTGATATACGGGCAACCGGGATAATTCAAGGAAATAATTGGATCTGAACCGGCCTTTGGCTTCGGCGCCCGATTACAATCATGATATTGCGGTCCAAACAGCCGCACACGACTGAAAACACTTCCCGCAATACAATCAAATCTGAAGGAACTGGGGTCGGCCGGTATGGCGGATTTTGGTACGAGGAGGCCAATAGATCCGAATACCGACCGACGACCCCACGGACCCAGGAGATGCGGCGGACCTGAGCACTCCGTAGGGCAAGACCAAAATGGTCAAAAGAGCACGCTTATTAATTGACTCAATTGTCTGTGAAAATCAACGTTTTGGTAACCATTTCGGAAATCACGTTTAAAGATGGTTAGGATTCATCTTTAATCCTTACGGTTAACAATACAACGGCTATTACGTCACGCAGCTAAAGAGGCTACGCGATTCCGACCGCCCCGTTTGGCATTGTACAAAGCGAGATCAGCCCGTCTTAACAGCTTCTCTTTGCTGTCTTCTGACCCAAACTCAATTGTCGAAACACCGAAACTCATCGTTATGGAAACGCCCTCTTCATCTGCAGAATTTGCAGACACGGGCTCAAGACTGATGGTTTCACGAATTCTTTCTGAAACAAGGGCGGCCATCCTTTCAGAAGTTTCCGGCATCAAGATCACAAATTCCTCACCACCAAACCTGCAGACAAGATCATTTTTCCGTACTGAATTGTTGATCCGTTCGGCACAATCCCGGATGACGTTGTCACCTACGTCATGGCCAAATGTGTCATTGACTGATTTAAAGTGGTCAATATCGCACATAACCACAGATAACGGCTTGTTCGTAGCATGAGCCTTGTCGAACAGAATTTGAAACTGCGTTTCGAAATAGCGACGATTGTGCAGTCCAGTGAGCGCATCTTTTACAGCCATCTCGATTGTTTGTTGAACCGAACTACGCAAGCAGTCGTTGTAACGTTTGCGGATGAGCTGGGTCCTGATCCGTGCGGCAAGTTCTGCGAGGTCTATTGGACGATGGACGAAGTCGTTTAATCCGATTTCCAATGCCCGGCTTAGAGTCTCCTCGCCGCCTGAATTTGCAATACCAATGATCGGAATATTTCTGGTATTCTCGATCGTCCGCAGATGCGAACACATCCGCAAACTGTCAGCCCCGTCGAGATACATTGACATGAGGATGAGATCGTACTGATCACTGGCAATTTTTATCAACGCATCGTGCGGGTTTGATATCAATTCCACATCATTGATCTGCGAGAGAAAGCGGATTGTATCGGAATTACTTGCCATTACATCGTCAACAATTCCAATCCTGCCCGACGAAGCGGCGCTCTTAAGCTTCTCCATGCTTGTAAAGTTTTCAATAGCGAGTTCATCGCCATTTTGCGCCCTGAGCCTCAAGTCATCCGTGGTCATTTTCAACCTTGCAAGGCTTTTGACCCGCGTGACCAGCGAGAAATCATCGACGGGCTTTGTCAGAAAATCATCAGCACCAGCTTCAAGGCCTTGAAGCTTGTCTTCCTGAGAATCCAGTGCAGTCACCATAACAACCGGGATATGCATGGTTGCCGGGTCAGACTTCAATTGTCTGCAGACCTCAAAACCGTCCATCTCCGGCATCATTACATCCAAAAGCACAACATCTGCCTGACCGGACCGACAGATTTGCAAGGCATCTTTTCCGTTTGCAGCCGTCAGAACCTGAAAATATTCAGCCATCAACCGGGCTTCGAGAAGCCGGATGTTGGTTGCCACATCATCAACGACCAGAACACGTGCTGTCACGATAGTCTCCCGCGTGCGAAATCAGGCATCGCCAAGATGGCTTTGAACAGTCTGCAGGAAAGAAGCGACCGAAATAGGCTTGGAAATATAAGCCTCGCAACCACCCTGTCGGATTCGTTCCTCATCACCCTTCATCGCAAAGGCGGTAACGGCGATAACCGGAATATGGGAAATCGTCTCGTCTTCCTTGATCCATTTGGTCACCTCCAAACCGGACACTTCCGGCAGCTGAATGTCCATCAGGATAAGATCCGGCTTGTGATTTCTCGCTAAGTCCAATGCCTCCATGCCATTAGATGTCTGGACAATGTTGTAGCCCTTGGCTTCAAGCAGATCGTTGAAGAGCTTCATATTGAGTTCATTGTCTTCGACAATGAGAACAGTTTTTGCCATATGTGTTGTCCCAAGCGCAGAACGCCAATTTTCCAGCCATGAATATATTGAACATATATGTTAAATAAATAAGGTTGACGAAAGACAAACATACGCGCTTGTGTTCATCCCATCAAAGAGAGTTTCATATGACCCCCGAAACAGCCACCGGCATTGCTATTGAGGGCCTTGAGTATCTCGCTGGAGATACTGAGCAGTTGTCGCGTTTTGTTGCACTTACGGGTATGAGCCCTACTGATATGCGAAATGCAGCGGCATCTCCTGAGTTTCTGGCAGCAATCCTCGACTTTTTCCTTGGCGATGAACCGACTTTGCTGGCATTTGCGGCAACAAGGAATACCCAACCGGAAGATATCCAAAAAGCCCGGTTTGTCCTTGACCCACCGAGTGAGGCGGAGGCCTGGTGACTTGTCGGAAACCGCAGATCTAGTTG
Organism: Rhizobiaceae bacterium; assembly: GCA_030065115.1. Taxonomy (GTDB): domain Bacteria; phylum Pseudomonadota; class Alphaproteobacteria; order Rhizobiales; family Rhizobiaceae; genus JAALLB01. Next base: position 1,066 of record JASJDO010000167.1, on the reverse strand, counting down.
CCGGAATTTGCAGGGACTGCACAACCCGCACCGATGCAGCAGATGGGCGGTGCTCAAATTGTGGAAGCCCCAGGATAATCCGCCATAGTGAACTCCATGATCTGACCATTGCCCACATCGATTGTGACGCGTTTTATGCCTCAGTTGAGAAGCGTGACAATCCGGAACTCGCCAACAAACCGGTCATCATTGGCGGAGGAAAACGCGGTGTCGTTTCCACTGCCTGCTATGTGGCGCGGATTCGGGGCGTTCACTCAGCCCAACCGATGTTCAAGGCCCTGGAAGCGTGTCCCGACGCGGTTGTCATAAAGCCCAACATGGAAAAATATGCTGAAGCCGGGCACAAAATCCGCGAATTGATGCGCGAACTCACCCCCATGGTTGAACCTTTGTCCATTGACGAGGCATTTCTAGATATGGGCGGGACACAGCGACTTCATGGCGCCAGCCCTGCGGAAATGCTCATTCGCCTCGCAAACCGCATAAAGCAGGAAATGGATCTGACCGTGTCTGTTGGCCTTTCCTATTGCAAGTTTCTGGCAAAAGTCGCATCTGACCTGAATAAGCCCCGTGGTTTTTCGGTCATCGGACAGCGGGAAGCGCTTGCCTTCCTGCGAAAGCAACCTGTCTCAATTGTTTGGGGGGTTGGCAAGGTCACCCAGAAAATGCTCGCAAAGGACGGGATCACCGAACTTTCGACAGTTCAAGACATGGATGAAACCGAGCTGGCCAAACGCTATGGCTCAATGGGGTTGCATTTGGCGCGGCTTTCACGCGGGGAAGACAGCCGGAATGTTTCGCCATCAAGCGGAGCGAAGTCGATCAGCTCTGAAACCACATTTGGCAATGATCGATCGACGCAGGAAGAATTGCTGCCGATTCTGCGAAAGCTTTCAGAAAAAGTATCAAGGCGATTGAAAGCAAAACATATTGCGGGGCTCACCATACAACTCAAGCTTAAAACTGCAGACTTCAAAACCCGAACCAGATCACGGCAGGTTCCCGACCCAACCCAGTTGGAAGACCGCATCTTCAGGACCGGCATGGACCTTCTGCTTCCCGAGCT
>JASJDO010000166.1 GCA_030065115.1 Rhizobiaceae bacterium | reverse complement strand
AAGCAGGAAGTCCGAATGATCAGAACTTGATCGGTTCACGGGTTCTGGTCAGAGCCTGCATGCGCCCGGACGGCTACGACACCATGGACAACATCTGGATGGCTTCCGATTTTGATGGGGCGTTTGCGCAATATGTGAAGGTACCTGCAACAGAAGTTTTCCCGGTTGATTGCGATTGGTCGGATGAGGAATTGGCGACCATTCCGTGTGCCTATGGCACCTCTGAGAATATGCTGCATCGTGCAAATGTTGGCGCGGGCGATCATGTTCTTATCCCGGGTGCTTCTGGCGGCGTGGGTTCAGCGACGGTTCAATTGGCTAAACGTCGTGGTGCCAAGGTCACTGCGATTTGCGGTACTTCCAAACTAGAGAAAGCACGTTCAATTGGCGCTGATGTTGCAATAGACCGTTCTGCTGACCTTGCAACTCTACTTGGTGAGAATCAATTTGATGTGGTTGTGGACAATGTTGCCGGCGAGAATTTCCCTCTCATGATAAAAGCGCTCAAGCGGGGAGGGAGATATGTTTCATCCGGCGCTATTGCCGGGCCGATGGTCAGTCTTGATATGCGGGATATGTATCTGAAGGATATTCACCTCATTGGCTGCACCGCATGGGATGCGCCGGTTTTCCCGGATCTGATATCATACATCGAGAAAGGGGAAATAAGGCCACTCCTTGCTAAAGCCTTTCCGCTAAGTGAGATCGTTGAGGCTCAAAAACAGTTTATGGAAAAGAAGCATTTCGGAAATTTTGTCCTCGTGCCGTAGGGTGGATGCACCATCGCTTGCCGCCAAAAGGATTTACCTTTTTGCCCTACGCTTTACATCCTGATGCGAATAGGGGCAAATGTGTCCCATCAGTTTGGGGAGATACATGAAAACAAGCGTGGTTATTGTCGGTGGAGGACCGTCTGGACTTTTATTGTCCCAACTTCTTCATACCAAGGGGATTGAAAGTATCGTCCTTGAACGCAAGACCAAGGAATATGTGCTTGGGAGAATTCGCGCTGGGGTTCTGGAAACCGGTCTGGTCAAACTGATGGAAGAGGCCGGATGCGCAGAACGGTTGCACGCAGAAGGCTTTGTGCATGACGGCACGCAGATTGCATTTGGTGAAGAATTCTTCAGAGTGGATTTCACCGCTCTGACGGGGACACCTGTTGTTGTGTATGGGCAGACGGAAGTTACCCGCGATCTCTATGAGGCGCGTGAACGCGCGGGCGGTGTCATCGACTATGATGTCGAGAATGTTGTCATTCATGATGTGGATACATCCAACCCTTTTGTAACCTATTCAGTTGATGGCGAGGAAAGGCGTATTGACTGTGATTTTGTAGCTGGCTGCGATGGGTTCCACGGTGTGAGCCGTAAAACCATTCCTGCGGACGTGCGCAAGGAATATGAAAAAGCCTACCCCTTTGGATGGTTGGGGGTTCTAAGTGAGACGCCACCGGTTCATGAGGAGTTGATTTACGCGAATTCGGAGCGGGGCTTCGCGCTATGCTCTATGCGCAATGAACAATTGAGCAGATACTATATTCAATGTTCACTGAGTGATGATCCTGATGACTGGAGCGATGAAGATTTCTGGAAGGAACTGAAACTCAGAATTCCTTCGCACTATGCCGAGCAATTGGTGACCGGCCCTGCCATTGAAAAATCGATTGCTCCTCTACGCTCCTTTGTAACTGAGCCAATGCGTTGGGGCAGATTGTTCCTGTGCGGAGATGCGGCGCATATCGTTCCGCCGACTGGTGCCAAGGGCCTTAATACCGCTGCTTCTGATGTCCATTATCTCTATAACGGGCTAAAGGAGTTTTATCTGGACGGTTCTGAATCTGGCATTGATGCCTATTCAGAAAATGCCCTGCGCCGGGTCTGGAAGGCTGAGCGATTTTCCTGGTGGTTCTCTTCGCTGATGCACCGATATCCCGATCAAACCCCGTTTGATTTGCGCATTCAAACGGCGGAGTTGGCTTTTCTTGGTTCCAATGAGGCTGCCCAAAAAGCCATGGCTGAAAATTATGTTGGTTTGCCTTATTGAACGACGGGCAGCACGCATTGGTGCTTGGCACTTTACGGCGTGCTATGGTTCAGCGGCTAAATTGGAGTTTGATTGATGTCAGAGCGTTTCGAAAAGGGCATGAAGACCCGGCGGGAAGTGTTGGGCGATGCCCATGTAGATCGTGCGGAAGCTGCAAAAACATCATTTGATCAACCGTTCCAGGAAATGATCACTGAAGGTGCATGGGGCACTTTATGGGCGGATCAGTCGATCTCCCGGCGCGAACGATCCATGTTGACGCTTTCGATTTTGGCCGCAACTGGAAATTTTGAAGAAATTCCGATGCATATTCGTGCCTGCCAGAGCACAGGAGCCAGTCCGCAAGATATTCTGCAGGCGTTTATGCATGTGGCGGTTTATGCAGGTGTTCCAAAGGCCAATCACGCGATCAAACTGGCGAAGCAAACCTTTGCTGAACTTGGAATTGAAACATGAATGATGCAAAGGCAGGCGGCATGTTTTTGCCACGTGATCGCGAATGGCAACCCAATGCGCTGGCTCCAGATTATAAATCCAGCATCAAGCGAAGCCCTAAATCGAAGTTACTTTCTTTTCCCACGAGTCTTTCTGAAGAGACCTCACCCATTTTTGGTCATGACATATTGGGCGAGTTTGATCATGACCTGATCGTCAATTATGCGAAACAGGGTGAGAGTGCGATCGGACCTCGTCTCCTTGTGCATGGCACCGTTCGTGATGAAATGGGGCGGCCTGTTCCGAATGCATTGATTGAAGTCTGGCAGGCAAATGCCGGCGGTCGCTATCGCCACAAGAATGAGGGATATCTCGCGCCACTTGATCCCAATTTTGGCGGGTGTGGCCGTGTGATTACTGCTGACGATGGGACCTATGAGTTTCGCACCATTCAGCCTGGGCCTTATCCGTGGCCGAACGGGCCTAACAGCTGGCGACCCGCGCATATTCACTTCTCAATTTTCGGTCACGGATTCGCCCAACGGCTTATTACACAGATGTATTTTGAGGGGGATACGCTCATTCCACTGTGCCCAATCGTTGGTGCTCTTGGCAGTCAGGATGCGGTTGACATCCTTACAGCACACTTGGATATGGGCCGCACAATCCCGATGGATATGTGCGCCTACCGTTTTGATATTGTTCTGAGAGGGGCAAAGCAAACCTACTTTGAGAACCGGTCGGAGGGGCTGTGAACCATGACTGAGGAGAACGAACGCTTGAAGGAAAGTCCCAGTCAAACCGCGGGTCCCTACGTGCATATTGGCTGCACACCCAATTTCACGGGAATTGCGACGTATGAAACGGACCTTGGAGCATTGATGAAACTCGGTCCTGTCACAGGGCAGGAAATCACGATTGAAGGTGCCATCTTTGATGGCGATGGGGCTCCCTTACTCGATGCTCTGGTTGAGATCTGGCAAGCGGATGCGAATGGCTTGTTCAACTCCGCAAATGAAATGCGTGGTGCATCTGATCCCAATTTTTCCGGATGGGGGCGTTGCCCTGTGGATATGGAGACCGGCGAGTTTCGTTTCGAGACAGTTAAGCCCGGTCGGGTTCCGTGGGTTGATGGAAGTTTACAGGCTCCACACATCACCATGTGGATTGTCGCCAGAGGTATCAATATCGGTTTGCAAACCAGAATCTATTTTGCAGACGAGGTGGAAGCCAATCTGTCAGACCCGATCTTGAGTCAAATCGACGATCGTGATCGTTTGACAAGTTTGCTGGCAAACGAGGACGAGAATGGAACCCATAGGTTCGATGTTCATTTGCAGGGGCCGCGAGAAACGGTCTTTTTTGACATTTGATCAATTCTACAAAGGACGCAGACTTGAACAAATCAATAGACTCAATATCGGATGCAGTTGCAAAGATAGAAGATGGTTCGACTGTCATGATTGGCGGGTTTGGTGGTTCCGGCGCGCCGATTGAACTCATTCACGCCCTGATAGATGCGGGCCCGAAAAACTTGACCGTGATCAACAACAATGCCGGAAACGGTCACGTGGGTCTTGCCGCCATGATTGAGCAGGAAATGGTGTCGAAGCTGATTTGTTCATTTCCCCGGTCAGCTGATCCACGGGCTTTCACTGACCGCTATCTTGCAGGAAAGATTGAGTTGGAACTCGTTCCTCAGGGCACCTTGGCAGAGCGGATCAGGGCTGGCGGAGCGGGCATACCAGCGTTTTACACGCCGACCGGATTCGGCACTGAGTTGGCGGAAGGAAAACCTCAAAAAGAGTTCGATGGCAAACCCTATATTGAGGAGCGCTGTCTGAAGGCGGATTACGCATTGATCAAAGCTGAGCAGGGTGATGGTTTTGGCAATCTTACATACCGGATGGCTGCCCGGAATTTCAATCCGCTCATGGCCATGGCTGCTGAAACGACCATAGTCCAGGTCAATCAGTTGGTTCCGGTTGGGCAAATCGATCCGGAGAGGATTGTTACGCCAGGCATCTTTGTGGATTGTGTCGTCGAAATACAGAACCCACAGCAGGAAGAAGACCTCAATCGGGCGGATGTGAGATATCCCGAGGTTACGACATGAAGCAAAGACTGGATGAGATCAAACTGTCAAATGCACAAATTGCATGGCGTGCCGCACAGGATCTGCGAGATGGAGCCTATGTCAATCTTGGTATTGGCTTCCCGGAAATGATTGCGACGTTTCAGCCGGAAGGTCGTGAAGTAATCTATCATACCGAGAATGGAATTCTTGGCTTTGGTCCTTCGCCTCGTGAGGGTGAAGAGGATTGGGACCTGATTAATGCCGGCAAAAAGGCAGTCACGCTGAACAGCGGCGCTTCCTTTTTTCACCACGCGGATTCTTTTGCAATGGTACGGGGTGGGCATCTCGATCTAGCAGTTTTGGGGGCGTATCAGGTCGCGCAAAATGGAGATCTTGCAAACTGGTCAACGGGAAAAGGGGGTGTTCCCGCTGTTGGGGGTGCGATGGATCTTGTTCATGGCGCCAAGAAGGTGGTCGTGGTCACAGACCATGTCACCAAGAATGGCGATCCCAAACTGGTGTCTGAGTGTACACTGCCACTTACGGGGGTTGGGTGCATCAACCGGATTTATACATCGCTTGCAGTGGTGGATATTGAAGCGCAAGGGTTTGTACTGCGGGAAAAACTAGATGCAATTTCAGTCGATGAACTACAGGCTCTGACAGGTGCGCAGTTACACCTTGACGGAGATATCAATTTACTCGATGCGCCAAAGCTTTAGCCGTTCCAGCTAATTTGTCTAGAATAATTGCTCGAACACAGATCAGTTTTTCTTTTCCGGAAACTCAATTGGGCCGTTCTGCTTTTCCCAGGATGTAAACCCTTCACGCAGGTGTGCCGCTTCAAATCCCATATCCTGTAATGTCGCAACCGTAAGTGCTGAACGCCAGCCGGAGGCGCAGTGGAAGACGAACTTTTTGTCCTCGGCAAAAATATCCTTGAAGTAAGGGCTTTCAGGATCGATCCAAAACTCGACCATGCCACGCGGGGCATGAACGCTTCCGGGGATATAACCGCTTCGTTGGCGTTCACGAATGTCCCGAATATCCACGATCACCACATCGGGGTCATTTGCCATGGCGATCAGATCTACGGTTTCGATCTCTTCGATTTTCGCTTTCGCCTCGGCGACCATTTCTGCAGAGGACCTCTTCAGTTTATTCATCATGTATGTTCCGGAATTTGTTCTGCCGAAAGTTGGCATATGAGCCATTATTCGGCAAGCGCGAGGTCGCTACTATCGAAGTTGGGTGATAAGTTTTCGGGCGATCTGGACCGAACCAGCGCAGGCCAACACGATCTGTGGGATGGTCATGAATTCCAAAGTCCAGGAAATGCCAGACCGCTCCTGCTCATGAAGAGCAGCAGTGTGAACAAGTCCCATCTGTCCAGCGTTGTATTGCGCAATGGCGACAAGGGTTTCGGCGAGCACCGGATTGTTTTTATGCGGCATTGCTGAAGAGGAGCCGCCACCCTTTAATCCCAACTCATCAATGCCATTTTGCACCATTAAAGTAATGTCCTGCCCCATTTTTCCAAGAGCAGTGGATAATGCCACCATCCAGGAACAGAGGTTGACCAAGGGTTGGCGATCCGTGTGCCAAGGACGAGCGATGGGTGCAAGTTCCAAGTCCTCAGCTAGCAATCGGACAAGGTCTTTCCACTGCGGCTCCCGTTTATGCATCATGCCTATCGGCCCACCGAGTTGCAGCGGGAAGTAGTCAGGCTTGTCTCCATAGAGCGACTTTATCGGTTCCTGCCACCCTTCGATTCTGTCCGCCAGTGTAAAGGGAAGTGCTGCCTGCATGCGGGTTCGCGCTGACAATTCACGGTTACCGATTTCGTCTTTCAATTGTTGCAGTCCAGACAGAACTTCCACACAGTCTTGAGCGATCCATTCAACGGCAGTTTTCATCCGCAGCATCAGGCTGGTGTCGATGACATCCTGACTGGTCGTGTCTTTGTGAAAACTT
>JASJDO010000029.1 GCA_030065115.1 Rhizobiaceae bacterium | reverse complement strand
GGTCATGGTTATTCCACCTCAGATACGCCAAAAGGAGACATCAAAGTGCTCACACCACCTTCCATTGTTTCGGTACTGGAGCAAGGCTACACGCCGCAAATCCACGCCTCAGCAATCCAGGCGAGAAGCTAAATGGCGGTGCATGATTTTCGATCCCAAAGAGTGTTTGTAGAACACGACCTTGCTGCCAATTCTCGCTTTGAGGCAAGCCGTGAGCAGGCGAACTATCTGCTCAATGTGCTGCGGATCCCGGATGGCGGCAGTATTCTTATTTTTAATGGACGTGACGGAGAATGGCGGGCGGAGATTGAAGCCATAGGCAGAAAAAAGTGTAACTTGAAACCTACTGAGCTAGTTCGAAAACAAACCGCACCCTATTCCCTGAGATACTGCTTTGCACCGCTAAAGCAGGGACGGCTTGATTATATGGTGCAAAAAGCCGTCGAGATGGGTGTTGGCGTCCTTCAACCAGTGATCACTCAATACACACAAGTTAGATCAATCAATGAAAGCCGTCTGCGCGCCAATGCAATTGAGGCGGCGGAACAATGCGGAATTCTCAACATACCCGATATCAAGCCAATCATCCCCTTGAGTGAATTGGTTGAAACCATGGGCACATCAAATACGCTTGTATTCTGCGACGAAGAGCGGCCCCATGTAAGTGCTATTAATAAATTTGAGAGCAAAACAGATTTGACTTTGCTTATTGGTCCGGAAGGCGGTTTCAGCGATGAGGAGCGCACACTCATCCAAACCAGCCCCAATGTCGCAAGACTTGGCTTGGGACCACGCATATTGCGGGCTGACACTGCAGCAGTCGCTGCACTTGCAATCCTTCAGTCATCAATCGGGGACTGGTATCCGTCTACAAATTGTTGACGAAAGGTCAAAAAGTTTGGCTTGCACCCATGCCCCAAAGGCACTAGTTGCTGAAGACAAGACAGTATGAAGAAAGCCGGGATAATTTGGCATGGCGCGTGATACAACAGACAACCAACCAATTGAAAATCATGCGCAATTAATCGAGTGGATGTCCGTCGGCTGTAAACCCAAATCCGAATGGAGAATTGGTACCGAGCATGAGAAGTTCGGGTTTTGCATGCAGAACCACTCTCCGGTTCCTTATGAGGGAGACCGGGGTATCAAAGCGATCCTTCAGGTCCTGCAACGCGAAAGCGGCTGGGAGGCAATTGAAGATGAAGGCAATATAATCGGCCTGTACAATCCTGTAGAAGGTGGTGCGATATCCCTCGAACCCGGTGGACAGTTTGAACTTTCCGGCGCGCCCCTTGAAACCGTCCACCAAACCTGCCGCGAATCCAACCAGCATCTGGCGCAGGTGAAGAAGATTGCAGAAGAGTTGGGCATCGGATTTCTTGGACTTGGTGGCTCCCCGGTCTGGACCTTTGACGAAACACCCATGATGCCGAAAAGCCGTTACAACATCATGAAACGATATATGCCGAAGGTCGGCAGTCAGGGCCATGACATGATGTTCAGAACCTGCACCATCCAGGTTAATCTCGACTTTTCAGATGAACGCGACATGGTTCGCAAGCTTCAAACCTCATTGAAACTACAACCGATGGCTTCTGCATTGTTTGCCAATTCTCCCTTCACAGAAGGCGCACCAAACGGTCTTCTGTCATGGCGCAGCGATATATGGCGTGATGTTGATAATCAGCGAAGCGGTTTGCATGCCTTCATGTTGCAAGAGGATTTCGGCTTTGAAGCCTATGCCAACTGGGCGTTGGATGTTCCGATGTATTTCATCATACGCGATGGCAAGTATCACGACTGCACGCATGTCACCTTCCGCCAATTCATGAATGGAGCTCTAAAGGGCGAAGTTGAAGACCACCACGCCAATATCGGGGATTGGGGAAATCACCTCAGCACACTTTTCCCCGATGTCAGGCTGAAACGTTTTCTTGAAATGCGTGGTGCAGATGGCGGCCCTTGGCATGGTATTTGTGCTTTGCCTGCATTCTGGGTTGGTCTCCTTTATGATTCGGCTGCGCTGGATGCTGCTGAAGCACTCGTTGCAGGCTGGGATTTTGCCATGGTGGACACATTGCGAAACGAAGTGCCGATTAAAGGATTGAATGCCGAGATTGCCGGCAAGCCTCTGGTCTCGTTCGCAAAGGATGCGATAGAAATTTCCCGTATCGGATTGAAGGCCCGTAACAATCTTAATGACGACGGATTGGATGAGAGCGCATTTCTTATTCCGCTAGAAGATGCTGTTTCAACGGGAAAAACGCCTGCAGAACACATGTTGGCAAAGTACCACGGCGAGTGGAAGGAAGACATTTCCAGAGTGTTTGAGGAATACGCTTTTTAGAACTAATCGCGTTCTGAATTCTCAGGCAGATGCGGCGGATGCACCCCGAAGCCTCACGCCCTGTTCCACGTTTGTAAACTCAACGCTGATGCTACTTCCCTTGCGATTGATAACCCGGCATTCGGCACGCACCGTATCAGGCTCAACATAGAGAACGAAGTTTGATGGCAATCCCATCCATCCGGTCATTGCCAGCACAGCGCCTGAATCTGAGAAATCCTTCACGGAGCAATGTACAGGTGCTCCACCCTCGCAGAATACGACTTTCCCCATTCTTGGCATACGTTTATTCAACGATTTGCGCGTCGCTTTCTTTGAAACATTTTGCAAGCTGCCGGCCTGTTGAAGCATTGCTATTTTCCTAAACCCTATTCGAATTCAACGGTAGTTCGTTGTGGTTAATACAGCCTTAAGCCAGCCGCTCAATTGTTTGATAAAATAAGTGGCTTGTTAACCCTATGGTTGGATATCCGCCACAACGCCAACATAAATTGCCTCACCGCAATGCAGGTTTACCTCATTGAAACCCGCGACACTCACCATCCAGCAAGGCATAACGTGGATGGGGCAACCAAAGTATGGAATTCGCACTCAAAGTAACTGATCTGGTCAAGACCTTTGACCGCCCGGCAGTAAACAATCTCTCATTCAATGTGAGAGCGGGAGAATTCTATGCCCTGCTCGGCCCAAACGGCGCGGGAAAGACAACATCCTTGCGTATGGTAGCCGGCCTGCTGAGACAAGACCACGGATCAATCGAAGTTTTTGGCGCGAACACCCTTCATGACCCTGTTGCCGTGAAACAGATGGTAGCATGGGTACCAGACGAACCCATGATCTATGACCGTCTGACGCCACTTGAATATCTGGAGTTTGTGGCGGGCCTATGGGGCATAGACGCCTCTCAAGCTCAGCGCAATGCACATGACTTGCTCGATTGGCTGCGTCTTGCACCCCATGCAAATGAACGTTGCGAGGGATTTTCAAAAGGAATGCGTCAGAAAGTTGCTCTGGCAGGTGCGCTGGTTCACGAACCCAAGCTCATCATCCTTGATGAACCACTTACGGGCCTAGATGCAGGTTCTGCCCGGCTTGTGAAAGACGTATTACTTTCGCGCGTAGAACAAGGTTGCTCTGTGATTATGACGACGCATATCCTTGAAGTTGCGGAACGCATGGCTGAACGGATCGGTGTGATCGCATCCGGTAAACTCATTGCTGAGGGCACTCTGGATGAGTTGCGACAGGCTGGCGGACGCGGTGACCAAAGCCTTGAAGAAATATTCCTGCAACTTGTAGGAGACGAAACTCTAGTGGAAGCAGAGGCCGCCTGATGTTTCAGAACCCGACCGTCGGTTCATTGGGTTGGTTTGCTAGACACGAATTCAACCTCTCTTGGCGCGACTTTGTTCGAATGATGAGTGCCGGCAAGCCGGGACGTGAAAAGGCGGTGATCCTCTTTCTGGCAATTGCTGTGCTGATTACCCATGCCATCGCATATATGCTGCTAACGAGCGAAGCAGGATTTATTGATACCGGATCGAAATCAATCCTGTTGACCATATCAGGGTGTATCGCACTCACATTCTCTCTCATGATGTCACAAGCTATGGAGCTAGTGACACGCACTTTCTATTCACGATCAGATCTTGATCTGGTCCTATCATCACCAACAAATGAGAAACGTGTTTTCGCGGTTCGGATCGGGGCCATAGCGGTGGCGACCTCAATGCTGCCAATGTTGCTGTTCGGGTCGGTCATCAACACGCTAGCTATTTTTGACACTCCAAGCTGGCTGGCTGGCTATTTGCTTATTTTCGGTTTTGGTTCCCTGGCAACCGCAATGTCTCTTGCAATTGCAGTTTTGATGTTCAAAACGCTGGGCGCTAAAAAAACCCGCCTTGCAACACAAATCATCGCTGCCATTGTTGGCGCCGGATTTATCATTGGTGTGCAGATTGCTGCGATTGTGTCACTCGATAGTGTATCCAGAGTTTCTTTTTTCCAGTCAGACATGATGCTTGAAATTTCACCGGGTCTTGAGAGCATGATCTGGCTTCCTGCACGTGCAGCAACTGGAGAAGTGTTTGCGCTTGTTCAGACGCTTTTCATCTGCCTGTTCATTTTGGGTTCCGCAATCCTGCTCTTTGCACCTCGTTTTGGTGAGTATGTCATTGAAGCGGCTGGCATCGGGCAGACAGCAAAAATCGAAAAATCAGGCTCAATGAAATTCAGACAACGATCTGTGCGATCAGCATTGATATTCAAGGAATGGAAGCTCCTGCTTCGAGATCATTGGTTGATTTCTCAATCCTTGATGCAGATCTTGTACCTGGTACCCCCTGCATTCATGCTTTGGCGTGGTTTCGGGTCAGCTGAAACAATTTCAGGGGTTGCGTTGCCGATCCTTGTGATGGCAGCAGGGCAACTTGCCGGCGGTCTTGCATGGTTGGCAATTTCCGGAGAAGACGCCCCACAACTCGTCCAAACTGCTCCAGTACCCAAAGGGATGATCATTCGCGCAAAGGTTGAAGCGGTTCTTGGCGCTATAGGAATTCTCGTATTCCCGATCCTGCTTCTCATCGCCTTTATGGATTTGATGGCGATGGTCATCGCGGCGCTAGGCATAGCTGCCGCTACAATCTCAGCGACCATGATCCAATTATGGTTCAGAAGCCAGGCCAATCGCGCAAGTTTCCGCCGCCGTCAGACATCTTCAAAGGTTGCAACCTTCTCAGAAGCATTCTCCTCCATCATGTGGGCAGGGGCTACTGGATTAGTTGCAGCAGGATATTGGGTTGTGGCGCCTGTCCTCATTGCATTGGCACTGCTGGTCTTGTGGATAGCCAGAAGTTTCCGGCCTGAGCAGGATTTTTAGTTGCGCGTGCATGTGGAGTTTCTGCTAAGAAACAGCCATGAGCGATGCACCGATTTTCAAAGACACCGGCAATGCAAAATCCAATCTTCAGGACTATTCGGTCACTGAGATATCCGCTGCCCTCAAGAAGACAGTCGAAGACCGTTTCGGCCATGTTCGTATTCGCGGTGAGATAACCGGATTTCGCGGGCAGCATTCCTCAGGGCATTGTTATTTTGCACTGAAGGATGATCGCGCTCGCATTGAAGCTGTGATCTGGAAAGGTAATTTCAATCGTCTGCAGCACAAGCCGGAAGAAGGTCTGGAAGTCGTTGCCTCTGGCAAGCTGACAACGTATCCCGGCTCATCCAAATACCAGATTGTAATCGACAATCTGGAACCGGCAGGCGCCGGCGCATTGATGGCATTGCTGGAAGAACGGAAGAAAAAGCTCGAAGCGGAAGGCCTGTTTGCTCCTGAGCGCAAACAACTTCTGCCTTATATGCCAAAGCGTATTGGGGTTGTAACCTCGCCAACCGGCTCTGTAATTCGGGACATTTTGCACAGGATCAGCGATCGCTTTCCTCTGCATGTCATGGTTTGGCCCGTACGTGTTCAAGGTGAAACCACCGGCGCTGAAGTGAGCAATGCGATCAATGGTTTCAACGCCATGGATGCCGAACATCAGCCTGACACCATCATTGTCGCACGAGGCGGCGGCAGCATTGAAGATTTGTGGGGATTCAACGATGAAGCGGTTGTCCGCGCTACTGCCAATTCAGACATTCCTTTGATTTCCGCCGTGGGGCATGAGACCGATTGGACGCTGATTGACTATGCCGCTGATGTGAGAGCACCAACCCCAACCGGTGCCGCAGAAATGGCAGTACCAGTAAAGGCGGAACTTGAAGCGACCGTCGCATCTTACCGCGCAAGATTGCAATCTGCTTTGACACGCAAGTTTGACCAGTCAAAGTCGGATTTTCGGGCGGCATCGCGGGGCTTATCCACCCCTGATAGCTTGCTTGAATTGCCAAGACGCAGACTTGACGAAGCCAGTGGTCGTTTGGGCCGGGGTCTTGATCTTGCAACTCGGGCAAAGCAGGCAAGTTTTGAAAGGGTTGCTTCAAGATTATCTGCGCGTGGCCTGACGTCATCCATTGAACGGTGCAGCGAGCGTCTAACAAACGCGTTGCGTCGAGCCCTTACCGCCCACAAGAATAATGTGGTTTCTGCTCGAAACCACTACTCGCAACTTGATCGCCGCGCGCCAATTGCATTTGTGACACCTCTGGAAACCGCCCAACGAAGGCTTGATCAGGCGGAACGGCTTCTCGCGAGTTTCTCCTACACCAATATCCTTGAGCGCGGCTTTGCAATCGTTCGAGACGCCAATGACAAGCCACTCGTCAGCACATCAGAAGCAAAATCCGGACAGGCATTCTCCATCGAGTTTCAGGACGGCCGGATTGATGCTGTAGCGGCAGGGAGCACATCTGCCAAATCACCCGCAAAACCCAAGACCCAGCCATCAAAATCTGGCAGTGGCCAGCAAGGCGACTTGTTTTAAGTTCTATTTCTCAAGCGCGAAACATGCAGCTTCACCCTTGCCATACTGGGCCAGCTGAGGGATTTCTGCTTTGCAGCGATCATGTACCAAAGAACAACGGGGATGAAACGCGCATCCTGTTGGCGGATCGATCGGGTTTGGTATTTCACCTTCAACCTGTTTGCGTGCACGGCCGGTCATCTCCAGGTCCGGGACGGCATCCAAAAGGAGCTTTGTATACGGATGCTGAGGGTTCTTGAACAATGCTTTGCCTTCCTGAACCTCAACCAGTTTGCCAAGATATAAGACCCCGATGCGCGTAGCCATGTGCCGCACGACCGAAAGGTCGTGGCTGATAAAGAGGTAGGTCAGTCCAAACTCGTCCTGCAGGTCTCGCATCAGATTCAGGATTTGAGCTTGTACGGAAACATCCAAAGCGGAGGTTGGTTCATCGCAGACAATGAATTCCGGTCTTGCTGACAAGGCTCTTGCGATGGCGATACGCTGGCGCTGACCGCCGGAAAATTCGTGCGGGAATTTCGTGCCATCAGCAGGAGAAAGACCCACTGTCTCAAGCAATTCGTCAACGCGTTTTTCCACTGTCGTATTCGCACCTTTCAGACCGAAAGTGCGAATGGGTTCCGCGATAATATCCTGGACACGCCAACGCGGATTCAGGCTGGCAAAGGGATCCTGAAATATCATCTGAAAACGGCTACGAAGCTCGCGCATGTCAGCACCGCCAGCTGTTGTCATCGGGTTGCCATCAAACAGGATTTCACCCGCACTCGCCTTCAACAGGCCCACAACCATTTTAGCAATAGTGGATTTACCAGAGCCTGACTCTCCCACCAGTGCAAACGTTTCGCCCTTGCCAATGGAGAACGATACGTCATTGACAGCCGTCAGCAGCTTTCGTTCCTCGCGTTCGATCACCCGGTTCAACCACGGCTTTGACACGTCAAATACCCGTGTCAGATTGTTGATCTCGATCAGAGCATCACTCATTTCGCATGCACCTTGTCATAAAGAAGGCAAGCCACTTCCCTACCACTTACATCGACAGTTTGTGGTTGTACTTTATGGCAGGCATCGAACACTTTTGGACATCTTGGATTAAACGCGCAACCAGTTGGAATTTCTGTCAGCCGCGGCATTGATCCCGGGATTTGTGTCAATCGATCTTCGTTTTGTGACAGCGTAGGAATAGAGCCCATTAGGCCGGAAGTATACGGATGTTTGGCATCCTTCACGACGTCACGCACAGGTCCGATTTCTGCAATTCGACCCGCATACATGACGGCTACCCGATCTGCCGCTTCAGCGATGACACCCATATCATGGGTTACCAGTATCACTGAAGTTCCGTGATCCTCACACATGCGTTTGAGCACATCGATGATTTGTGCCTGAACCGAAACGTCCAGCGCGGTCGTGGGCTCATCCGCGATCACCAGTTCCGGTTCCGCGCACAGTGCCAGAGCGATTACCACGCGCTGACGCATACCTCCGGAAAACTGATGCGGGTAGTCATCGATACGACGTGCAGCTGCCGGAATGCCCACCTCATCCAGTAAGCCAATTGCGCGATCGCGGGCTTGTTGCGGATTCAAATCCGTATGGCGACGGATCGTTTCAATCAGCTGCTCGGCAATTGTATAAAGTGGATTAAGGGATGTTAGCGGGTCCTGAAAGATCGTTCCAATGCGTCTTCCACGAACCTTGAGCAATTCATCCTGACTAAGGTTGTCGATTCGATCTCCATCGAGGTGAATGGTTCCACCAGCGATGTGACCAGGAGGTTCAATCAACCCGATGATTGCTGCACCGGTCATGGACTTTCCAGCACCAGACTCGCCAACGACACCTAGAACCTCGCCTTTAGCCAAGTCAAAACTGATCCGATCAACCGCGGTAAGGACCCCCTTGCGGGTTGGAAACTGAACCACAAGGTCACGAACTGAGAGAAGCGGTTCAGCCATCTATCGCAACCTCGGATTTAGCGCATCGCGAAGCCAGTCGCCAAGCAGGTTGACCGCAAGGGCGAGGATCGCAAGCACAAGGCCCGGGAAGAAGATCATCCACCATTCACCGGAAAACAGAAAGTTGTTCCCGGTTCCAATCATGGTTCCGAGCGAAGGCTGCGTGGGTGGCATGCCAACTCCAAGAAATGAGAGTGTTGCTTCCAATATAATGGCAAGCGCCAGATTGATGGTGGCGATAACGAGTACAGGACCCATCACGTTTGGTAGCACATGCCGTGCCATGATTTTCAATGGATGCAGTCCGATCAGGCGTGCGGCTTGTACATATTCCTTGTTCTTCTCAACCAGTGCCGAAGACCTCACGGTCCTTGCATATTGCACCCAGAACGACAGGCCTATGGAAAAGACCAATATATAAAAGGCAGAATCTTCCCGGTTGATGCCGCCCAGCGCAGAACGCACTGATCCATCAATCAAGAGCGCGATTAGAATTGAAGGGAAGGTCAGCTGAATGTCGGCAATACGCATGATCACCGCGTCAGTGCGACCGCCAACATAGCCTGCCACAAGGCCTAACGAAATTCCGAGGATTGCGGCGAATATTACAGAGGCAAAGCCAACCGCCAGTGAAATCCTGGAGCCGTACATTAGGGTGGACAGAATGCCCCTGCCCTGATCATCTGTCCCCAGCAAGTAACGGCTGTCACCGCCCTCTTCCCACGCTGGTGGCAAGTAAGAATCAAGCAGAGAAAGGCTTGCCGGGTCGAATGGATTCTGCGGGGCAATCAATGGTGCGAAAAGCGCGCCAAACAAAATGAGAAAGGTCGTAATCGCGGCAACAATCGTGATCTTGGACCGTTTGAAGGAATGCCAAATATCTGAGTCAAACGCGCGTTCAACCAATCCGCGCGGTGCTGCTTCTTGAAGACTCATGCGTCACCCCCCGTGATGCGGATGCGTGGATCCACCAAACCATAAGCCACATCAACAAGCAGGTTGATCATGACAAACAGGAACGCGACCAGAAGCAGATAGGCTGACATGACCGGAATGTCGACATCCTGGACCGCCTGCAGGAACATCTGTCCCATACCCGGCCACGAGAAAACTGTCTCTGTGATGATTGCAAAAGCGATGATTGAACCAAGTTGCAGACCGGTAATGGTGATTACAGGTATCAATGTGTTCTTGAGTGCGTGGCCAAAGTGAATGGCGCGGTTTCGCAGTCCGCGCGCACGTGCAAACTTGATATAGTCGGTACGAAGCACTTCCAGCATCTCTGAGCGAACCAATCGCATGATCAACGTAAGCTGGAACAATCCAAGCGTAATGCTCGGCAAGATAAGTGCCTTCAGACCGCTGGAAGTGAGAAACCCGGTGGACCACCAACCGAGCAATACGGTTTCGCCTCGGCCAAAGCTTGGCAGCCACTGCAGCAATACAGCAAAAATGTAAATCAACAGGATACCCACAAGGAACGGCGGCAGGGAAATCCCGACAAGTGATGTGGTCAAAAAGAATTTTGACAGGAAGCTCTCACGACGCAGAGCGGTATACACACCAACGGGGATGCCAACGGCGAGCGCGAATATCGAACCTATCAGTGCCAATTCCAGGGTTGCCGGCAGTCGTTCGCCAATCATGGTCGCGACCGGACGTTTAAACTGATAGGAAATACCGAAATCGCCCTGAATGGCCTTTGAGATAAAATTGTAAAATTGAACCGGTAGCGGGTCTTTGAGACCAAGCTGTTCCCGTAAAAGCTCGCGTTCTTCCAGCGTGGTCTCGAGACCGACCATCTGATCAACCGGATCACCGATGAACGTGAACATGGTGAACGCAATCATGCTGACAACCAGCATGACAAGCCCAGCCTGAAACAGTCTTTGAATGATGAATGCGAGCATGAAAGTAAAAGGCCCCGCCGGAGCGGAGCCAAATTCGTTTTCTGATTATTTCTTGTTTGCGTAGTACATCATGAACTCGTTGTCAGCGCGTTGCACCAGATCAACGTTGTTCGAGATACCCCAAGCAAGACCTTGCTGGTGAAGCGGAATGTAAGCGACTTCATCAGTGGTCATTTTGTAAGCTTGCGTAATCATGTCTAGACGTGTTGCAGCGTCATTCTCTGAAAGAATTTTGGCGCTCAACTCATCAACTTTCGGGTTGCAATAACCACCGAGGTTGAAAAGACCACCATTGCCTGCTTCGTCGCGGCAACCATGAAGGTTGGTAAGAACGTTCCACGAGTCAAACGAGCCTGGTGTCCAGCCGAGTAGGTAGAAGGAAGTATCGAAACCGCCAGACGCCAAAACTTTCGCGAAGTATTGTGCTTTTGGCTGAGCGTTGAGGTTTACCTTCACACCGACTTTGGCAAGCATGGATACAACAGCCTGACAGATCGCTTCGTCGTTAACGTAACGGTCGTTGGGGCAATCCATACCGACTTCAAATCCATCCGGATATCCAGCTTCTGCCAAAAGTGCCTTTGCACCATCCGGATTGTACTCAAGACGTGAGAACTGACCTGCATTCTCAAACATGAATGGTGACAGCATGATTGCTGACGGTGTTGCCAGATTGCGCATCACTTTTGCCTTGATCGCCTCGATATCAATAGCATGATAGAAGGCCTGACGAACCTTGATGTCTTTAAACGGGTTTTTGCCCTTGATGTTGGAATACAACAACTCATCGCGTGTCTGATCCATGCCGAGGAAGATGGTACGAAGTTCCGGGCCGGTCAGCGCTGTCGTTGTCGGGTTTGAATCTACACGTTTGATGTCCTGCACAGGGATCGGATACACCATGTCCATTTCACCGGAAAGAAGCGCTGCAACGCGTGTTGCGTCAGAGGCAATCGTTGAAAACTCAACCTTGTCCAGATTGTGCTTCTTGTCGCCTGCATTCCACCAGTCAGCATTTGCTTCGAATACAGTTTTCACACCTGCTTCATGGCTTGCCAGTTTGAACGGACCAGTGCCATTTGCATTCAGCGAAATGAAGCTCGCATTTTGGTCGGACGCTGAAGTCACTTTTACTGAATCGTTTGCTTCCGCCCATTCTTTATCGATCATGTGCCAAGTAGCCCACTCAGCATTCAGGATCGGGTTTGGCGCTGTAAGAACAACATCAACAGTGTAGTCGTCGACTTTCACAAACTTTGTGCCATCCGGGAAACGCGTCTTAAGGTCAGATCCTTCAGATTTCACACGTTCGGCAGAAAAGATCACATCGTCTGCATTAAAGTCGTTGCCGTTGTGGAATTTTACGCCTTGGCGCAGTTTGAAACGCCAGCGTGTTGGTTCAACAATTTCCCAGCTCTCTGCGAGTGCAGGCTCGATTTTCAAGTCAGGACCACGACGGGTCAGGCCTTCGTAAACATTGCCCAACGTTCCCAAAGTAAAGGTCTCGTTCAATGAATACGGATCGAGGGACTTCAAAGTACCCTGAAACGCAAAC
Source organism: Rhizobiaceae bacterium (assembly GCA_030065115.1). GTDB lineage: Bacteria > Pseudomonadota > Alphaproteobacteria > Rhizobiales > Rhizobiaceae > JAALLB01. The sequence continues at coordinate 11,676 of JASJDO010000029.1, read as the reverse complement.
TTGAACGTGTTTTCCGCCATGGCGCTTGTTGCCATGAGTGTTGAAAGAATTGCGCCGCCGACAAGGCTTTTCACAAGTTTCATAGATTCTCTCCCTAATTATGCTGCCATATCCAGCTGGCAGTTGGGCGAGATGTTGCAATGAAAAAAAGAAAGAATCCAGCCTTGCAGAAAATTTTATTCTATGCAGCACACCGCGCAATCACTTTGCGCAAAAACTCGGTACCTGCCTCAACCTGTGAAACCTCAATAAACTCATTGGGTTGATGTGCTTGTTCGATCGAGCCTGGCCCACAAACAACGGTTGAAAATCCGCCATCCTGGAACTGCCCGCCCTCGGTACCATAGGCAACCACATGGTGGCTGTTGTCGCCGGTGATAGAACGTACAAAACTCTCCGCATCCCCATTTTGTTCGGGCCTTAAGCCGGGGACATCCGCTATGATCTCGGTTTCTACATTGCAATCGGGGTGGATCGCTTTCATTGCGGGAATGACTGTTTTTTCCAGATGTTCATAGTAAGCGTCCAAATGCTGATGAGGCGTTTCACCTGGCACGGTTCTAATGTCCGTCACAAACCAACAATCCTTGGCTGTAATATTATGAGCCGTACCCCCTTCTATCTGGCCACAGTGAAACGTTGAATAGGGTGGATCAAACAAGGAATTTGGATCAGCTTTTACTGCTCCTTCTCTCATTCTGTCTTCCCACCACGTAATCAACCTTGCTGCAACCATGACTGCAGAGACGCCAGTGTGAACGAGACTTGAGTGGACTTCGTGGCCTCGCACTTTGGTAACAATGTCTGCAATTGCCTTGTGAGCCGTTACAGTTCGCATTTCTGTCGGCTCACCCACGATCACACCAAGCGCAGGTGGGCATTTTACCCCCATCTCGGCAATCATATCCGGAGCACCAAGACAAGCAACTTCCTCATCATAGGAAAGGGCAAAATGGATCGGACGTTTTAAATCAGCTTTCAGCATTTCTGGGACAAGCGACAGTCCAATTGCAGAAAATGACTTCATGTCTGCGGTTCCCCGACCATATAGACGCCCTTCCTTTTGAGTAACCTTGAAAGGGTCTGTTACCCAAGCCTGTCCCTCAACGGGAACCACATCAGTGTGTCCTGAAAGAACAATGCCGCCCTCCACATTGGGGCCAACTGTCGCATAGAGATTGGCCTTGTTACCCTCTTCATTATAGACGAATTGGCTTTCGATGCCCCATGCCGAGAGATATTCCCGAACGAATTCAACCAATGGCAGGTTTGAGTCACACGAGACGGTGGGAAAACCGACCAGCTTTTCAATCATTTCAATCTGGGAATATGTTTGACCGGACATGTGGAATCCTGTGTTTCAAGTTTATGGAACACGAAACATATTGCCCGGAAACCCAAAAACGCAAGGGGGGGATCAATCTTCCCGGAAAGCTTTGCTGAAACTGTCGGTGACCGGTTTAGCGAGATACTCTACAAAGGTGCGCTCACCTGTTTTAATGAACGCATCAACCGGCATGCCGGGATAGATCTGTTCCACGCTGATTGATTCCGGCAAATTGGCATCAAGTTTCAATCTTGCATCAAAATAAGGTTCCTGCGTCACAGGATCGACAAGACGGTCTGCGGAGACATATTCAATGGTTGCCGGAACCTCAGGGGTAGTACGCGTGTTCAATGCTACAAAGCGGATGTTGGCTTCCTGTCCGACCCGCACAACATCAACGTCGTTTGGCTTCACCCGGGCCGAGATGATAAGGTCGTTTGAAGTTGGTAAGATCTCCAGAACAGTTTCTCCAGGCGCTACAACGCTGCCAATCGTGTTTTTGGAAATGTTCACGATCACGCCATCGACCGGAGCTCTTATGATCATGCGCTCGAGAATGTCTGCGCGCGATGTCAGTTGCTCCTTCAGATCGGCGATCTGCTGTCTGGTTTCATTGATTTTTGCTGACGCTTCAGTGCGTCTCGCGGCGCGAATGGCTTGCTGACGTTCCCGTACTTCAGAAATCGCCTTGCGGCGCTGGCCAATTGTTGCATCAAGACCACCGATCGCGCCTTCAGAGTCAGCTTGGGCGCGCAAGAGTGCATTATACTGGTTTTTGGGAGTCAAACCGCGTTGAAGAAGCGATTTTTTAGCCTTCAACTCATCGACGATCACAGCCAGCTTTCGTTTTTCTGCCTCTATTTGCCGCCCGATGCCTGAAATCTCTTCTTCGATTGCACTAACCTGCTCATCCAGAACGCTGATTTCAGACTTGTGTTGTGACAAACGGGAAGCAAATTCTGTTCGCTGCAAGTCCAGCACTTCTTCCTTACCGGATGATTTTGCTAGTTCAACAAGTTCGGAAGAAAAATCCAGGTATTGCTGGTCTTGAAGAACAGCAACGGCGCGCTCCTCTTGAGCAGTTAGCGATACAATGGATTGCCCCACCCGATTAGCGCTCGACTGAGCTTGTGTCTCATCCAGAAAAACCAGCGGTTGGTTTTGTTTGACAGTGTCACCATCACGAACCGCGATTTGTCGAACAATACCACCTTCCAGGTGACCAATCTGCTGGTTTTGCCCACTGGCGATAACCACACCCGGCGCAATTGCTGCGCCAGCCAAGGGCGCTCGCATGGCCCAGGAGCTGAAACCTGCGAAGAACAACCCCACCACTGCAAGACCCGCTATCAGCGGCTTCCTGATACTGGTAGGAACCGTGTCACGCCAATCCGGATGCGTTTTTGCATTGGCATACGGACTTGCTGGTAGCGGTGTGTCCATCTGGGGTGGCTTAATCTTCATCTTGACTACCTTCGAAACTCAAGCCCGTTCATAATGCTTCTGACGTTGCATGTTCGATGATTTGCTTCTTGCGATTGGCTGCAATTTTCTGCGCACGTTCCGCATGTTTGCTGATCACTTTTCCACGGTCATCAAAGTCAATGATTTTGCCATCCTTGATGCGCATGATTTTATCGACAGCCTTAACGACGCTCTCGCGCTGTGTGACCAGGAATACAGTCATCTTGCTCTTCTTGGCCTCGATCAATGCACGCAACAATGCGTTTTCGCCGATCCGGTCGAGGCTGGAGTTTGGTTCATCCAAAACCAGTATCCGTGGAGAGCCATAAAAGGCACGTGCAAGGGCAATACGCTGCTTTTCACCACCGGATATGCTTAACCCCCCGGGTCCAATTACCGTGTCATAGCCATCCGGCATCCTCTTGATCAGGTCTTCCACGTGAGCCATGCCGGCTGCTTTGCGAATCTCACCGTCGTCGGCATCTGCCCTGAATCGGCTGATGTTTTGAGCAATGGTGCCTGGCAGCATTTCAACATCCTGCGCGAGATAGCCAATATGTTTACCCAGATCATCCGGATCCCAATTTGAAATACTGTGACCATCGATACGCACATCCCCGGAATAGGGTTTGACCGCACCTACCAGAATTCGGACCAGAGAAGATTTGCCAGAGCCTGACGGGCCAATAACTGCAACGGACTTTCCCGCCTCAAGTTCGAAGGAAAGACGTGACAGAATGGGCGTGTTTTTAGGATCAACAGGATTGGGTTGCAGAAGGTTTTCGACTGACAGGTTTCCGACCGGTGTCTCAACTTGCGTATAATTTTCTCGAGCAGTGGTGGTCTCGACAAAGTCTGAGACGCTTGCCCACGCATTCCTTCCGGCGCTGATCTGAGGCCACGAATTAATCACCACGTCGATTGGCTGCAGTGCCCGACCGGAGATAATAGATGCGGCAAAAATCATGCCCGCAGTCATTTCACCTTTTTGTACAAGCCAAGCTCCGACCCCCAGCATGGCGATCTGAATGCCAAAGCGCAGCGTTCTGGACACACCCGAGAAGAGTGCATTTATTTTTGACGCACGATCTGCTGCTATTAAATTCCCGGCGTTAAGATTGCCTCAGTTCGCCAGAACGTCCTTCAACATGCCCATGGCAAGTATGCTGTCTGAATTTCTGGCAAAGAATTCGGAATTCCGATTGGCAGCGGCATAGGCTTTTGATTGTTCCTCGGTCACTTTGGCAGCAACCTTGAGGTTGGCAAAGGCCACCATTGCAAGAATGGCGACACCGAAAATTGTGAGCCAAAAGAGCGTTGGGTGAACCAGATATAAGCACCCGATGAAAATCAGAGAGAATGGCACATCCACCAGCCCGATCAGCACCTTGGAACCGACAAGGCTTCTTACCGCCTGCAACTCCTTGAGTGGCTGCGTGTTACCATTGGTACGATATCCTTCGCGAACAACCCGTTCCATCACGTCGTTTGATAGAGTGGCATCCAGTCTGGCTGCAGCACGTGTTCCCAGAATTTGCCGCACCATTTCGGTGAGACCAAGGATGATCAATGCGAATACAGCGAGAATTGACAGGAATATCAGCGTATCACTGCTCTGGGACGGCAATACACGGTCATAGATTTGCAGCATGTAAAGTGGAATTGTGAGCTGCAATAGCGCAGTAAAGAAAGAAAACCCTGCAATAATCAGCAGCGCTTGCTTGAAGCTGCGCGTCGCCTGATTGAGACTTTCCATTCAAATTTCCTCTGGAACCACTGTCTTGCGCCAAAACACTTAGCGCCATGGGACAATACGCATAAACTGTTAACCAAGCTTTACGCGGACAGATGATTTACAGAAGGGAAAGAATGGACTGATGAACAAAATTTCATTTTGTTGGCATCTCAGATCGGCTCGTTTTCGGCATCCCATCTCAGTTGAGACAAAAAACCCCGACGCAAGCGCCGGGGTCAAAAACATTTGTATTTGTAAGATTTACTTTTTCAGCAAATCGCGAATTTCAGTCAGAAGAACTTCTTCCGCTGGAGGTGCTGGTGGTTCTTCCGGAGCTTCCTCTTTCTTCGCTTCAAAACGTTTTACTGCTTTCACCATCTGGAAGATGATAAAGCCAATGATCACAAAATTGATGACGGTTGTCAGGAAGTTACCATATGCAAGTACCGCACCCTGTTCCTTTGCTTCCGCCAAGGTGGTTGCAGTCACTTCGTCGCTTAGTGGAATAAAGTAGTTTGAGAAATCCAAACCACCAAAAATCGCACCAACGATTGGCATAATGATGTCACCCACCAAGGATGCTGTGATCAGCGCAAATGCGCCTGCAATGATAACGCCGACCGCGAGGTCCATAACGTTACCTTTCATGATAAAGTCTTTAAATTCCTGCATCATAATAGAGATTCCCCTCTCCCGTTGATTCTCTCCAGTCAATCTGGATTGGGCTTCTTCTAGTTGAAAATTGCCGTTACGTTAAGTGGAAATTGTGACAAGGCACCGAATATCGGAGTTATTGATCATAAATCTAACGGATTATGGACAAAATCCGGTCTTTCGTGCTCAATAATGATGCGAATTCCATTGAACATGCTTGGAGAGATGGATTGGTAGAACCGTGGGTCACCATTTTGGTGGCTATTGTTTATGTGCTTTTGCTGTTTGTCGTCGCCAGTTACGGCGACAGAACGAACACAGCTGCACTTGGACCACAGCGTTCAAAGCCAAACACGTATGCGCTCAGCCTAGCAATTTATTGTACTACCTGGACCTTTTTCGGTTCGGTGGGCTTGGCTTCGACTAGCGGGCTGAGTTTTCTCGCCATTTATGTCGGTCCGGTGATCATGATAACGCTGGGCTTTCCGCTTATGCGCCGTGTTATCAAACTTTCCAAGGAAGAACGCATCACCTCAGTCGCCGACTTTCTTGGTGCGCGATACGGCAAGAACATGCGTGTGGCCGGCGTTGCAGCAATCATCGCGGTAATTGGTACAATCCCTTATATCGCCCTGCAGCTTAAAGCGATATCGAGCTCAGTGGACACGTTGCTGGTAGAGTTTAGTAACGGCTTTCCCACGGGCACCGGAACGGCTGGTGACATCTCACTTCTTGTCGCGCTTACGTTGGCTGTGTTTTCTGTTCTCTTCGGCACCCGACATGCAGATGCCACAGAGCATCAGAACGGATTGATGATGGCAATCGCCATGGAGTCTGTCATAAAGCTGATTGCGTTTTTGTGTGTTGGTATCTTCGTTACATGGTTCATGTTTGACGGCGTTAGTGACCTCTATACCAGAGCGACCGAGCATGAACGCATCAATACCATGATGGCGAACGGCATCGATCCCGGTAATTTTCTCATTTTGACATTTTTGAGCTTCACGGTATTTCTGCTGCTGCCGCGACAGTTTCATGTGGCTGTCGTTGAAAACAATTCACTGAAAGAACTTGAACGCGCGCGCTGGTTGTTCCCCGCCTATCTTGTCGCCATCAACCTCTTTGTTGTGCCGATTGCAATCGCAGGTATTTTGAGTTTCGGGTTTGCGGCGAATGCCGACGACTATGTGCTTTTATTGCCGATTCTCGACGGTCAACGCGCCTTGGGTCTGCTGGTATTTCTGGGTGGACTGTCAGCTGGAACCGCGATGGTTATTGTTGCCTGTGTAGCACTGGCAATCATGATTTCCAATGATCTGATCCTGCCGCTGATCCTGCGTTCTAACGCGCGCCTAGGGCAACGCGAGCCAGCGAATATGGAACGTAATATCCTCAACATTCGGCGCACAGTTATTTTTGGGGTGATGATCCTTGCCTATCTCTATTACAGGGCAGCTGACAATTCCGCCGCGCTCGCATCCATTGGACTGGTTTCCTTCGCTGCCATTGCCCAGTTGGCACCTGCTTTTTTTGCCGGGCTGATTTGGAGAAATGCAAATGCGCGCGGGGCAATTGCCGGCATGATCACCGGCTTTCTGGTATGGTCTTATTGCCTCCTATTGCCCACGTTGCTGGAGTCAGAAGCATCCTTTGTCTCACAAGGTCTGTTTGGCATTGAGCTTCTGAAACCGCAGGACCTGTTTGGGCTGGGCTTCTCACCAATTGCCAATGGCGTAATCTGGAGCCTTCTACTTAATACGGCAGCGTTCGCTGCAATGTCGCTAAGTCGCCAACCTGACCCGCAAGAGCGGATGCAGGCGTCACTGTTCGTTGGATATCAATCACCGCTTTCACGGGAGCGGGCAATTGGCAGGGCCAAGCTCAACATCTCAGAATTGCAGGAAACCCTTGCCCGATATATTGGAGCAACCCGCACCGAACGTTCTTTTGCCGAATATTGGAAACGCCACAAAATGGTGCCGCCGACAGATGGCAAAGTGGATACACGCCTTCTAAACTTCTCTGAACAATTGCTTGCCAGCTCTATCGGTGCATCCTCCTCTCGACTGGTGCATACGCTCTTGCTCAAGCGATATGAAGAAGCGGGGCATGGAAATTTCGAACTCCTTGATGAAGCTTCAAGGGCTTTGCAATTCAATCAAGGCGTGTTGAAGACTGCGCTTGATCAGCTTGAACAGGGGATCACGGTTTTCGACAAGGATTATCGTCTTGCCTCCTGGAACCGCAAATTCCGGACCATTCTAAACCTTCCCTCAAAACTTGGTCAGGCAGGCGTTCCGCTCACCAAGATAACCCGTGAGATAATACGGCAAAACGATATTCTGGAGTTTGATGAACGTCATGACACTTTGACTGAGAGATTGCTTAAAACCGGAGAAAGCTGGCAATTGTCAATTCCAAGATCGGGCGAGGTGTTGGAAATCAGTTCAAGTGCGATGCCCGAAGGTGGTCTGGTCATCACATGGCATAATATCACGGAACGGGTTCGTTCAGCAGAAGCATTGCACGAAGCGAATGAAACTCTGGAACGCCGTGTGGAAGAGCGAACACGTGAGCTAGAGGAAGCCAAAAGCCTGGCCGATCAGGCAAATGCAAGTAAGACCCGGTTCTTGGCCGCAGCCGGTCACGATATTCTGCAACCGCTGAATGCGGCAAGACTGTATTCTGCCACACTGGTTGAGAAAAATTCTGGCAGCGAACACGATGCTTTGGCCAACAATATCTCACGGTCTTTGGGGTCAGTGGAAGAAATTCTGAGTTCCATCCTGGCGATCTCCCGTCTGGAGTCTGCAAACCCGGATGTGAACCTGTCCAGCTTCTCACTTCGCACCATCACAGAACAATTGGAAGTCGAGTTTCAACCTATTGCTGAACAGGAAGGACTCGAGTTGCGTTTTGTGCATTCTTCAGCCTGGGTGCATTCAGACCGCGCCTTGCTGCGAAGGCTGTTGCAAAACCTGATCTCAAACGCCCTCAAATTCACACCTGAGGGACGAGTGCTGGTGGGCTGCAGGAGACACGGAAGCAAACTCTCTCTGCAAGTTCTGGACACGGGGATTGGAATCAATGAGGAGCAAAAAGGGCTGATCTTCTCCGAGTTCACGCGTTTGAACCAGATTCCGGGTCATGCACCCGGACTCGGACTTGGCCTTTCCATTGTCGAACGAATATCAGACCTGCTCGGGCATTCCGTAGAACTTGATTCAAAACCGGGACATGGCACCCAATTCCGGATTGAGCTTGAGACGGTCGAAGGGCTCGACACCTCCATCCGTGCAACTGGTCCGATGAAAGGCCGAAAGCCCGGCCAACTTGATGACACCTTGGTTTTATGCATCGACAATGATCTTTCTATTCTCGACGGCATGGTTTCGCTGCTCAGCCAATGGGGTTGTGTGATCAACACAGCGACCGACTTGGAGAGCGCGAGGAACGCCTTGAAACAAACTGGGCGTTTGCCCGATGTGGTGCTTGCTGACTACCATCTCGATCATGCAACAGGAATCGATGTGTTTGAAGTTCTTCAAAAAGAGACAAATAATCAGCTGAACGGGGTGCTGATAACAGCGGATAGAAGCGATGAGGTCAAAGACGCAGCACAAAAAGTAGGTTTACCTGTTATCAACAAGCCGGTTCGTCCTGCTGCATTGCGAGCAATGATTTCACAACGTCGAAGAAAACCGGAAGCGGCCGAATAGTTCAGGAACGATCAGACATTTTCGGATTGCGAATGGGGGAATCCTGCGTTGATCCGATTCATGATGATGACGGCCTGCGTACGACTATCAACTTCAAGCTTCAACAATACTGCTGAGACATGGGCTTTGATCGTTGCTTCTGATACGCCAAGTTCATAGGCAATCTGTTTGTTCAGAAGGCCCTCGCCCAACATGGCAAGAACCCTCATCTGCTGTGGCGTCAGGGAATTGAGCTTTTCAATCAGTCCACGTGTTTCAGCGTCAACGGTTTCATCCAAATCCATGTTTGGGGGGATCCATATCTCACCGAACTGCACATTCTCAATTGCAGCTTGAATATCAGCAGAACTGGATGACTTGGGGATAAAACCTGACACACCAAGATCAAGACAACGCCTCACAGTGGCAGGATCCTCGCTTGCGGAAACGACCACAATGGGGGTATCGGGGAACTCAGCACGAACCTGAATGATGCCCGAAACACCCGATGCGCCCGGCATGGCCAGATCGAGCATGACAAGATCTGCCGATCCCATCTCTTTCAACAAGGCCCGGAGACTATCAAGGTCACCAACGAGCTTTAGCTGGCAATTTGGCAAAAAGCCGACAATTGCCTGACTCATGGCATCTCGGAAAAGTGGGTGATCATCAGCGATGATAAAAACAGGTTCCAAAGCAGTCCCTCCAAAAACGGCTTTGTGACAATCTTATTTCACTAGCTTATTGCATTCAACGTACGTGATTACAAATACGCCTTGCGTATGATAAGAGGATTTTGCGCAGGCAACAAATATACAACTGGAAAGAACGAATGTCGTACCGACGTTTTCAAAAGCATTTTTTCGGATGGATGAAAAATCAACGAATTCTCGCCTTGTTCTTTTGCGGGTTGTTTTTGGTTCTTGCCCTGCCATGGGTTGCAACCCTTATTCAAAATGAACGCTCATCTGTCATCGGAATACCAACGGGATTGTTTATGATGACGTTGGTTACACCTTTGATCGGCATGTTTTTACTCTCGATATATCTTGGGATTACCGAGGATAATGACAGACATGACCCGGAACTTGAAAATGAATAGGGCTCGTTTGGATGCAGAGTAAAAGTCTCACGAACCTTGGTTCAACAAGTGCCATGTTTCTGGTCAGTTTTCTAATCACCCTAGTTTTTGCCGTTCTGCTTTTGCAAATCGGATCGCCGGTCTTTTACATTAGCATTCTGCTCTTTATTTTTGTTGTTTCAAGTTATGTGTTCGGCGGTTTCGTCGGCGGCACAATGGCATTGGATGACTTTCAATATGGCAACAAAAGCGGTCAACCCAGATCCGTTGCCATGTCAATCGGGTCGGGAATTATTGCCTCAGGAATTTTTGTAACTCTGGCCGGGAGTTTCTATTCTCAAGGAACAGATGCGCTTGCAACCTTTTGGGGATGGCTTCTTGGTATCGTTCTCATGACCATTCTGTTTTCGGCAGGAATGGCAAGGTCCCAATCACTGACCGCTTCGCAAACGATAGCTGAAGATATCGACTCCCCAAGTCTACGCCTTCTTTCTGCATTGGCAGTTTTGTGCAGCGGCGGATTACTCGCCATCACCCAATTTGCCTTCCTTGGGCAAGTGGGCGAACAATTCCTTTCAATCCCCAGCAGTGCGGTAATGACGGCAGCATCAATTGCATTGGGCATTTGCCTTGTTTTTTCAGGCATTCAGGGGGTGAGTGTCATTCGAGCAGCAAGTTATCCGGTGATCCTTCTGATTTTCCTTGCGCCCTTGATTTGGGTGACCATCAACACCAGTAGCGTCATCATTCCGCAGTTCGCATTTGGTACGGGCGCTCTTCAACCAGTTGCAGATATCAACCGCGAGGTTCTGGATGCAGGTTTGGCAACACCCGATGAGGTTTTTGACTTTGCGACTGAGAGCGCAGGTCTCGATGCTTTCAATTATCTGGCAACGCTCTTGTGTATCGGATGTGCGATTGCTGCCATGCCTCATCTGCTGCAACATTTCAAAATGATCCGGACTGGACGCGAGGCAAGAAAAACCGGCTTTCAGGCGTTTGGTTTGGTATTCCTGTTCCTGTCTGCAATCCCGGCTGTTGCGGCATTTGTTCAGGTTGACATTTATACATCAATCCTGGGGCTACAGATTGGCGATCTGGAGAGCGATGCCGGTTGGGTGTTCGATCTGAGCGGCGCCGGGGCTTTGCCACTGATAAAGCTTTGCGGAGCATTGGTCGCCACAGTTGAGGAGGCAGTATCAGCTTGCGGAGGCAGTTCGGAATATTTTATTTCGATCGCTGACATTACTATTGATCCAGAACTACTGACGCTAAGCCAGGGAATTTTACACCAATTGCCAGAATTGCTGACAATCGTTTTGGCGATTGGTGCTCTTCTTGCGATCATGACCACACTGGATGGTGTGGTTCTTTCCATGGGCTTGTGTTTTGAGAATGATGGCTATCTGCACCTTTTCAGGCCAAAGTCGCCAAAAAATATCCGGCTTTTCATGAGCAGGGTTTTTCTGGTTGCGGTTCTTGCAGCATTAGCTTCCATTGCAGTTTTCCTCAAGCCAGACCCGCGACTTTCTTTCGAGTTCGCCATGGCGATCACAGCTTCGACCCTGTTTCCAATGCTTCTTGTGCGCTTTTGGTACCCTGCTACCAGCGCACGTGTTCGTTTGGTTTCACTTTTGTTGAGCTTTGTACTCTGCGCATTTGCTATCTGGGGCGCAAATTTTGGGCCAGACATGATGACCAACACTGGTGATGAGTT
>JASJDO010000165.1 GCA_030065115.1 Rhizobiaceae bacterium | reverse complement strand
ACTGAAACCCGCAATTGCCGCTTATTGCTCCCAACTGCGGGTTTCAGTGTTTGTGTCACAATTTGACAAGCTCGGATACGCGGGTCAAACTGAACGCATGACAAGAATCCTTGTGGTATTTTTCGCTATGCTGTTCGCTGGCTCTGCGCTCGCTGGCGAGGGATGTACGTGCAAATATAAAGACTACGATGTCCCGGAAGGACAAACCATTTGCATGAATACACCTAGCGGTTCGAAAATGGCGACCTGCTCCAGAGTGCTTAACAATACCAGTTGGAAGTTTTTGAGCGAGGCCTGTCCTCAGGCCCAGAACACGATTGATCAAAGCCCAAAAAATTTGGATCGTGCAGAAATTCTTGAAATCGTAACGCCCCGAAAAGGCTAAAACCAGATAAGAGTGATTATTGACCAAGCTTTTGCTGAAGCTTGCGGGTAGCTTCGGCTCGGTCATTCGGTTTTGCAAGCGCAAAGGCCTCATCGTGTAGCTGGCTGATCCACTCGTAATCATCGGCGTTGGCGCGATGTCTTGCATGCCCCAACATGACCATGCCACGCACAACGTCCTGTTTCACATGCACACCTTCAAAATGGGCAAAACCAAGCAGTGCCTCAGCGCCGACATGACCTTTTTGCTCAGCAAGTTGTAGATTTCGCACGCCCAAACGCCCCTGCCCGAACACTCCGTCATTCGTGATCTGCATGCGGCCAAGTTCAAATTGCGCACCGGGATGCCTGAAAATCATGGCAGCTGTAGTGTACATGGTTGTTGCTGTCGCAGGATCCGCTCTTACAATCGTGTTTGGAATGCCCTTGCGGTAGTAGTTTCCAAGCGCGACAAGCGCATCCGCACTAAACTGCCAGCTTGGTGTATTGGGACGGGCCAACGTGTATTTCGCCGCAACCTTGTGGAACATCTTGAATGCTTCAAGCGGGTCTTTCTCTACCCCCTGCTCGCCACGCTCATACATCTTGGCAAGCTTCCACTGGGCAGCCGAATTGCCTTGATCGGCAGCATATTTGAGCACATCAAACGCATCATCCGTTTTCCCCTCTTCGATAAACCCGAAGAAGAGCTGAAAGATGGTTGAGGATTTTGTGTCTCTTTTGATGACCTTTGATGCATCGAGCGCAAATGCAGGTGTCAGGAAAAAAGTTCCTGACAGTGCCAAGATAGCTGATGTGGTCGCGAGACGCTTAAATATCTGCATAGCAGTGTTTTTCTTCCTTACCGCCCGGATGGGTAACTGCACCATATCGCGCAATCCCAACCGTTTGAGCATATTTCCAAATCACGCCAGACGTGTAATCCGTTTCACGTGGTTGCCACTCAGCGCGTCGTTTTTCCAGTTCTTCGTCTGACAGTTGATGACTCAGTTTTCCTTCAACTGCATCGATCTCAACAATATCGCCATCCTTGAGCAATCCGATCGGCCCGCCAACCGCTGCTTCAGGACCGACATGCCCGATACAGAAACCACGTGTGGCGCCCGAAAAACGGCCATCCGTAATCAGCGCAACCTTGTCACCCATGCCCTGCCCATACAGCGCCGCCGTGGTAGCAAGCATTTCCCGCATTCCCGGTCCGCCTTTTGGACCTTCATACCGGATCACAAGGACCTCACCTTCTTTGTACTCTTTATTCGTCACTGCCTTGAAACATTCTTCTTCTGAATCAAAGCAACGTGCAGGACCGGTAAACTTTAGCGTAGACATGCCCGCGACCTTAACAATCGCGCCATCCTCAGCCAAATTTCCCTTCAAGCCAACAACCCCACCAGTTGGGGTGATTGGATTGTTTGCCGGATAAACCACGTCCTGATCTTCGTTCCAGGCAACATGTTCCATGTTTTCGGCCAAAGTACGGCCAGTCACAGTCATACAATCCCCATGCAGGAAACCATGCTCAAGAAGGGTTTTCATAAGCAGCGGAATACCGCCTGCCTCAAACATGTCCTTGGCAACGTATTTACCACCTGGCTTTAGATCAGCAATGTAAGGAGTACGTTTGAAGATTTCCGCCACATCAAAGAGGTCGAAATCGATTCCGCACTCGTTTGCAATCGCTGGCAAGTGAAGCGCCGCATTTGTGGAACCACCGGAAGCAGCAACCGTTGCAGCCGCATTTTCCAACGCCTCACGGGTGACTATGTCACGTGGACGTATGTTACGGGCGATGAGTTCCATCACTTTTTCGCCTGAAGCAAAACAGAAGCGGTCGCGAATCTCGTAAGGCGCAGGAGCGCCACATGAATACGGCAGCGCCAAACCAATTGCCTCAGCAACAGTTGCCATGGTGTTCGCAGTAAACTGGGCACCGCATGAGCCGGATGACGGGCAAGCGACTTGCTCGATTTCCTTTAGATCATCATCAGACATGTTACCGACTGAATGCTGGCCAACGGCTTCAAACACGTCTTGAACGGTGATCTGTCTACCGCGGAAATTGCCTGGGAGAATTGAACCGCCATAAATGAAGACTGACGGCACATTGAGACGAACCATAGACATCATCATGCCCGGTAGTGACTTGTCACACCCTGCAAGGCCGACAATTGCATCATAGCAATGGCCACGCATGGTCAGTTCAACTGAGTCAGCAATCACGTCGCGCGAAACCAGCGAAGACTTCATACCCTGGTGCCCCATGGCGATGCCATCGGTCACGGTAATGGTACAAAACTCACGCGGCGTACCGTTGGCAGCTGCAACGCCCTTTTTCACCACTTGCGCCTGACGCATCAACGAATTGTTGCACGGTGCCGCTTCGTTCCAGCAAGATGCCACCCCAACCAATGGTTGATTAATTTCAGCTTCCGACAAACCCATTGCATAAAGGTAAGATCGATGCGGCGCTCTGGCTGGGCCCATCGTTGTATGCCGTGACGGCAGTTTGCTTTTGTCAAAAACCTTGGCGTCCATAATTTTCCTGATCCCCAGTCGTGAATTAACTTCCCAAAACCCATCTATTGGCGTGTCATGTTGATCCACGAGAAATATGAATTTCTGGTGAAACCGATTTGTGGCGCAAAGACGGCAAATCCTGTGCTTGGTGTATAGACTAAAACATTCTCGATGGCTGTTGCAAAAGTGTCACGATTTTGATTGTCTTTCATCGAATTGGAGGCGGATTTATGCCGGACGAGAATTTTTTCGAGATTGCTTATTCAGTCGATTCCACCGACGAGACACGCGCAATGTATGACCGTTGGGCGAAGGTCTATGATCGTGACCTGACAGACGGCGAATATCAGCAGCCGGCACGATGTGCAGAAGCGCTGAAAACCCAAATTGGTGATTTGGGTTCAAATATCCTTGATGTCGGATGTGGGACCGGACTTTCAGGCCTTGCGCTGCAAAATGCCGGTTATACCAATATTGACGGCTGTGATCTCTCTGAAGGCATGCTGGAAAAAGCTGCTTCCCTTGAGATCTACGGTCGGCTGTTTGCCTGCGATCTCAATCAACCACCGTTGGATGTGGAAGACCAATCTTACGACGCAATTACCGCAGTTGGCATTTTCTCTTTTGGGCACGTGATGCCGGAAGCGGTTGATGAATTCCTGCGCATCATCAAGCCCGGCGGGGCAATTATCATTGGCCTCAACGATCACTTTTATGAGGAAGGGTCACTAACTGCCAAACTTGAAGAACTGGAATGTGCAGGAAAACTGAAAATCGTATCCCGGGAGCATGGAGAACATATCCCCCAAAATGATCTAAAGGGTTGGGTGCTGTCGATCTTTGTACCAAGCCAGTAAACCAACGCTGAGGGAAATTTGATCCCCAAAAAAAAACGCCGCCCTTGTATGAGCGACGCCAGTTGTCTTTAACTGTGTGGTCTAATTCAACCCTGAACTAGTTCCACTTGAACTTTACACCGGTAGTGAGCGCGTAAACATAGTCCGCATCAAAATCGTAAGTGATGCCACCTGCCACATCAATGCTGTTCGGCAATGGGCGTGACGAACCACCTTCAAGAATGCCAATCGCCCCACCGACATTCCATTCAATGTTTTCATTCACATCGTAACGAACACCTCCGGAGAGGGTCCAAGAGTCAGTCTGCGCACCTGAAACAGTGGAAGTACCGTTGTCCCAAGTGAGAGCAACCTGACCAGCAAGATTGTCAGTCAGCTGCTTGCCCAAACCAAGTGATACTGTGTAGCCATCACTATATCCTGGCTCCAATGCTAACTGTGGGCTGCTGCCGTTTAGAACGGGAATAACATCCAGTTGACTCCAATTTTGCCAACGGAACGAACCAAACAACAAAGTTGTTTCGTTTATGCCACTTTGGAATTTGATATCAACCGCTTCTGGAATTTCCGTATTCAAAGCAATTGGGAAAACTGTGACACCAGGAATTGCAGCACCGCCTGCGAATGCAGAGTTATCTTGGGTACCGGTAAAGTTCAAATCATACTCAGAGTGGTAAACAATTGAAGCGCGCAGAGCGATATCCGGAATTTCATATGCAACACCAGCACGCCAACCATAAGATTCGTCTTCAATGGCAAAGCTTGCGAGTGCACCCGGCTGCGGCGGTGTTGCGGGAGGAGCACCGAAAAGAAGGCTCTCTCTGAGTTGTAACCCGTCTGCCTCAAGATAGGAACCACCAACAATAACGCGGGCAAACGCATCACCAAGTGAGGTCGACCCTGCACTGAAACGGTATGAACAGGTCAAACCGTAATCCTGGGTATTAAACTCAAACGATGCCACTGATGGTGTAAACACATTGCCAATACCGTAGTCAGCATCACCACCATAAGGTTCCGAATACGATGCGAGACAGGCCAAATCGTCTGTAATGTTGGCCTTTAACCCAAGCCTTGGAGCAACAAAATCTCCGTCGATAGCTACGGAGTTTTGAAAGAGGCCAAAAGGCAGTGGCGGGCGATTGATGTTGTTTATTTCCCTACGAGGATCCGCATATGTAATCTGAGCTGACGCGGTAAAGCGAGATTCATCAAACAATTGATCAATGTTAACACCGCCGCGGTCAAACCCCCCTGCAAATGCATTTGTGCAAAGCACGGTACCTGTCATCAGAGCAAAAAACATGCTCTTAGTATAAAATTTACGCCCCATTTTTTTCCTCCAAATGGATGTCACAGATTTGTCACAAAGGAGCCATAATCGTGGAGTTCTGCTCAATTCAAATCACGTTTGCGCGCACAGGACGTGTGGGGATAATTTACGTGTACGTAAAAGTAATTTGTTGCATTATTGCAACGTACTGTAAGCGGATGCCTAATGACCGCATCACCAACACGCTAAATCTGCTTTTATCTTAATGACTTAATCGGAAACCCGTTCAAACGCGCTGGCAATCTTTTCACGTTGTGATTGATAGTCAGCCAATTTTTCGCGCTCTTCGGCGACCACCGCCTCTGGTGCGTTGCTCACGAATTTCTGATTGCCAAGCTTGCCTTCAAGACGTTTGATTTCACTATCAAGCTTTTTGAGCTCTTTCTCCAAACGCGCGCGTTCCTCAGCAAAATCAATCACCCCTTCCAGCGGCAAACAGTAGGTCGCCTCTCCCACCACAAGCTGCGCCGAGTTTTTGGGCGCCGCATCTGCGAACGAAATATCGTCGAGACGTGCCAATGTAGAAAGCGCTCCGCGTTGGGTTTCAACACGTGCCTTTGTGCCCTCACCTGCTTCTGCGATAACAAGTTTCAAATGCGCGGATGGCTTGATGTTCATCTCGGCACGAACTGAGCGGATCTGGGTCACCACATCCACGAGCCAATTTATCTCAGCGGCGGCATCTTCATCTTTCACACCTGTACTTGGCCAAGCGGAATGACACAGAAGGGTTTCACGTTTCCCGGTCATTTCCCACAAATGCTCCGTCATGAACGGCATGAATGGATGGAGTAATGCATAGATTTCGCTCAACACATGCCCGGCACAGGCCTGTGCTTCTTTCTTAGCCGCTTCGTCTTCACCGTTGAAGGTTGGTTTCAACAGTTCAAGGTACCAGTCGCAAAATGTATTCCAGACGAACTTGTAAAGAGCACCCGCAGCATCGTTGAAGCGGTATTTCTCAATGTTCGACGTCACTTCTTCAACGCAAGATGAAAGCTCGGTCAAAATCCAGCGGTTGATAGTGAGTTTTGCAGATGCCGGATCAAACGATGGATCATGGCTCACGCCGTTCATTTCTGCAAAGCGTGTTGCGTTCCAGAGTTTGGTGCCGAAATTGCGGTAACCGGCAACACGCTCGACGGAGAGTTTTACATCCCTGCCCTGCGCCGCCATGATGGCGAGCGTGAAGCGTAGCGCGTCAGCTCCATAGGCTTCAAAGCCGTCCGGATAGCGTTTGCGGGTTGCCTTCTCGATTTTTGGCGCATCCTGTGGTTTAGCAAGACCATAGGTGCGCTTTTTAACCAGACCATCGGCATCGATGCCCTGAATGAGATCGAGCGGATCGATGACATTTCCGACAGACTTGGACATTTTAGCCCCGTCTTCGTCGCGCACCAGCGCGTGAATATAAACAGTGTGGAACGGCTCTTCCGGTTTCCCGTCTTCATCTTCCATGAGATGAAGGCCC
>JASJDO010000028.1 GCA_030065115.1 Rhizobiaceae bacterium | reverse complement strand
GGTTTCAGTTTTGGAGGACGAATCGAAATCAGAACCGAAGAAAAAGATCAGAAATTCTGCAATTAAACGGAAGAACCTGACCAAAAAAACAAAACAGAAGCCGAAAACAAAACTGGCAAACGCCAGGAAGAAAGCGAAGACCATCAAATTGGCAACGCTTCAAGCGCAGAAGAAATCCAAAACAAAGCAACTGGTCTTGAGAAGGAAAAGCATCAGAAGTCAGGCTGCATTCCGCGCAAAGATCAAGTCACGCCTGATCCTGCAATAATAACAATTTCAACCGGTTCGCCTTTGCTTACAGCCGCTGCTTTTACTGCTCTGTAGACCAGACAATCGGCGCGCACCAGATTGGCAAGCATCGAACTGTCCTGAGTATCAAAAGGGGTCGCCACCAACTGCCCGTCCGGCCCGGTTTCCAACGTGGCACGCATATATTCCGCCCGTTCGTCATTCTCAGGCAAATTCCTGCCGAGTATCGCCTTGCGCATGGAAGCAGTTTCTGCGGTTCCACCGGCCATTATCTGAATAAGCGGACGCACAAAGACGTTGAATGCCACAAGGGAGGAAACCGGGTTTCCAGCAAGGCCGGTCAGGCAAACCGAGTGATCTTCATCCCGCAGTTTTGCGAACAAGAATGGTTTTCCAGGCCGCATGGCAATTTTGGCGATTTCGAATTCAAATCCCATCTCACGGGCGACCGGCATGACGAGATCATGGTCGCCAACCGAAGCGCCACCGGTTGTGACGATCAAATCGCACCGCGCTTCAAGAGCCTTTTCGAATGTTTCATGAAGCGTGTCTTTTGTGTCTTCGACAATCCCAAAATCAAGAACCTCGCCTCCACAATTCTGAACTGAGGCGATCAGACCAAACGTGTTGGATGCAATAATTTGTCCATCGGCCAGTGATTTTCCTGGCAGAACCAGCTCGTCACCTGTCGAAAGAAGGGCGACTTTCGGTTTCTTGTAGACTGGGATTTCCGCGTAGTTCATGGAGGCAGCAAGAGCTAACCGACTTGGCGTCAACTCTTCACCTATTCGCAACAGTGTCTCCCCTTGTTTGAAGTCCAATCCAGCCTTGCGAATGAATTTACCTTCCGGGACGCCCGAGAGAATTCTGATTGTTTCCGGTTCGCTTGACTCTGTATTTTCTTGGATAACGATACTGTCTGCACCTGATGGCACCACCGCTCCTGTGAATATACGTACCGCTTCACCGGATTGAATATTGCCTTCGAAAGGAACCCCGGCACGGGATTCTCCAATAATTTTCAGGACCGCGGGCAGGGTTGCAATATCACTTTGTCGAACCGCATAACCATCCATGGCTGAGGCATCGAATGGAGGCTGAGTACGTTTCGAAGTAAGGTCTTTTGCAAGGACACGTCCTGAGGCGTTATAAAGCGTAACTGTTTCAGTCTGGGTTGGGCTTATGTCATCAAGAACAATATTAAGGGCTTCTTCAGCGGGGATAAGGCGGTCGATCGACATCTCGTCACTCAGCCTTCTCGTGTCCAGTGCCCTGATTTGCCACCTTTCTTTTCGGTCAAAACAATGCCCGAGATTTCCATTCCCCGGTCAACGGCTTTCACCATGTCATAAATTGTCAGACAGCTTACAGAACAGGCGGTAAGGGCTTCCATTTCAACGCCGGTTTGTCCGGATACACCCGCTGTAGCGGTTACCCGCAGGCCCGGTAGAGTCTCATCTGGTATGATGTCGACGGAAACCTTCGACAATCCGATTGGGTGGCAGAGCGGGATCAGATCAGATGTTTTCTTTGCTGCCATTATCCCTGCAATGCGAGCTGTAGAAATTACATCGCCTTTTTTGGCGTTTCCCTCCAACACGATTTTAAGCGTATCAGGGTCCATCTTCACATGCCCAATGGCACTCGCTTCGCGCTGCGTTGTATCCTTGGTGCCGACATCTACCATGTTGGCTTCGCCTGATTTTCCGAGGTGGGTGAGGGTGGACATGACGACCTCTATTCCGCTGCAACAGAAACAGGGTTGGCGAGCAGGGTTCGCGTTGCAAGTTCAACATCGTCCTTGCGCATCAGGCTTTCACCAATAAGGAAAGTCCGAATATTGCAGTTTGACAACCTTGCAAGATCGGCGGGTTCAAACAATCCACTTTCGCCAACGAGCACCTTGTCATCTGGCACCATGGCAGCAAGGCGCTCACTTGTTTCAAGCGATACCTCGAAGGTTTTGAGGTTTCGGTTGTTCACGCCAAACAATGGTGACTTGAGTATTTTAAGCGCGCGTTCCAACTCTTCTTCGTCGTGAACTTCAACCAGTACGTCCATCTCCAATTCAAACGCGGTTTCTTCAAGCGCTACGGCTTCGTCATCGGTAACTGATGCCATGATGATCAAAATACAATCAGCACCCCAACTTCTCGCCTCATAAACCTGATACGGTTCATACAAGAAATCCTTGCGAAGTGCGGGCAATGTGGTTGCGGATCTCGCTTTGGTCAGGAATTCCGGAGCACCCTGAAAGCTTGGTGTATCGGTCAAAACAGAAAGGCAGGCAGCACCACCTGCTTCATAGGCCTTGGCGAGAAGGGGCGGATTGAAATCCTCGCGGATCAGACCTTTGGAAGGGCTTGCTTTCTTGATCTCGGCGATTAACCCGTACTCTCCGGCATCCAGCTTGCTTTGGATGGCCTTCAGAAAACCGCGTGGTTCCTCAATGTCCTGACAGCGGGCCTTCAGGTCTTCAACGCCTACAAACTCTTTGGCGGCAGCGATCTCCTCGCGCTTGTAGAGTTCAATCTTTTTGAGAATATCGGCCATTACGCATTACCCTGATTGGAAACTGCTACAAGTTTTTCAAGCGTCTTGGCCGCCGCGCCACTGTCGATTGCTTCGCTGGCCATTGCAGTGCCTTCCTTGATATCCTTTGCTTTTTCAGCAACCACAAGAGAACATGCTGAATTCATGATGACCATATTGCGATAGGCTGATGGTTCACCGGCCAAAACTGCGCGAAGCGCTTTGGCGTTTACATCGGCATCACCACCTGCAATCGCGTCTTCACTTTCCACATCAAAGCCAAAGTCATTGGGGGTTAGTTCAAACGTTTTGACAGATCCATTGTTGAGTTCAGCAACCTGCGTGGTGCCAGTAATAGTTACTTCGTCAAATCCCTCTCCATAAACAACCCAGACTTTCTCTGAGCCGAGCTTCTGCAACACTTTTGCAGCGGTCAGCACCCATTGTGGAGCGAATACGCCTAGCAATTGACGTTTCACACCAGCCGGATTGCACATGGGGCCAAGCAGGTTGAAGATAGTCCGAGTTGCCATCTCAACACGGGCAGGGCCTACATGTCGAACGGCGGAATGATGTGCAGGGGCAAACATGAAGCCAATACCTGCGTCGTTAATACAATCTGTAATCTGGCTTGGTGACAGCTCAATATTTACGCCAAGGGAAGTCAGAACATCAGACGCCCCTGACTTTGAAGACAGGGAACGGTTCCCATGTTTTGCTACAGGAACACCGCAACCTGCAACGACAAGCGCTGTACAAGTGGAAATGTTGTAAGACCCTTTTGCATCGCCACCTGTGCCCACAATATCGATTGCGTCGGCTGGCGCATCCACGGGCAACATCTTGGCGCGCATCGCATCGACTGCGCCTGCAAATTCGTCTTCGGTCTCGCCCCGCAGTCTGAGGCCCATAAGGACAGCCCCAATTTGCGCATTTGTGGCGTCGCCAGACATGATGATATCGAACACCGACTGCGTTTCATCACGCGACAGGCTCTCACCATTCGCAAGTCGATTGATGACGTGTTTGATGTCGGACATTTACTCCCCCGAGACGATCAAAACCGGATTCTGTAGCAGAGCCCGATTAAACTCAGTTACCCGCCATGCCCGCCACCAGCATAAGGATTGAAGGCGGCATCAATGGCTGACTGGTTTATGCTGACACTTTCACGAGATTGCAAGTCTTGGACAAACTGGCCAACCATGTCCTGGGTCGCCAGAGCGTTCAGATTTTCCAACTGCTCGGTGGGAAGATTCGATCCGTCCTTGGTTTCGGCAGATTTTACCCGAAGAACGGCAAATGTTTCGGTGCCGGTTGAAGCGGTTGTTACATCACCGACTTTCGCTTCAAATCCGGCTTCAATGATGCCACGGCTCAAGTTTGAGGTTTGCGCAGATCGGGAAACAGCATCACTCGTTGAAAAAGTGACTGCGGCACCCAATGAATCCGAAGGCAATTCTTCGGCAATGACCGCGTTGAAGTCCTCACCATTGGAAACGCGTTCTGCAATTTTATCAGCAATGGCTTTGGATTGATTGTTGGTTTCATCTGAGATCCAGGATGCTGAGACGTCTTCACGTACCTCATCCAGAGGTTTCTGGCGTTCCGGGATAACTTCTGCAACTTCAAACCAGACAAAACCATCGGAACCGATCTCCAGTGGATCATTATCCTCATCGACAGAAGATGCGAAAACAGCTCGTGCAAGGTTCCTCGGATTTGATATTCCGGGAACGACGACACCCGCCTTGTTTTCTCCCCGGTTGTCCATTGCATCAACGACCCGGTATTCGAGTTCAAATTTGTCGGCGATTTGTTTGAGAGTTTCACCTGCACCACGTTCTTCTTCAACGAGGTCGTAGGTTTCAAAAATACTGTCGCCAGCAACGCGCAAGGCTATTTCGTTTCTGAGCTGGTCTTTGATTTCGTCGAACGTGGTCGTCCGTTCCTGTTCGATTTCGGTTACACGGACAATGACCGGTCCAAACACGCCTTCGATCACATCTGTTGGTTGATTGAGGGTCGCTGCAAAGGCACCATCAGAAACGGACTTGTCAGGCAATTCGCCAGCGCTTACGAGCCCTAGGGAAAGATCTTCCACCTTTTTTCCGAGGCCTGTAACAACATCTTCAAAACTTTTGCCCAATTTCAATTCTGCTGAAACTGTAGCGGCTTCCTCCGCATTTGCCAGGACGAGTTGCTCGACGCGACGGCGTTCCGGAGTGGTTAGATTGCTTTGGCGGTTTTCGTACTCTGCCCGCAAATCTTCGTCGGTGACCTCATCAGGCTTAACGAGCTTTGCCGCTTCAATTTGCAGCACATTCACCTTACGATATTCCGGTGCAACAAAACGGGATTTGTTGTCTTCGTAGTATGCTTCAATATCCGCTTCAGATGGGACAGGCTTTTCTTCCACGACTTCGGCACCGAACTCGACATATTCAAAAACGCGTTCTTCGTTTTGGAAATTGGAAAGCGCATCAGCAAATGCAGTGGGAAGCGCCAGAGAAGCCGCAGTACCATCCTGCAATTGATTGCGCATGGCGACCAGCTTGCGGCTTTGGATATACTCTTGTTCCGACAAGCCATACTGTCTGAGCGTTGCAGTCAGCGCGCTTCTTGAAAAATTCCCTGACAGATCTCTGAAGGTCGGATCGGCAGCGATTGCTTTGGCAAGTTCTTCTTCGGAAACGCCAAGCCCCATCTTTCTGGTATTTTCATCCAACACTGCTCCGGCGACCACCTGGTTCAAAACGTTCTGACGCAGGCCAAATGCGTCCGCCTGTTGCTGGGTGAGGCGCCGTCCTACTTGTTGAGAAAGTGCGAGCAACTGGTTCTCATAGGCAAGGCGATAGTCAAGCGTCGACACCTTGGTGTCACCGACCTGTGCAACAGTGTTTTGATTGCCGAATATAATGCTTCCGGAGATGCCCCAGATGGCAAAACTCAACACCAGAAGACCAATCAAAATTTTGGCCAACCATCCTGTAGAGCCGCGGCGGAGAAAATCGAGCATAAATCACCCTGAAATAACTGAATCTGTTTGGTTTCGTATATCGGCAGAATGAAACATTCACAAGGACCGGAGTTTAAAGGATTTGTGAATGCTTAAAAGCGGTAATTGCCTTTCCTGCGTGAACCATGGATAAAGCAGAAAAATGCAGCGGAGATGTGACATGACCCCCGATATCAAACCCCTCGTGGCCGGAAACTGGAAGATGAACGGTTTCAGGAACTCTTTGACTGAATTGGGAAACGTGACAGCCGGCTACGATGCGGCAATGCGTAACCGGATTGATATGCTTTTATGCCTACCGGCAACACTGATCTTTTCGGCTGCCCATGTTGCCCTGGGAACCCGGGTGCAAATTGGCGGTCAGGATTGTCATTTCAATCAGGATGGTGCCCATACCGGAGATATTTCCGCTGAAATGATAGCCGATGGCGGAGGTACTGCTGTGATTGTTGGACATTCTGAGCGCCGCACAGACCATGGCGAGACGAATTCAATAGTGAAGTCAAAGGCCGAAGCAGGCTTGCGCGGTGACTTGATAACCATCGTTTGCATCGGCGAAACGGAAGCCCAACGCAAGGCAGGAGAGACGTTGGAAGTCCTCAAAGATCAATTGGATGGATCGATGCCAGAGGCTTCAACGGCAAAAAACGTAGTTGTGGCTTATGAGCCAGTTTGGGCCATTGGCACTGGTCTGGTACCTTCAGTCGAGGATGTGAAAGAAGCTCACGCCTTCATGCGCGAAAACCTGACAGCCCGATTTGGCAGTGACGGCGCCAAAATGCGTTTATTATACGGCGGTTCAGTTAAACCGGGAAATGCCGAGGAATTAATGGGAATAGCAAATGTGGATGGTGCGCTTGTGGGCGGTGCAAGCCTCAAAGCTGAAGATTTTCTGGGCATTTGCGCGGCCTATGAGAAACTTTGCTGATTTTTAGCGATTTCCTTGAAACACAACGTATTGATCGTTAGATGCAGCATAAGCTTTGCATTATCGGGTTAGCATGATAAAGAGCGCCCAACTTGTGGGCGATGTGCCCTTAAATTTCAGGATTTGAGATGGAATCTGTACTTATCGTAATCCACTTGCTGATTGTGGTAGCGCTTGTTGTGGTTGTGTTGCTTCAACGCTCTGAAGGCGGTGCTTTGGGCATCGGCGGTGGCGGCGGAGGCGGTGGTGGCTTTATGTCCGCGCGCGGAGCTGCCAACGCACTGACTCGCACAACCGCAATTCTGGCGGCATGTTTCTTTGCCACATCAATCGCTCTTGGTATTCTTTCTGGTGTTGATGGCGGCAGCAGTGTTCTGGACAATCTTCCTCTGCAAAACCAGGATGGTGGTACAGGAGAGGGCATTCTCGACCAGCTTGGTGGCAGTGATACACTCAATTTGGGTGGGGACAATGCGACTGAAGAAGGACAGGTTCCTACTACGGAGTAGGCGAATTTAAATCGGAATTCACAAGCCCCGATTTTTTCGGGGCTTTTTTTGTGAAGAAATCATTTTTTGCTACCAGAATCGAAAGAAGAGGTTTAGTTCTTAAATCCCATGGCGCGATATGTATTTATAACAGGCGGCGTGGTTTCCTCGCTCGGTAAAGGTCTAGCTTCTGCAGCACTCGGTGCGCTTCTTCAAGCGCGTGGGTACAAGGTGAGGCTGAGAAAACTCGATCCCTATTTGAATGTTGATCCGGGAACCATGTCCCCGTACCAGCATGGCGAATGCTTTGTGACCGATGATGGTGCAGAGACCGATCTTGACCTCGGGCATTATGAACGGTTCACCGGCCGTCCGGCAAATCAGCAAGACAACATCACTACAGGTCGGATTTATTCGGACATCATCGCGAAAGAGCGCCGTGGCGACTATCTTGGTGCTACGGTTCAAGTCATTCCGCATGTCACAAACGAGATCAAGGAATTCGTTCTGGACGGCAATGATGAATATGATTTCGTCTTGTGCGAAATCGGTGGCACCGTAGGCGATATTGAGGCTCTGCCGTTCTTTGAATCCATCCGTCAATTGGGCAATGATTTGCCACGCGGGCAGTGCATTTATGTTCACCTGACATTGATGCCGTGGATTTGGGCGGCTGGTGAATTAAAAACCAAGCCAACGCAACACTCGGTGAAAGAATTGCGTTCAATCGGCATTCAGCCGGATATCTTGCTGGTGCGCGCTGATCGTGAAATTCCGAAAGAAGAGCGTCGTAAGCTCTCTCAATTTTGTAACGTTCGCCCGTCCGCGGTTATTCAGGCACTTGATGCCAAGTCAATCTATGACGTTCCGATGACCTATCACAAAGAGGGGTTGGATCAGGAAGTTTTGGATGCATTTGGCATTGACCCAGCGCCCAAACCCGATATGCGGATATGGGATGAAATCAGCCGCAAAATCCATAATCCCGAAGGTGAAGTGAACATTGCCGTTGTAGGCAAGTACACCGTGCTTAAGGATGCGTACAAATCTCTGATTGAAGCGCTGTATCATGGCGGCATCGCCAATGAAGTAAAGGTCAATCTCAGGTGGATTGAGTCTGAAGTCTTTGATGAAGAAGACCCATCTGCGCATCTTGGGCAGGTAGACGGAATATTGGTTCCTGGCGGCTTCGGAGAGCGAGGCGCTGAAGGCAAGATCAAGGCTGTTACCTATGCACGGGAAAACAAGATCCCGTATTTCGGCATCTGTTTCGGCATGCAAATGGCCTGTATCGAAGCAGCGCGAAATCTTGCTGGTATTGAAAACGCGACGTCTACTGAGTTTGACGAGAAGGCCAAGGAACCCGTCGTTGGTTTGATGACTGAATGGATGAAAGGAAACCAGATTGAGAAGCGCGAAGCGTCCGGCGATATGGGCGGCACCATGCGTCTTGGCGCCTATCCGCACCCGCTGAAAGAGGGCACGCATATTGCGGAAATTTATGGCTCGACTCATGTTTCCGAACGGCACCGCCACCGTTATGAGGTCAATACGGACTACAAAGAAAAGCTGGAAGCGGCCGGCCTCATATTCTCTGGCATGTCACCGGATGGATTATTGCCGGAAACCATTGAATATTCCCGCGATGTGCATCCGTGGTTCATCGGTGTTCAATATCACCCGGAACTTAAGTCCCGTCCATTTGAACCACATCCTCTGTTTGCAAGTTTCATCGAGGCAGCCAAGGCGCAGAGTAGATTGGTTTGAGACTATTATTTCCAGACCAGCATATATAAAATTACTCGATGGATGAATATAGCTTTTTAGAACTTATTGATTGTAAATTTCCATACGAAGATCGATCAAAATCCATGGAGATTATCGAACTGGCTGCTTCAATATCAGATAATGCAATGTTCATTGTGCTTGACGAAATATGTCGGCCACCAAAAAATGTTGCTGTAACGGAGATTACTCTAACAAACACTCTTTATGAATGGAAAAAACGTACTTCGCACCCATTATCCGAGTCGATAGGTTCGCTGGCATTGAGAATGATCAACGGGTATCGAATTACACCAGCTGAAGTTTTGGCGATAATGTATCAAGTGTCGAAATTCAAAGGATTAATTGCAGCACTGAATATCGTTTATATGTCTTGTAGCATTGATAGCGAAGAAGTTGAAAATGCATATAAAAATATTCTTGATAATTGGAAATTGTAGGAACAGTTGTAATATTTTGTAATTAGGTATGACTATCATGATCAAAAAGGCCATTTTCTTTTCAGTTTTATTCGCAGGATTTGAAACTGCTGTCCAAGCCCAAACCCAATTCGAAGCACCCCTGTGCGCCGCTGCTAAAAACCAACAAGTAATTGAACTGGTCTACGACAAAGATAAATCCAAAGGCTGTGAGCCTCGCATCGTAGACGTTCATCAGGTAGCCATCGGCAAAAATGGCCAGCTCTATATGCGGGGCTGGCAACGCCGTGGCTGCACAAAGGGCAGGGACTTTGAAGCCATGCGGACCTACCGCTTTGACAAGATTAAGTCGGTTGTATCCATTGATGGAACCTTCGGTGAAAAATCAGAAGCCAAGAAACAAGAAGGCTGGGACGGTTGTCTCGGAAGCAACTGTTTCATTGAGAAAAACATCTGCGAATGACGCGTCAGCTTTGTATCTCGCCACCCAAGGCTTCCATGACCATTTTCTGGAAATGATGCACGGCGTGTTCTGAAAGCTCGGTCAGATCTTTATCGACCACAAAACGTCCCTGATTATACCCCTTTGACTGCAACCCTTTCTGCACATTGATGCAGAGTGAAATATCTTCAGGCTGCAGGACATCTTTTT
This sequence comes from Rhizobiaceae bacterium, assembly GCA_030065115.1. GTDB lineage: Bacteria > Pseudomonadota > Alphaproteobacteria > Rhizobiales > Rhizobiaceae > JAALLB01. The sequence goes on along the minus strand of JASJDO010000028.1, from coordinate 24,648 downwards.
GATAATCCATCGCGTCTTTGAGTTGCTTGCTGGGTGTTGCTGTCTCAGTGAACCAATCCTGATGTTCGATTGTGTTTCCCACGCCATCGGGGATCATTTGCAAGGTGGAAATATTCGTTTCGCCGGGATAGGCCCAAATAGTAAGGTTTGGCCAGAGGAACCAACCACAATAGCCAAAATCCACATCACCCTTTTCAAAGCTGAATGCAGCAGCATCTGTGGTGCGCACATTGTCTGACACATGGCTGGAGTATATGCCATTGCAGATGCTGCGATAAGTATCCATGTCGACCAGGTCCACAAAGTCCCGATGCGCAGGATCGCAATGATAACACTCAAGGAAATTGTCGATCATGACCTTCCAATTGCATTCCACATGATACGTATCGCGCTGAGCGAACACCAAATCATCGATTTTCGGGCAATATTTGCGAATTTCATCTTCAAGTTCAGAGGCTTGTTGGGCAAGCGGTATCGCATCTTCGTCCAGATTGACGAACACAAAGCCGCAGAAACTCTCAACGCGGATAGCTTTCAAAGAGAAGTCGCACTTGTCAAAGTTGAGAATGTTCTCCGAGTTTCGGGCCGCCTTGAGCGTGCCGTCCATATCAAAGCTCCACGCATGATATGGGCATACGATCAGGTTCTTCTTGCCTGACCCTTGAACCAGTTCATGACCGCGATGCGGGCAAACATTGTAAAATGCATTCAAATCACCAGATCGATCACGGGTTACAAAGACCGATTGATTATGGATTTGAGCAGAGACATACTCACCAGCGTCTTTCACCTGCGATTGGTGGCAGACGTAATACCAATTCTTGTAAAAGATTGCCTCTTTCTCAGCTTCATAAATCTCGGGCGAGGTATAAAACCGTGCAGGCATCGTGAATGAAGTCGCGGGATTTGCACAAAAGGGTTGGTCGCCCGGCTGAATTTTGATGATTGGTACGTTCATGTCTTCCTCCCAATCAGAAGTAAAATACGATCCTTGCGAGGTTGCAAGTACTGAAACCATTTCATCTTCTTGGAATTTGGGTGAAATCATATCAAGGTGTGCTACAGGTTGCTCATGAAAACAGTTCTCTATTCCCGCAATGGATCGGCTGATGCCGTCCTTGAATTTGCTGACAAGCCAATACCCGAACCACGAACTGGCGAGGTATTGGTCAAGCTGGCGACATCCGGTGTAAATCCATCTGATGTTAAATCACGGGCAGGGCGTGCACCTGCCTTCGACTTTGTGATCCCACATAGTGATGGCGCTGGGGTAATCGAAGCTGTTGGTGAGGGCGCTGATACCTCAAGAGTTGGCGAGCGGGTCTGGATTTGGAACGGGCAATGGCAACGCCAATACGGCACGGCAGCAGAATACATCGCTGTACCTGAGTTTCAGGCGGTGAAGCTGGATGATGAGATCACCTTTGAAACAGCTGCGTGTTTCGGCATTCCGGGCCTCACTGCGGCGCACGCAGTCAATCTGTTGGCTTCAGACAATTCGGAAACCGTTCTGGTCACCGGAGCTGCTTCTGCTGTGGGACATTACATCACGCAAATGACGACCCTGATGGGACGGAAGGTGATTGGCACCGCATCAGCGGTCAAGCATGATATTGTGCTCGAAGCAGGCGCAATTGGTTGTATCGACTACAAAACAGAAAATGTTGCTGACCGAACCCTGGAACTGACTAGCGGAGAGGGCGTTGGCGCAATCATAGACATGGATTTTTATTCGACGTCTCAATTGATCTCCGCTCCCGCCCTGCAAGCAAAAGGGACGATTTACTCCTATGGTTCCAACGACATGGGCGCGATCGATGTTCCGTTTCGCGATCTCCTGTTTAAATCAATCAGTCTTCAGTTTTTCCTCGTTTATGAACTGGATCGGGCAGAGCGCATGGCCGCGATTGATCGTCTGAACTGGTTTATGCGATCCGGTCATGCACGGACAAGAATTTCCCACACGCTTCCTTTGGACGAAATTGTTCAGGCGCATGAACTTGTAGAAAGCGGCCAAGCCGGCGGAAACGTCGTTCTCACGATTTAATCTTGTCAAAACGCGGCCAATAAGGCATCCAGCACACATGACAAAACTTACACCGAGAAATATTGATCATGTCGTTTTACCAGTGCCTTCACTCAAGGTTGCGCGCCAACGATTGACGGCGTTGGGCTTCACTGTCGCACCTGATGCACGGCACAAATTTGGTTCCGAAAATGCCTGTGTTTTTTTCGAAAATGGAACCTTCATTGAACCGATAGCCATTGGCCATCGTGAAACGGTTGAAGCCGCCATCGACAAGGGCAATCCTTTTCTAAGACGAGATATGGCCTACCGTTTTCGTAACGGGGATGATGGCTTCACGTATTTGGTGTTCGGAGAACCTGATCCCAGAAAAGAACGTAAAAACATCAAGAAAGCGGGCTGGCAGACAGGAAAGCTTGTAACGGTTCGGCGTCCCGGAGTTGCGGTCAAGGTGGCCATGGGCATTGATGAACGTTCTCCGGATTTCGCTTGTTTCCTGTGCGAAAGACCCGATGGGCCGCCAACGTTTCCGTCAGAACTTACGAAACACGCTAACGGCGCAACCGGTATTACCCGAGTGACCTTGTGCGAACAATTGCCCGAAGATTTCCAATACTATCTCCAAACAATGAGCGGCCAGCGTGAAATCCGTTCGCATTCCTTTGGCATGGAATTCACTCTGCCAAATGGCAAAGTGTCAGCACTCAACTCCGCTGGGCTGAAACAGCACTACGGCGTGGATGCTGCAACCGAACGAGGCATGAAGGCAGTTGCTTTTGACGTGTTGGTGAAAGATCAGGCAAAGGTGGCTGATCAGTTGTCAGATGCAGGTATTGAAACCAGAAAAGTAGGACAGCGTTTGATCGTTGATCCTGCATCAGGGCAGGGCGCTATGATTGCTTTTGTCGAAGGTTGACATGATGGCTAAACAGAAAACGATTTCCGTCGGCAATGTCGAATTCGCCAATGACAAGCCGGTATCCTTTATACTTGGACCATGTCAGCTGGAAAGCCGCGAACATGCGTTTCATATGGCGGGCAGCATCAAGGAGATCTGCAACCGGCTTGGAGCGAACTTCATCTACAAGTCGAGTTATGACAAGGCTAACCGAACATCAATCGACGCGACACGCGGGATTGGACTGGAAGAATCGACCTCGATTTTTAGCGACTTGAGGCAGGAATTTGAAACCCCGGTTTTGACTGATGTTCATTCGGAAGATCAATGCGCAACAATTGCTCCTTTCGTTGATGTTCTGCAGATACCGGCCTTCCTTTGTCGCCAAACGGATTTACTGGTTGCTGCAGCGAAAACCGGCAAAGTGGTCAATGTGAAAAAAGGGCAGTTTCTTGCGCCCTGGGATATGAAAAACGTGGCCAAAAAGGTCGCCGATTCCGGAAATGATCAAATCCTGCTTACCGAGCGCGGAGCAAGTTTTGGATACAACACACTCGTATCTGATATGCGTGCTTTGCCACAGATGGCAGAAACAGGTTACCCGGTCATATTCGACGCAACACATTCTGTTCAAATGCCTGGCGGTCTCGGCGGTTCATCCGGGGGTGACCGAGACATGGTGCCCCCCCTGGCGCGTGCCGCTGTTGCCGTTGGCGTTGCTGGCGTATTTATCGAAACGCATGACGACCCGGACAATACAAAGTCTTCGGACGGACCAAATATGGTGCGGTTGAATGATTTAGAGGGCCTGATTGAACAGCTGATGCAAATTGATGCCTTGATCAAGAATTAGCAGTATCAAATCATTAATAATAAGGTTTAGCGATAATATAAGGAAAAACAGGTAATACTCAGTCAGGGATAATCGGGTGGGTAGTAATGTCTGATGTAGTTTCAGAGGTGCGTGAACCTCAATCATTTCGCGATCAAGTTGGTTTTTTCGTTCAAAATCCATTGTTTGAAAAAGCGATCATTGCGTTGATATTGATCAATGCGATTACCTTGGGTTTGGAGACCGTGCCGTCAATTGCATCCGATTACGGGACGCACCTCAAGGCTTTGGACCATGCGATATTGTCCATTTTCATCATGGAGATCTCGCTGCGTCTTTTTCACAATTTCAAAGGGTTTTGGCGCGATCCTTGGAGGATATTCGATTTCGTGGTTGTCGGAATTGCTTTGGTACCGGCTTCCGGAAGCCTTTCGGTCTTACGTGCATTCAGAATTCTGCGTGTATTGAGGCTGGTATCGACGATCCCGTCTTTGCGGCGGGTAGTGTCAGGTCTCTTGTCTGCATTGCCGGGGATGGGGTCAATTGTCTTCCTGTTGTTTCTGGTATTTTATGTTTTTGCCGTAATCTGTACGAAACTCTTTGCGATCGCGTTCCCGGAATGGTTTGGATCCATCGGTGCCTCGGCATTCACCTTGTTCCAGATCATGACGTTGGAAAGTTGGTCGATGGGTGTTGCGCGCCCTGTGATGGAAGAATTCCCTTATGCTTGGGCGATTTTTATTCCCTTCATCGTCGTCACTGCATTTACCGTGTTGAACTTGTTTATCGGTGTCATTGTGAATGCCATGCAAACCGAGCAAGAACTTGAGGCAAAAGCTGAGCGCGAGAAAATGAAAGCTCAAAGCCAACTGATACTGGATGAGCTAAGGGGACTTCGCGCTGAGCGTCAAGCGAAGCAGCGGCAGTAAAGTAGAAGTCAGGTTTACAGATCGCGTCCGGTCAGACTCAGAATACGTTTGTCATAAACATCTTCAAGACATTCGAAATCGTTGAAACATGCATTCCTGAGTTTCATCCAATCGCCGTGTTCCTGAGAAACATCCTGCATTTTTCCGCTTGCGGTTGCAGTTACCAATTTTGACGCCAACAATGAGGCGACCTGTTCGTCTTTGACCAGAAGGCTCTCGCTGTTGCAAATCGCCATTTCACTTGGCAATTGAGCATTTGAACAGGAAAATGATTGCGCTTGTGCGGATGTAGTAAGACTGATCATTGTGGTTGGTATTGATATTGCAGCCGCAATTGTGAGCGCGCTGATTGCTCGCTTGGACATTTGACACCTCTCCGTTTTTATTTTTCCCGGTAGTGTCATGCTGGATTTTGATTCTTTCATGCCGAAAATTGGGCAATTTTTGGATTATCTTTGCCAAATTCTCAAAATTGCACTTCAAACCCATACGAACCTTGTTTATTGAAAGGGCAACTTTCCTCCCAGCAACTCAAAGGTATTCATATGACTGCTATTGTAGATATCCACGGCCGTGAAATTCTTGATTCACGCGGCAATCCGACTGTCGAAGTTGACGTGATCCTCGAAGACGGATCATTTGGCCGGGCTGCAGTGCCGTCAGGGGCATCCACAGGCGCCCACGAAGCAGTAGAACTGCGCGATGGCGGAGCAAGATATCTTGGTAAAGGTGTGACAAAGGCGGTTGAAGCCGTGAATGCGGACATTGCTGAGGCTATCACAGGAATGGATGCAACCGAGCAGCGGGCTATCGATGCAGCCATGATTGAGCTTGATGGCACGCCAAACAAGGCGAAGCTCGGCGCAAATGCTATTCTTGGTGTTTCACTGGCAGTTGCGAAAGCTGCTGCAGAAGCTTCAGCGCTTCCGTTGTTTAAGTATGTTGGTGGGCCCAACGCCTCTATTTTGCCGGTCCCGATGATGAACATCATCAATGGCGGGGAACATGCGGACAACCCAATCGATTTTCAAGAATTCATGATCATGCCTGTTGGTGCTGATTCAATATCTGATGCGGTGCGCATGGGTGCAGAAGTATTTCATACATTGAAAAAGGAATTGCATAGCCAGGGCCACAACACGAATGTTGGCGATGAGGGCGGTTTCGCACCAAACATTGCAAGTGCGCCGGATGCGCTGGATTTCATCATGGCCTCCATTGAAAAGGCAGGATTTAAACCTGGCGAAGATATGTATCTGGCACTTGATTGTGCTTCGACCGAGTTCTTCAAGGATGGCAACTATGTGCTGGAAGGCGAGGGCCGTACTCTGGAACCTGAAGCAATGGCTGACTATCTGGCAGAGTTGGTTGGAAAATATCCCATTATTTCCATTGAAGATGGCATGGCCGAAGATGACTGGGAAGGCTGGAAAACCGTCACTGAGAAAGTCGGCGACAAGTGCCAGCTGGTCGGTGATGATCTGTTCGTAACAAACTCTGCGCGACTTTCTGACGGCATTCGCATGGGAGTGGCGAATTCTATCTTGGTCAAGGTAAACCAGATCGGCTCACTCACTGAAACGCTTGAAGCGGTAGAGATGGCACATAAGGCTTCCTACACAGCCGTTATGTCCCACCGCTCTGGAGAAACAGAAGATTCCACTATTTCCGATCTTGCCGTTGCCACAAACTGCGGACAGATCAAAACAGGCTCGTTGGCACGTTCAGACCGGTTGGCCAAATACAATCAGTTGATCCGGATCGAAGAAGAACTCGGTTCCGCAGCCCGTTATGCCGGAAGGTCAATCCTCAAGTAGGTTTGTACCCGCTCCCATATGTGATAAGCTCGGAAAAAGGGGCTTTCGGTCTTATGTGGGAGTAGGGCATGGCAAAATTTACCCCGGCGCAGTGGGAGCGCATTCACTCACATCTGGATGGCGATGAAAAAAAATACGGGATGCCCGAAAGGCGTTCTGGCTCACTGGTATTTTCCTCATTCAATATTCGGAAGTTCGGCAAGTTGAAATCAGGCAGCAAGCTCAAGCGGACTCCTGGGGCTTGGAAATTGCTGTTACGGTTTGCCGAAAAATGCGATCTTCTAGCGATTCAGGAAGTTGGCGACGACCTGACGAGTGTTCGCCACATGATTGACGAACTGGGTGAAAAATACAGTTTTGCAGCCTCTGATATTTCCGGTGGCAGTCCGGGAGCAGGGGGCAATATCGAACGATTGGTGTATGTATATCGCAATGACAAGCTGCAACCAACGGGACTTGGGTCTGATCTTGCCTATGAACGCTCTGATATCCTCCGAACGTTGTATGACGACCGGGAAAGTTTCCGCAGTGATTTGATTGCCCGCGAGGGAGAAATGGCGACCTTTGATGCCAAGGTTGCTCTGTGGGAACAGGAAGTTGCAGAATGGGAGGAGACCGGATTGAACGCCGATGGCGGAACTAAAAAGCCACGAAAACCGTCAAAGCCAGCATTTTCAATAACCGAGTTCCTGCAGTTCATCCGTAGCCCACACATGGTTTCTTTCAAAACCCTGGAAAACGGTGATGCAGATCCGTACCGCTTTATTGCGGTTAACGCCCATCTTCTTTTTGGTGGATCAAATACGGTTTGGAAAGGTGAGAGGCTGCGGGAATTCAAGGCGCTGATGGATTGGTTGATTATACGGGCCGATAAAATGGAGCGCATGTTTGAACCAAATTTCATATTGTTCGGAGACCTGAATCTCGATTTTGAAAAAACGCATGTCAAACGAGAACAGATGACCAACTATCTGAAATCGCTGAACCAAACCCGCCTCAAACGGGCAGCGAAGATTAACATGCCATTCCTGAGTGTTCATCCAGACATGGCGGAAGTTTACAGAACCAATGCGCGTCGTAACCAGACTTTTGATCATATAGCGATTATCGCGTCTGACAGGCGACTGCCGCCGCCGCACAAAAACGACGAAGCCGGGCAAGAGGCACCGGATCTGTTCAATTATGGCATGTTTGATTTCGTCCAATTGTTCTTTGACGTTTTGCCGGATGAAACAAAAGCGGGCTCAAGCAAACCAAAATATTCCCTGTTTCAGCATGATGTGAGCGATCATATGCCAATCTGGATACGATTGGAAAACCCCCGTGTAGGTCAAGCTCTGTTCAATTGGCGTTAGCCGAGATGTTTTTCAGTAAACTAGTTGTTAATGCAAAACGGCTATTTTTAACCAGTTGATCAGTTTTGGTTTTGAGTAGGTTCAACAGTGGCTACGCGGCAGCGAAAAAACAGCAATTTGCATCGGTTAGTCATACCGGTATTCTGTCTCACACTCAGTGCGTATTTTTACTACCACTCGACTATCGGAAAATTCGGTCTTGAATCACATCGTCAGACCGTTGAGCGTTCGCTTGAACTAGAGTTTCGTTTGGCATCCCTTCGGCAAGACCGGGAGGAGCTGGAAAAACGCGTGATGCTTCTCAAAAACGGATCAATCGAGCGAGACATGCTGGATGAGCAGGCAAGATACAATCTCAACCTTTTGCATGGTGACGAAATTGTTTTGATGAGATAAGTCGATTAACCATCTTCGAGTTAATAGTATAATACTTCTACAAAAACAATAAGTTAAATAGCGAAAAATCCGCAAAAATACGTATTGTGTTTTGATAGAGTTTCCTTGATATTCTCAGATAATCAAGGAGTCTCTATATGGCAGCCAAACCCAAGAAGACCAACACTCGGAATTCTTCACGCAAAACAACGGTTGTAAAGTCACCAGCACCTGAGAAGTTCTCGAAAGAACAGGAGCTGAAAGCTTATTATGACATGCTGATGATCCGCCGCTTTGAAGAAAAAGCCGGACAACTCTACGGGATGGGATTCATCGGAGGCTTTTGCCACCTTTACATTGGTCAGGAAGCCGTTGTTACCGGCATGCAGATGGCATTGAAGGATGGTGATCAGGTCATCACAGGATACCGTGACCATGGCCACATGTTAGCCTGTGGCATGGATCCGGATGGGGTGATGGCTGAACTTACCGGCCGCAGGGATGGTTATTCCAAAGGTAAGGGCGGTTCCATGCACATGTTCTCAAAAGAGAAGCATTTCTATGGTGGTCACGGCATTGTGGGGGCTCAGGTGTCGCTAGGTACCGGACTGGCATTTGCCAATAAATATCGCGGCAATGATAATTTGAGTGTCGCCTATTTTGGCGACGGCGCATCGAACCAAGGTCAGGTTTATGAGAGCTTCAACATGGCCTCACTCTGGGATTTGCCGGTTATCTATATTATCGAGAACAACCGCTACGCCATGGGCACTGCAGTAGCGCGATCTTCTGCCCTGACCGATTTCTCACAGCGTGGCGCGTCATTTAACATTCCGGGCATGCATGTTGATGGCATGGATGTTCGCGCAGTCAAGGCCGCTGCCGATCACGCAGTAGAGTTCGTGAGAGGCGGTAAGGGACCGATTATTCTTGAAATGGAAACCTATCGCTATCGTGGACATTCGATGTCTGATCCGGCGAAATACCGCACAAAGGATGAAGTCCAGAAAATGCGGGCCGAGCAAGATCCAATTGAACAGGTCAAGCAGCGTGTGATCGAAGCCAAAATGGCGACCGAAGACGAGCTTAAGGCAATGGACAAGGATATTCGTGCCATTGTGGCTAAATCGGCGGAGTTTGCGCAGACCAACCCTGAGCCGGATGTTTCCGAGCTTTATACCGATATTCTGGTGGAGGCATAATCATGGCTGTAGAAATCTTGATGCCTGCACTTTCTCCAACCATGGAAGAGGGAAATCTCGCGAAATGGCTCGTAAAAGAGGGCGATACGATCTCCTCTGGCGATATAATTGCTGAGATAGAAACAGACAAGGCGACCATGGAAGTGGAAGCTGTGGATGAGGGAACAATTGCGAAAATACTGATCGCTGAAGGCTCTGAAGGTGTGAAGGTGAATTCTGTCATCGCCATGTTGGCAGAAGATGGCGAGGACGCATCAACTGTTGAAGCGCCTAGTGCAGCGGCAAGCGCAGCTCCGGCGGCTGAACCAGACTCTGGGACAGTGGAGGCTTCTTCAGCACCAACTGCGAATGCGCAGGAACCTGTAGTGGCTGATATAGCCGCTGATCCGGAAATTCCGGAAGGCACGTCCATGGTTTCCATGACGGTCCGCGAGGCTCTAAATACCGCCATGGCTGAAGAAATGCGCCGCGACGAAGACGTATTCATCATGGGTGAGGAAGTCGCAGAGTATCAGGGCGCCTACAAGATCACCCAAGGATTACTGGACGAGTTTGGCTCGCGCCGGGTGGTCGACACGCCGATTACCGAACACGGGTTTGCGGGTATCGGTGTCGGCGCAGCCATGGCTGGGTTGAAGCCGATTGTTGAGTTCATGACCTTCAACTTCGCCATGCAGGCGATTGACCAGATCATCAATTCAGCGGCCAAAACACTTTATATGTCCGGCGGTCAGATGGGTGCGCCAATGGTATTCCGGGGACCAAATGGAGCGGCTGCACGCGTGGCAGCGCAGCATTCGCAATGTTATGCCGCGTGGTACAGCCATATCCCGGGGTTGAAGGTAGTGATGCCATATACTGCATCCGATGCAAAAGGCCTCTTGAAAGCGGCAATCCGTGATCCGAACCCGGTTGTATTTCTGGAAAACGAGATTCTGTACGGACAGTCCTTTGACGTGCCGGACGTGGAAGACTGGGTTTTGCCAATTGGCAAGGCAAGAGTTCACAAATCGGGCACTGACGCATCGATCGTCTCCTTCGGTATCGGCATGACCTATGCAGTCAAGGCAGCAGAACAGCTTGCTGAAGACGGAGTAGATGTCGAGATCATTGATCTGCGCACCATTCGGCCATTGGACATGGATACTGTGATTGCATCGGTCAAGAAAACCAATCGCCTTGTGACTGTAGAGGAAGGTTTTCCGCAATCATCGGTTGGTGACCATATTGCAGCGCAAATCGTGCAGCAGGCATTTGATTATCTCGATGCGCCCGTTGTCACCATTTGCGGGAAAGACGTGCCGATGCCGTATGCTGAAAATCTTGAAAAGCTAGCGTTGCCTAGCGTTGAAGAGGTCGTCGCTGCAGTTAAACAAGTGAGTTATCGGTAAGGGTCATGCAGCGCCTTGACCTCAAATCACTACGCTATGACCGGCTTGGAAAATCAGTGCTGATCGATGGCCGCAAGGTGGTTTTGGAGATCAGCCATGAGGCGCTTGAAACCTTGAGCAACCGCGCGCTCTCGGAAGACGAGGCCATACGCAAGGTGGCTGATGAGCAGAAGAGACTGACACGGCTGGCGGAATGGGTTCCGGCTGATGATGGCAAAATACACATTACAACAAACATGCTGATGAATGACGGCAGGTTTGAAACAGAAAACTAAGTAGCGAGAGAAACAGGCAATGCCGATTGATATTACCATGCCAGCACTTTCACCCACCATGGAGGAGGGTAACCTCGCCAAGTGGCTAGTGAAAGAGGGCGACAAGGTTGAACCGGGCGATGTGATTGCCGAGATCGAGACCGACAAGGCAACCATGGAAGTAGAAGCGGTGGACGAGGGAACCATCGCCAAAATTCATGTCGCTGCAGGTACTGATGGCGTCAAAGTCAATCAGGTGATTGCGGTATTGGCAGAGGACGGTGAAGATGTTTCCGCTGCCGCATCTTCTGCACCCGAGGCAGCTCCCAAAGGTGCTACAACATCAAAACAAGAAACAAAGTCTGAGAAAGCAGAACCTACGACACAACCTGCAGAAACAATATCAGCCGCACAGACTAACGGCGACCGGATTATCGCCTCCCCATTGGCGCGGCGCATCGCAGAGCAGAACAATATTGACCTTGCCGCAATAAAAGGAAGCGGACCAAGAGGACGGATTGTAAAGGCCGATGTGGAAGGCAAGTCTAACATCTCATCCGTACCATCGTCGCAATCCGCCACAACAACATTAGCAGCTCCGATAGCAACCAGCATGAGCGATGAACAGGTGCTGGCTTTCTACAAGGAAGATGAATACGAGGTTCTCCCGCATGATGGCATGCGCCGCACAATCGCCTCGCGTCTGACAGAATCTACGCAAACCATTCCGTCCTACAATATCTCGATGGATTGCCAGTTGGATGCGCTGTTGGCATTGCGCAAACAAATCAATGAGGCTGCTCCCACCGGTGACGATGAAAAACCGCTTTACAAAGTCTCGGTGAACGATTTCATCATCAAGGCAATGGCTCTGGGACTGCGTGACGTGCCGATGGCCAACGCTTCATGGACATCAGGCGCACGCATTCTCCACAAACATTCTGATGTGGGCGTAGCGGTTGCCATTCCCGATGGTTTAATCACACCAATCGTCAAACGTGCCGAAGAGAAATCCCTGTCTGTGATTTCAATTGAGATGAAAGATTTGGCTGGACGGGCTCGCGAGAAAAAATTGAAGCCACAGGAATATCAGGGCGGTTCAACGGCTGTGTCGAACCTTGGAATGTTCGGCGTTTCGAATTTTACGTCAATCATCAACCCACCGCATGCATCAATCGTTTCGATTGGCGCAGGAACAAAACAACCGGTTGTGAAAGACGGAGAATTGGTGCCGGCTACTGTGATGACAGCGACCTTTGCATTTGATCACCGTGTGATCGATGGCGCATTGGGGGCTGAACTCGCAGTTGCGTTCAAACACTACATTGAATCACCAATCGGAATGTTGGTTTAGCCGGATTCATTCGGCTTGTTGGCTTGAAGCTGCATCCATTGATTTTCCATGAACGCAGCAATTTCATTGCCATATTGAGCAAGTAAAAGCGCAACAATGGTTGCATAGAGGATGTTGGTAACTACCGAGATCAATCTGAGACGGAAAATATGACTGACCGCACGAAGCAGATAGAGAACAATCAAAAATATACCGGGCCAGCGGACAATATGCGGCAACTCGATGATGTTGCTCACCAGGTAGTCGATCAGGTCCATTTTTCCGGCTCCGCGCTTGGCAATGTTGATTCAGCGAGTTTGATTATATGACCGAAATCATCATCCGCCCAGCGCAAAAGAAAGAGGCTGCTGATCTCGCCATCCTCGACAACATGGCCGGGTTTGGAATTTCATTGTGGTTTTGGCAGGGCGCGGTCAAGAATGGCAAAGCCAAGGATGCATTAAACTTTGGCCGCAGCAGGTTTGCTAGTTATGAGATATTTGCATGGCGTAATGCCTATGTTGCGATAGCAGACGACATGGTGGCCGGAAGCATCACGAGTTATGTCATGCCACCGAGTGAAGTCGATGGAGTGGCTGAGATCAAAAAGAACGCACCGCCTTTCGTTCCCGTGTTTGAATTGTACGAACAGGCAGCTGGCTCCTGGTTTGTTGACAGTTTCGCTGTGTTTGAAGAGCACCAGGGAAAAGGCTGGGGCGATGCCTTATTGAAGAACAGCTTGCTTCGGGGAAAGCATACAGGCGCTGAGAAAGCGATGCTGGTAGCTGAAGACACAAATACCGGTGCTTTGGCTCTTTATGAAAAACATGGATTTCAACCCATTGATGAGCGGCCATATATCGATTTTGGCCTCGGTCACAAAGTGAACAAGTGGCTCCTCCTTGCCACGGATTATTAAGGAAACAGGATATGGCAAATGAATATGACGTTTTGATCATCGGTTCAGGCCCTGGTGGATATGTAACTGCAATTCGCGCAGCACAACTTGGGTTAAAAACTGCCATTGTCGAGCGTGAGCATTTGGGCGGCATTTGCCTGAACTGGGGATGTATCCCCACCAAGGCCCTCCTGCGATCAGCTGAAATCTATCATTACATGCAACACGCTTCTGACTATGGTTTGAAAGCCGACAATGTCAGTTTCAATCCAGCGGAGATAGTCAAGCGATCTCGTGGCGTATCTGGCCAGCTAAATGGCGGCGTTGGCCATCTTTTGAAGAAGAACAAGGTTGATGTGATCTGGGGCGAGGCTAAAGTTACGAAGCCCGGCGAAGTGCAGGTTTCGAAATCTTCAAAAACGCCAACGGAGCCGCAACATCCAGCCCCCAAAAATGCATTGGGTGAGGGAACTTACAAGGCGAATAATATCATTGTGGCAACCGGAGCACGTCCTCGTGTCATACCGGGCATTGAGCCGGATGGGGATAAAATCTGGACCTATTTTGAAGCAATGGTGCCGAAAGAAATGCCTAAATCTCTGGTGATCATGGGGTCGGGCGCAATCGGCATTGAATTCGCGTCATTCTATAACGCCATGGGTGTTGAGGTCACGGTCATAGAATTGATGGACCGTGTGGTGCCGGTTGAGGACGAAGAAATCTCCAAGCTTGCGCAAAAGCGGTTTGAAAAAGCCGGGATGAAAATCCTCACCGGATCAAAGGTGACCAAGGTAGAGAAAACGGCAACAGGCATCATAGCGCACGTGGAAGACAAGTCTGGCAAGAAAGAAAAACTGTCTGCCGATAAACTAATCTCTGCAGTCGGTGTAGTCGGAAACATTGAGAATCTCGGGCTTGAACAACTTGGCGTTAAAACCGATCGCGGATGTATTGTTGCGGACGGTTATGGAAAAACCAACGTAAAGGGCATATTTGCCATTGGCGATGTAGCCGGGCCGCCTATGCTCGCGCACAAGGCGGAACATGAGGGTGTTATCTGTGTCGAGGCGATTACGGGGAAAAAGCCACATGTCATGGACAAGGCTAAAATTCCCGGATGTACATATAGCCATCCGCAAATCGCATCTGTCGGCATGACCGAAGCACAGGCGAAGGAAGCGGGTCACAAGGTCAAGGTCGGTCGCTTTCCGTTTTTGGGCAATGGCAAGGCAATTGCCTTGGGAGAGCCGGATGGATTGATCAAGACAGTCTTTGATGAAAAGAACGGTCAACTCCTCGGCGCGCACATGATCGGTGCTGAAGTAACTGAATTGATCCAGGGTTATGTCGTTGCCATGACACTTGAAACAACGGAAGAAGATCTGATGCACACCGTCTTCCCGCATCCTACTTTATCGGAAATGATGCATGAGAGTGTTCTTGAAGCTTACGACCGCGTGATCCACATGTAACTCTCTCGTTGGAAACAACTGGTTTTAGAGATAGAATTGCAAGCAGGGGCCAAATCGAGGATAGAACCATGAAAAGACTTTTCATTTCTTCAGCCCTTTCACTAGCGGTTGCGTGCACTGCATTTGGTTTTTCAATGACGTCTGCAAGTGCTGATTCTTGCTGGAATCACAATGGATCAGTGATGCGTTTGAAAGCATCCGGCAATCAGCGCTGGATGTATTATGAAAACCCGCGACAAGTCTTGCGCAATGCAGGAGTTAGACGCGGCACATTGCTCTTTAATGGTATAAAGAGCGGGAATTGGTATTCTGGAACAGCGCGGCGATTTTCAAAGTTCTGCCCGGGTAACCCACTGGAATATTATGTCGAGGGACCAGTCCGTTCTGATCAATTGGAAGTCACGGTCAGGGGAACCCGCGAAGTTTTTAAACAATGTCAACCAACCGGTCGAATGGCCTCGGATGAGCTGGTTTTCACATATTTGAGGGATTGCTGAGCAGCAATCAAATAAGGATACAAGACGTCTTGGTTACAGTAATTGACACACAACGCGATGTGAGGCCCCGGCATCCTGAAAAGGAGCACAAGCCCGCCAATCCGGTGAAAAAGAAACCGGCATGGATCAAGGTCAGGGCAGGCGGGTCTCCTGTGTATGAAGAGACACGCAAGATTGTACAGGAAAACAATCTGGTAACTGTTTGCCAAGAAGCTGGATGCCCAAACATCGGCGAATGCTGGTCGCAAAAACATGCAACCATGATGATCATGGGTGATACGTGCACCCGGGCATGCGCGTTTTGCAATGTCCGAACGGGTGTTCCAAATGCATTGGACGCAAAGGAACCAGAAAATGTTGCAAATGCTGTGGCCAAGCTCGGTTTGAACCATGTCGTCATCACATCAGTGGATCGGGATGATCTAGACGATGGCGGCGCTCAGCATTTTGTTGAAACCATTGAGGCGATCCGCGCTGCTTCGCCCGATACAACCATCGAAATTCTGACACCGGATTTTTTACGCAAAGAAGGCGCCATTGAAGCTGTCGCCAAGGCCAAGCCCGATGTGTTCAACCACAATTTGGAAACAGTCGCATCGAACTATCTGACGGTTCGGCCGGGTGCACGGTATTTCCATTCAATTCGATTGCTGCAACAGGTGAAGGAAATCGACCCGTCGATTTTTACGAAATCCGGGATTATGGTGGGTCTTGGTGAAACCCGAAACGAAGTTTTGCAATTGATGGACGATCTTCGCACTGCAGATGTGGATTTCATCACCATTGGTCAATATCTTCAGCCGACTCCGCATCACCACGAAGTTATTGATTTTGTTACGCCTGATGAATTCAAGGCCTATGAGACCACCGCTTATGCCAAGGGATTTTTGATGGTTTCTTCAACGCCATTGACACGCTCTTCGCATCATGCGGGTGAAGATTTCGCCAAGCTTCGCGCTGCCAGAGAAGCAAAACTCTCTTAAGGGCCCATCTGCAATGCCACGTCTCGAAAAGCAGCATGTCGTGAAGCACTCGGCACGAGATATGTACGACCTTGTGTGCGATGTGAACCACTATCCGGAATTCGTGCCGCTCTGCCAGTCACTGAGCATCAAGGACAAGCGGGAACGGGGTGCAAAAACACTGATCATGGCCGACATGACCATGGCCTATAAGATGTTGAGTGAGACCTTCACAACGCAGGTTCTGATGAACAGTGAATTGCTGGAAATTGATGTCAAATACATAGACGGCCCGTTCAAACATTTAGAGAACACTTGGAAATTTGAAGAATTGACCAGTTCAGAATGCCGCGTTCATTTCATGATCGATTATGAGTTGCGCAGCAAAATGCTCGCAATGGCTGCTGGCACTGTGTTCGATATGGCATTTGGCCGTTTTGTCGATGCTTTTGAAGCGCGTGCAGATCAAATCTACCCAAAGACAGTTTGAATTTACATTCACACAAAAGAAAACCCCGATGCGAACATCGGGGTAGAGTTGGGGATAGGGAGTAACATCAAATATCTCCAAGACAATCTGTCTCTTTGATGATTTGAATATAATTCCTCTTTGCAATGTTGGGTGTGCCAGAATGCACACATCAAGTGTTTCAGAAAATTAATTGAGCTCGGCCTCATCGTCTCCGTCAATCCCGTAACCCAAAAGCATCTCAAGCGCTTCGCGTATTGTTTCGCGTCTGACCTGATCGCGGCCAATATCCCCGAACTCGAACCGCTCGACAAATGCTCCTTCTTCGCGGGCGGTAGCGACTGCGATAAAAACAAGTCCTACCGGTTTTTCATCCGTTCCACCACCAGGGCCTGCGATGCCCGTAACTGCTACAGAAGCGTCTACATCGGCAGCTGCGATGGCACCCGTAGCCATTTGCGAGGCACACTCTGCAGAAACGGCGCCATGTTCTTCGAGTGTAGCAGGCGCGACATTCACCAAATCAATCTTTGCATCATTCGAATAGGTCAAAAAACCACGATCAAAGACGGCGGACGAGCCCGATACAGCTGTTATGCAACCGCCGATCAAGCCACCAGTGCACGATTCTACTGTCGCGATCTTGAATCCGGCTTCGACGAATTCACTGACAACCATCTGAGCAAGCGCCAAAAGTTCCTCGTCAAACATCTTTTGTCCCCTGAAAACACACTGTGGCCGTTGCCAAAGCGGCTATGCCCTCTTCTCGACCGATAAACCCAATTTTCTCATTCGTAGTCGCCTTTACCGACACCCGTGACAAATCCGCAATTCCACAGATTTCAGCGACACGGTTCCGCATGGGATCACGGTGAGGGCCAACCTTCGGTGCTTCACACACAATCGTGACATCCAGATTGGTTATGGTTCCACCTGCGTGCTGCACCGTTTGAACCGCATGAGCAAGAAACTGATCAGAAGCGGCACCTTTCCACTTGGGATCAGAAGGGGGAAAATGGCTGCCAATGTCTCCGGCACCAATGGTGCCCAGCAGTGCATCCGTAAGCGCGTGTAAGCCAACATCTGCATCAGAATGACCTTGTAAAGATTGGGTATGCGGTATCTTGATGCCGCACAGTATTACCCCATCGCCAGGCCCAAGTGTATGAACATCATATCCGCTGCCGGTTCTTACATCTGCAATCATATTTGCACCTGACATCCGCTCTCTTGCTGCTTCCAAATCCTGTTGTGTGGTGATTTTGAAATTATCGCGGTCACCTTTAACCAATTTAACTTGCATGCCGGCCCATTCACCCACGGCAGCATCATCTGTAAAATCCGTGTCACTTTCGTTTGCTGCGTGCTCATGTGCTGCGCCTATCTCTGAAAGCAAGAAACCCTGTGGTGTCTGCGCTAAAAACAAGTCGTCACGTGAAACGGTTTCAAGAACAACTTGATCGCTCCCGGCGCGCTTGATGGTATCTGCAATCGCATTTGCGGGTAAGGCGCAGGTGTTTTTTGCAATGCCGTTCAGGACGTTGTTAATAACTATAGCGCTTACAAAAGGCCTTGCAGCGTCGTGAATCAACACATTCTGCGTGCCAGCATCCAATGCATCGACACCAGCCTTGCAACTCGCTTGTCGCGTTGCTCCTCCGATCACAGGGCCTGCAAGTTTATCATGGTGCATGACATGGGAGGCATAAAGTTCGCGATCATCTGCATGGATTACCACCTGAACGACATCAATCTGCGGGTGAGCCGTGAAACAATTGATTGTATGTTGCAGAACGCAACGATCGTCCAACAATCGGTATTGTTTCGGACCACCTGATCCGCCAATCCGCTCCCCTCGTCCGGCAGCCACGATTACCGCTGCGTTTTTCATAAACTTCTCAATTCCTTATTCGGTTACCGTCATAGCATGGTAGCAACCGCATTCAAGCTTGTTCGAAGCCGCAACTTTGGGTATTAAGTTTCAAATTTTGCCCAAAAAATAGGCATCATCTGAGAATTTAAAAATTATGCATGATATTTCATCAAATGCACTTTCAGAGCCTTTCCAGATTGGAAATGTCAACGTGCGTAATCGAGCCATTCTCGCCCCCATGTCAGGAGTGACAGACGTGCCATTTCGTAACTTGGCGTGGAAATATGGGGCTGGGCTTGTGGTTTCTGAAATGGTTGCAAGCCAGGCTCTTATGGAGGGCGAGGCGGAAATGCAATTAAAGCTCATGCAGGGGCATTCACCCCAGCACGTGGTTCAACTTGCAGGCAGAGAAGCAGAATGGATGGCACTTGCTGCCAAGATGGCTGAAGACAATGGCGCTTCAATTATCGACATAAATATGGGATGTCCCGCAAAACGCGTCACGACGGGATATTCCGGCTCTGCGTTAATGCGCGATCTGGATCACGCAGTGGTGTTGATCGAAGCTACTGTTGCTGCAGTTTCAATTCCCGTGACGTTGAAAACGCGTCTGGGCTGGGATGATCAATCCCTGAATGCGCCGGAACTCGCACAGCGCGCAGAAGCGGCAGGGGTGCAGATGATCACAATCCATGGCCGCACCCGTTGTCAGTTTTACAAGGGCCATGCCGATTGGGCAAAAGTAAGGGCAGTGCGTGAGGTCGTTTCCGTGCCGCTGGTTGTGAATGGTGATATCAAGTCAAAATCAGATGCAGACAAAGCAATGCAATTCAGCGGTGCGGATGCGGTTATGATCGGGCGTGGAGCCTATGGCGCACCTTGGCTGCCGGCTCAAATATCCGGTGAGGTAACTGAAGAAGAAGCAGTACAACTCAAATCTGATCCTGATCTTGTTCTGACGCATCATGAGGCGATGCTTTCATTCTATGGTGAAGCAAGTGGTATTCGGCAGACCCGGAAGCATCTGGGTTGGTATTTTGATGGTCTGAACCTGCCAAAAAGCGCAAGTACATTAAAACGCAAAATCATGACGTCTTTCGATGTTCAAGAAGTCCAGGCTTTGGTTCCGGAACTTTACGCCTTGCATTCGCTTGGCTTTGAAGCGGATGCAGCGGGAGAAGCGGCATGAAACTGGTGGAACAAACTAAGGCACATTTTGATCCTGGAGATATTCTCGATTCTCTGCCTGGTGCTGTGATCATTGTCAGTGAAGAGAGCATCATTGAGTATGTAAATTCAACCGCAGAGAACATTTTCCGTTCCTCTGCCACCTACATGTTGGGCAAGCCGCTTGCTTCGCTCTTGCCCTATGGCAGCCCAATTCCGGAACTGGTCGTTCGCACACTTTCCACCAACACGCCCGTAAACGAATATCGTATTGATATTTCTACGCCGAGAACCGGTGAAGGCAAGATCGTTGATGCACATGTTGCCCCAATGGCACAACATTCTACAAAGGCGCTGATATCGTTCCGTGAGCGCAGCATGGCAGAACGCATCAATCGGCAACTTACCCATCGTGGCGCGGCGCGCTCTGTAACGGGTTTGGCAGCCATGCTTGCGCATGAAATCAAGAATCCGCTTTCTGGCATTCGGGGTGCTGCACAATTGTTGGAAACTGTTGTCCCTGCGCAGGACAAGGAACTTGCGCAGCTGATACGTGACGAGACCGACCGGATCGTCAAGATTGTTGATCGTATGGAAATCTTTTCTGATCAGACGCCCATAGAACGCGAACCTGTGAACATGCACTCTGTATTGGGACGCGTGCGTCAAATTGCGGAAAACGGTTTTGGTCAGGATGTAGAATTTTCGGAAAGCTATGATCCTTCGCTTCCATTCGTTTCGGGGTCTACGGATCAGCTCATTCAGGTGTTCTTAAACCTCGCCAAAAACGCATCTGAGGCCGTGGCAGGTCAGCGCAAAAGGCATGTCCGATTTACCTCGGCCTATCGTCCGGGGATTCGATTTGTGCGGCCCGGCAGTCAGGAGCGTGCCGCGTTGCCACTCGAGTTTTGTGTGACAGATACCGGCCCGGGGATACCAGAAGAATTGCAGGCTCATATTTTTGAGCCATTCGTAACCAGTCGGATAAACGGTAGCGGCCTTGGTCTTGCTCTGGTTGCCAAGGTGATTGGTCAACATGGCGGTATTGTTGAATGCGACAGCCATAAAAAGGGGACAACATTCAGAATTATGTTGCCCGCCTGGCAAGACAATGAAGGTGTCAAACCGGGAGGCAAGCATGGCTAAGGGATCAATCATAGTCGCAGATGATGATGCTGCGATTCGTCTTGTGATAAATCAGGCACTGACCCGCGCTGGCTACGAGGTCAGGGTCGCGTCCAATGTTTCAAAACTCTGGGAATGGGTGGAAGAAGGTGAGGGTGACTGCGTTGTCTCCGACGTCATCATGCCGGATGGTGATGCATTTGATCTTTTGCCCAGAATTAAACATCACAGACCAGATTTACCGGTCATTTTGATCAGTGCGCAGAACACATTCATGACAGCGTTGAACGCCCAGGAAGCTGGTGCGTATGAGTATCTTCCAAAACCGTTTGATCTGGAAAGGCTTGTTGAGGCGGTAAATCGTGCCGTTCTTGAACCCAAGGATAATAGAACAACGCAAACGCCAGATGAGTATTCGGCCAAAATGCCTTTGGTAGGCCGGTCTCAGGCGATGCAGGAAGTGTATCGCTCAATTGCCCGGCTGACCGCATCAGACATGGCGGTCATGATTTCCGGATTGTCTGGGACGGGGAAAAAACTTACTGCGAGAGTTTTGCACGATTTTGGTGGCCGTAAACACGGCCCCTTCGTGACAGTCAATCTGTCATCAATACCAGAAGAAATGGTTGAAGATCACTTGTTCGGAAGGCAAAAACCGGAAGGTGGATTGGAGCATGGTATTCTGCGAAAGGCAGATGGGGGTACGCTCTATTTGGAAGAAGTGGCAGGGCTACCATTGAATGTTCAATCGCGATTGCTTCGCGTCTTGCAGACAGGCGAAGCAACGCCCACCGGCAGCACCATGCCTCTCAAGCTTGATATTAGGTTTGTGTCATCGACCACACAGGATTTGGACCATCTTATCAATCAGGGGCTGTTTCGCGAAGACCTGTACTACCGATTGAACGTCGTGCCGATCCGTTTGCCAGCGCTGAAAGATCGTAGAGAAGATATCGCAGATCTCGCCCGGCATTTTTTGAAAATGGCGGAAATGGAAGGAGCGAAGGCGAAATTTATTGAAAGCGACGCCCTCTCTGTTTTACGCGATCACTTGTGGCCGGGAAATGTTCGAGAGTTTGAGAATTTGATTCGCCGGATTGCTGTTCTCTACCCGCAAGAAACAATCACACCAACGATAGTCGAAACCGAAATAAAGAATGGTGGATTCTTCAGAAAAAGCATGATGGATGCCAGTAGCGGAGGGTTCACCGGCCTGCAAAGCGCCACTGAATATTTCATCTCCAGATACTTTGAGGAACACGGAACATCAATGCCGCCGGACGGTGTATATGACCGCTTTCTGCAGGATTTTGAGTATCCTCTGATCACCACAACGTTACAGGCAACCAACGGCAATCAAATCAAGGCCGCGAAGGTGCTTGGCTTGAACCGAAATACTTTGCGTAAAAAAATCAAGCAACATGGCATTCGTATCGTCAGAACAGCCAAATGATACTGAGATCAAGACTGGCAAAAATGTATCATTTATGCCACAATCGCGTGGCTATTGAGCAACATAATTTAAGATGATTCAGGTTCGGCAATAACACATGCTGACAGTGAACAGGTTCTGAAGAAAAGTGACAACCGCAGATATTCTGAACCATCAAGACGCAGAAAGCTCTGCTTCCACAGAGCCCGATCCCATAACTCAATCTTCAAAACAAGAATACGGATCTGAGAAGGGGTCATTGGGACGTAAAATTGGTCTGGCAACGGTGATTGCTTTGATGATCACCGGTACATTGAGTTTTCTTGTGCTGATCGGTTTGACCCCAATCAATCCGAACAATCAGTACATCGTTTATTCTGCAGCAGCGGTTAATGGCATCCTCATTCTGGTGTTGGTGTTTCTGATTGTAAGAGAAGTGCTGAAAATCCTCAGGTCTCGCGCCAAGGGTAGGGCAGCTTCGCGCTTGCACGTGCGGATCATCGGCCTGTTCTGCCTGGTAGCGGCGTTCCCCGCAGTCCTGGTCGCCATTGTTGCGGGCGTGACACTGGATCTCGGCTTGGATCGCTGGTTTGAAATTCGCACCAAACGCATCGTCGAATCCTCGGTAAGCATTGCACGTGCCTACAGAAACGAGAGTACGCGGGTTTTGCTGGGAAACACGCTTTCCATGGCCTCCAATCTGGACCGGAATCGTCGTTTATACGTCTTGGACCGGTTTGGTTTTGAGAGCCTTTTTGAACTGGAAACCAGAGGTCGTGGTTTTTTGTACGCCGCGATCATTAACACAAAAGGTGAAACGCAATTCGAAGCAACTTTGAACGAAGAACAGGACATTCCCAAACCGCCCGAAATTGCCCTGGAATTGGCTGATAAGGGAGATCCGGTTCCGACACCACCTAACAATAATCTCATTGGCGCGGTATTTAAACTCAGACAGATTCCAAATTCCTATTTATATTCCGTCATCGCCATTCATCCAGCAGTAAATGACGCAATAGAAAGCACAAGGATCAACAGCGAAGAATATAATAATTTGGAAGAAAATCGTTTTCCGGTCCAATTGGCATTCGCGCTGCTGTATCTCGGAGTATGTGTGATCGTGCTTTTGTGTGCGATCTGGATGGGCATCAGCGTTGCGACCCGCATTGTTACCCCTATACGGCGGTTGATAGGAACCGCAAACGAGGTGTCTGGCGGAAATCTGGATGTGGCGGTAGATGTCAGTCAGTCAGAGGGCGATTTGCGCTTTCTTGGTGAAACGTTCAACGAAATGTTGGGCGATTTACGACATCAGCAAAGTGAGTTGGTAGAAGCAAATACCTTAATGGATCAACGCGCCCGTTTCATTGAAGCCGTGCTTTCCGGCGTTAGCGCAAGTGTGGTCGGCCTTTCCCAAGATGGGAAGATAACAATCAATAATCGGTCTGCTTCGCCGCTTTTGTTTGGCCATGATCAGAAAGTAATTGAGAACGCCCAATTGCATGACATTGCACCTGAATTGGGGGAGGTTTTTGATCGGGCTGTCAGCAGTGGACAGTCACAATATCACGAACAAATTGCATTTGTGAGGGAAGGGCGAGAACGCACATACAACGTCCAGGTGACAATGGAGGAAGAAACAACAGAATCTCATTCCTTTGTGCTTACGCTGGATGATATTACCGATCTGGTTTCGGCGCAGAGGAATACTGCGTGGGCAGATGTTGCCCGGCGGATTGCGCATGAAATCAAAAATCCCCTTACTCCCATCCAATTGTCGGCAGAACGAATAAAGAGACGGTACGGTCGTCAGATCAGCGATGATGATCGGGAAGTGTTCGACAATTGTACTGACACTATCATCCGTCAGGTTGGGGACATTGGCCGCATGGTTGACGAGTTCTCCTCATTCGCAAGAATGCCTGCACCAGAAATGGTCGAAGGGAATATCAAGAAAACCATTCGTGAAACTGTATTCCTTCAAAAGGTCGGTTTTCCTGAAATCGACATTCAACTTCAAATGCCTGACGAAGCAGTGTCTGTTGTCTATGACGAACGCATGATTTCGCAATCTTTGATCAATGTGATCAAGAACGCGGCGGAAGCCATAGAAGGCAAAGAGGGTGACGAAAAAGGCAAAATTGAAGTCAATCTCAGTATAGAGAATGAACGTGCCAGACTGGATATCATCGATAATGGCAAAGGTTTGCCCGAAACCGACCGGCAAAAACTCCTTGAGCCGTATATGACGACACGGGAGAAGGGGACCGGCCTCGGCTTGCCGATCGTTCGAAAAATTATTGAAGATCATGGCGGTTCCATTGAGTTAATGGATTCCCCA
>JASJDO010000164.1 GCA_030065115.1 Rhizobiaceae bacterium | reverse complement strand
TTGCCGTAAATGGCGATAATCTGGGTTTCCTTGGTAACTTCACCTGAATGAACCGGATCAGGCTCAATCAAAGCCTCATCTCTCAAGTTCTCGAAAATTTCTTCCTGCGTTCCGCTAATCGCTTCTGCAGGATGAGCTGACCCCTCAGTCATGCGCTTCCCTTCCAGTCTAGAACCATCTTCAAACACGCCGGATCGCTGAACGCTGTTGCGTAAGCATCATGGGCGTCATTGACCGGTCGTTGATGTGTAATCAGATTTGCGAGGTTGAACCTGCCAGCCTTCAACAGTCTTTGAACTGCATCCAAATCTTCCGGCTTCCATTCTGCGGCCACCCGAAACCGCGCTTCTTTCATGAAGACCGGTGGAAATGCAAAACTGATTTCGCCTGAATAAAAACCTGCAAGTGTGATTTCACCACCATGCGATAAGACAGGAGCAATTGAATTTATGATGTTGGCGTCTCCGCTGACGTCGACGATCGAATCATAGACGACCTCCCCGTTGGCAGATGGGTCTATGACCTCAAACCCGCAGTTGAGACATTGGCGCGTAGGATCAGTTTCCCAAATTCGCGGAGGCTGCCCACCCAGCGATACGACCAATCTTGCAATCAGCTGGCCCAAGACACCATTGCCGATGATTAGTTGCGGAAGTGATGCACCCGGCAAGGCAAGTGCATGGTGCGCTGTTGCAGCCAGCGCAAGCAAGACACCATCCTGAGGTTCACAATGGTCTAAAGGGATTGCACGTGACGATGACGCAACCAGATTTGACGCTGTTCCGCCGAACAAGCCCTTCACATCTCTGTAAGCAACAGAACCGGGAACAAACACCAATTGTCCCTGCTTAAACTTACCGGAACGGTCGTCTATCACTTGGCCCACTGTTTCATAACCAGGCACAAGCGGATATCCCATCCCCGGAAAGTCTGGCATACGCCCTTCCCAGAGAAGCCGTTCAGTTCCGGTGCTTATTCCACTAAAACGGGACTCGACTACGACATCACCAACCTTTGGATCAGTTATGCTCACCGCATCAAGTGCCAGCTCTCCCGGCTTTTCGAATATGACCGCCTTGGCGTCCATTCGTACCCAACCTTTGCCTTGTTTACAAAAGAATGGGCTCCCTTGAGTGTAATATTATTTGGACATATTTTTTTGTCAAGTTTTCAAATCGATATCTTCTACTTTTGTGCAACAATTATGCTGCATGTGAATGGTGACCGGGTCGATTTTTGCTCAGCATAGGCAAAACCAGCGTTCTTTAACATTTTAACCAGTTCCACAGGCTTGCGCGGGCGACCGCTTCCCATGGCATAGAGGTAGAAGTTGAAATACGCGTCCGAAATACGCGCCGCATGACCACCTGTTGACATGGGTTCTGCAACTAACAATGTTCCGCCTGCACCAAGCGCTTCGTATGCCGAGTTGATGATCTTTTGAGCAGGCGCATCATCATGGTCATGAAGTATTCTGACCAGCGTCATCAGGTCTGACCCCGTTGGCAGTTTATCTGTGAAGAAAGAGCCACCATGAAACCTGATCCGGCCCCCTGTCTCACCTTCAGCCTGTCTCAAATGTCCACGCTCTACCACCGAAGGCAAATCAAAGACGCCTATTTCGAGTTCCGGAAAGGCTTCCGAAACGCGGGTCGCAAAAGTTCCTTGCCCGCCGCCTATGTCAAGCATTTTGTCAAACTGCCCGAAGTCAAAAGATGCAATAATCTCTTCTGAAACGTCCTGCTGGCTGGCGCTCATCAGATCGGAATAGGCTGCCACCTCAAGTTCACTGGCTGCCTTGGGATCGTTGCTCAACGCATAGTCCCAATAAGTAGAAAGGTTTGTCGCCTTTCGCCCTTCGGCTAACATAGCAACAGGATCGGCCATGTCCTGATAGAGCGCTGCATGGTGCAATATCATTGCACAGGCTCCTTTGTTTTGTGAAAGTGCAGCGCCTAAATCCCCTAGCCGAAAACGACCACGCCGTTCTTGCAAAATCCGCATCGACGCTGCTCCCCGCGCCAAACGGTATGTTTCATCCGGGCCAAGGCCAGTGAATTCGCATAATTCTGCAAGTGTTGCTCCGCCACTTTTTACCCGATCATAATGAAGCACACCGAGCTTCACACAAGCGAACAAAATCTGGGAGTAAACGAAACCAGAAACAAAATCGAACAACTCGGATTGGCGTTTACGAACAATCGGCCGAGTAAAGGGAAAATCCAGTGCAAATTTATGAAACGCTGGTGATGTCAGGCATTTGTCGCGAATGTCGAGCCAAAAATCATACAGGCCCATGACCAGAGCTCACTTATCAGGCCGCTGACTTTGCGAGTTTTGAAGGAACCAAGCGTGTCGCTTGAGCAAGTATAAGAGAACGAAGCTCTTCTCCGCCCTCGCAATCCGGTATGGCATCTACCGCGTTACCTACAGTTTCCTTCAAACGCTTCATAGTGCCGTCGATCCCATATCTTGCCACAGCGTTGGGCCGATCATTATTTACGTCCTGCAAAACTGGTTTTCCGTTTTCGTCCGAACTGCCGGCCGCATCAAACAAGTCATCGGCTAGCTGATACGCCTCACCAACAAATTGACCTAGCGGGCACCACGGCTGCGGGTCTTCACCCACTGCTATGGCACCCGCGGCCACCGCGCCGACAAACAGGGAGCCCGTCTTTGCGCGATGATACTGATGAACATCTATCTTAGATTCACTTTCCCAGGCTTGGCCGGCAACAATTCCGCCTGGCATTCCCACTGCCCCTGCAATACAAGAGACCAATGGACCGAGTTTGCTTTGATCATTTTCACAGCCTCGCCGTAATGTGTTGAATGATTCAACGATCAACGCATCTCCAACAAGAACCGCAAGCGGTTCACCATACAACGCATGTACGCTTTTTCTTCCTCTGCGAATGTCTGCATCATCAAAACAGGGGAGATCATCATGTACCAAGGAAGCACAGTGAAGGAGCTCAATGGCAGCGCCTGCATGCTCTGCTGTGACACTTTCCGTTCCACCACAGGCCGTAGCGACTGAAACGCATAGTTGTGGCCTTACCCGTGCACCTCCAGGAAACACAGAATAATGAACAGCCTTAGCCAATAGCGGAGGACAGGGTTTGCTGGAAGCAGCTTCAATCGCCTTTTCAAGGCAAATCTCGATTCTCGCGCTCGCTTCCATAGGCTCCTCCAATTGTCCAAATAATTAGACATCTTGATTTGTACTTAATTATTTACGAAACTTCAATGTATTGCAAGTGAAACTCTACGAGACACACCGAATGAAACTGGATGGACAGAAACGTATTGCGGACCGAACCATAATTGTCGGTGCTGGCATGGCTGGACTTTCAGCTGCAATCTCACTCGCTTCCAAGGGTGAGAATGTCCTCCTCCTCGAGCGTCAGGACTATCCCGGCGGCAAGATGCGAACTTTGCCAAGTAGCCTTGGCGGCATTGATTCCGGTCCAACCGTATTCACAATGAAATACGTGTTTGACGAACTCTTCCAAACTGCAGGTCAAGACTTCGAACAAAGCGTGGGCTTGTCAAAAGTCAGCACTCTCGCGCGCCATGCTTGGGATGACGACGGGTTCTTCGATTTGCACGCATCCCGCGAACAGTCGTCAGAGGAAATTGGCAATTTCTTTGGAAAGGCATGCGCTGACGGGTATCAGAGATTCTGCCGAGACTCTGAAGAAGTTTTCAAAGCCTTGAAGAATAACTTCATAGGGGCGTCGCGTCCGTCACCCTTTGAACTCGGTCGCCGCATTGGTCTTTTGAATGTTGGAACCCTGTGGCGGCTTCAACCATTCACCTCGTTGATGACCAGATTGCGAACCTATTTTCCGGATCCAAGACTGCAACAACTTTTCGGACGTTACGCAACCTATGTGGGATCATCGCCTTTCCAGGCTCCGGCGACACTCATGCTTATTGCGCATGTAGAACAGGAAGGCGTCTGGTTGATCAATGGTGGCATGCACCAGCTTGCTAAAACCATGCTTAGCTTGGCAGAAGCGCAAGGGGCGTCAGTT
Organism: Rhizobiaceae bacterium; assembly: GCA_030065115.1. Taxonomy (GTDB): domain Bacteria; phylum Pseudomonadota; class Alphaproteobacteria; order Rhizobiales; family Rhizobiaceae; genus JAALLB01. Next base: position 2,630 of record JASJDO010000164.1, on the reverse strand, counting down.
AGAAAAAACGAAAACGTGTCCAAGCTGCTGACTGATCAGAGAAAGGTTTGCGGAGTAGTTACCGGCCTCGGCGAGATGCTGACAGCCAAGCGGGTGCTGTTTTGCGGTGACATCTCAGGAATTACTGACGAATTTCTTGGCATTTCGGGCGCACTTCCAAAGCCAGTTTCGCCTGGAAACCGATCCCTATCTGCAATCACCTGGTCAATGGAAGCAAAAACCAGCGGATTTCCGTTACATCAACACAATGTGCTTTTTTCTTCAAACTACAAGAGGGAATTCGACACAGTTTTTGGCCTGGGGCGCGCGCCAGAAAATCCTACTGTCTACGTTTGTGCTCAGGATCGTGGAGATGGCAATGAGAAAGCACCCAAATCAGAACGCTTGATGTGTTTGATAAATTCCCCGGCAAATGGTGATACCGTTCGCCTAAGTGAAAGTGAGCTGGAAAAATGCCAACAAGATATGACAAACAGCCTTTTGAAATGCGGCCTGGAAATTACTACAATTCAGCAGAACATCACTCAGCCAGCGGACTTCGCGGAGCTCTTTCCGGGCTCGGGGGGCGCATTATACGGCCGGGCATCTCACGGATGGATGGCATCGTTCAAGCGGGCGGGCGCACGCACCAACATTCCAGGATTATATCTGGCCGGCGGGAGTGTTCATCCGGGAGCGGGAGTTCCGATGGCAACCCTTTCGGGCATGATCGCCGCGGAGCAGATGATCAAGGACCACGCTTTGATTTGAAAATACCACCGCAAGAATATGGGTGGTGGTATGCCGATGCCATAAGCGATGACGGCAAGCATGGGTTTTCAATTATTGCCATGATCGGATCGGTGTTTTCACCGTACTATGCATGGTCTGGTCGGCATGCTCCAGAAAATCATATCGGCTTCAATGTGGGATTGTATGGTAAGGCAGGCAAGCGTTGGACCCTGACGGAACGCGGTTCATCATCGTTGAACCAAAGTCGCCATTCGCTGCAGATGGGCCCTTCGCGATTGGATTGGGATCGCGAGTGTTTGTCTGTGCAGGTAGAAGAATGGGCAAATCCAATTCCTCGCAAAGTTAAAGGCACAATTAAAATCTGGCCTTCGGCAATAGTTGATGCCCCATTTCAACTGGATGATCAGGGCAAACATTACTGGCAACCCTTTGGTGCCGTCAGTAGAGTGGAAGTGGATTTCGGCAAACCCCGAATGTCTTGGTCCGGACATGGGTATATGGATTGTAATTGGGGCGCTGAACCATTGGAAAAGGGATTTACCTATTGGGACTGGTCGCGTGCTCATACCGGAAACGGCGCGAGGATTTTGTATGATGCATTTACGCGCGGAGGTACCAATCGACAATTGTCACTTGCAATCGATAAAGCCGGAACTGTAACGGAAACATCGGTACCCAATCGCACCAAATTGGCAAATGCACCAATCTGGCGAGTTCGCAGGAATACACTCGCCGACAAAAACTCTGCGGTCAAAACTCTCTCTATGCTAGAGGACACCCCGTTCTACACTCGCAGTCAGATACAATCGAGCATTGATGGTGAACGCTTGATTTCCATCCACGAAAGCCTTGATCTTGACCGTTTCTCAAAGAATTGGGTGCGCTGCCTTCTGCCGTTTCGCATGCCACGCGTAAAGTAGCTTCAAGTCTCTTCTTTCTTTTGGGCTTCACGCTCGGCTTCCTCGCGATCAAGCTTGTCGAGGCTTCTCAACTGCCAAAGCCCGAAAACTATCACCAGCCCGAATGCAGCGGACAATTCTATGATTGAAATGAGATTGCCGATTTCTTCACCTCATGCAAATTCGGGATTTAGTCTAAGCATTGTTCGGTTTAGCCAGAACGCTATGGATACCCAAGCGAGATATGGAAAGAGTATCAGACCTGCAGCACTATCTATCTGCAAAAATAAATAGATCTGGAGAGCGACTGACGCCCATAGCAAACCCGCTTCCAAGAGAGCCAGTCGCATGCGTTTCATTCCGAAGAAAATTGCCGACCATGCAGCATTGAAAACAAGTGAGACGACGTAAACCGATAGTGCCAAAAAGCCTATACCTTCTATTCCCGCAACTTTCCACACCATCCAGCCGGCAATTGCGTTCAATAAATACAATACTGACCAAACCGTTGGGAAAGCCCAATTCGGCGGTTGCCACGATGGTTTTCTCAATTCCTCATACCATTTACCCGGGGCAAAGAAGCCACCGCTCATCGCGGCGACAACATTGAGAAATACGAAAAACAGAAGCGCCCAGTCCATTTTCGTCAATCCCAAATCCGGCCTGATATTGGCATCATTTAAACTCCTGACCGGACACTTTGTAAGTAAGTTTGATCACGCTGTTCCATCTCCGCGAACAAGTCCAGCAACCACTCACCATCCCCAAACGCGGTATCTTTTTCACGCGCGGCCACGTCAATCAGGAACTTTACCTCATCCAGAGCTGGTGAGGTGTCACATTCTCCGACTGCAAACGGAACACCTGCAGATTTAAGCATCAATCCAAGCTTTTTGCCGCGGGTCGTGTATGCTCTAACATCAACGGAATTGTAGCCGTTTTCCCGGATTTTGGTACCAATTTCAGCGTAAACCATTCCCGCTGCACGGATTCCCAAAT
>JASJDO010000027.1 GCA_030065115.1 Rhizobiaceae bacterium | reverse complement strand
ATGCCATCGTGGATATCGCCTGACAGAATGTGCTCAGCCAACGGATCCTGCAATTCAGATTGGATCACTCGCTTAAGAGGCCGCGCTCCATAGGCAGGTTCATAACCGCGTTCGGCCAACCATTGAATGGCTTCATCCTCAAGCTCCAACTCAATGCGACGATCTTCGAGCAGTTTACGTAGATGGCGAAGCTGGATTTCAACAATTCCGGACATGTCCGTTTTCTTGAGACGCTCAAACAATATGATCTCATCCAACCGGTTGAGAAATTCCGGCCGGAAGCTTGCCTTGACCACGGCCATGACTTCTTCACGAACATCAGACGCAGACTTGCCGTCTACCAGATTGACCAGAAATTCCGCCCCCATATTCGAAGTCATCACGATCATTGTATTGGAGAAATCAACGGTTCGACCCTGCCCGTCAGTGAGGCGACCATCATCCAACACCTGAAGAAGGACATTGAACACGTCTGGATGCGCCTTCTCGATCTCATCAAAGAGAACAACCTGATAAGGCCTGCGACGAACACTTTCTGTCAACGCACCACCTTCATCATATCCAACATATCCCGGAGGCGCGCCGATCAATCGGGCTACCGAATGTTTCTCCATATATTCGGACATGTCGATCCGCAGCATGGCGGATGCATCATCGAAGAGAAAATCAGCCAACGCCTTGGTAAGTTCCGTCTTGCCCACACCAGTGGGCCCAAGGAACATGAACGAACCGATTGGACGAGACGGATCCTGCAACCCTGCACGCGCACGACGAACGGCTTTCGAAACCGCCTGAACCGCCTTACCTTGTCCGACAACTTGTTTAGCCAATTCATCTTCCATGCGAAGCAATTTTTCGCGTTCGCCTTCCAGCATCTTGTCGACCGGGACTCCAGTCCAACGTGAAACGACCTGTGCGATGTGATCGGGTAGAACGGTTTCTTCAACCATCACGCCGGCTTCACTTTGTTCTTCGGTGTCCTCAATTTCGGCAATCTGCTTTTCCAGATCCGGGATTGTGCCGTATGCAAGCTCTCCTGCTTTGGCAAGGTCACCCGAACGTTGTGCTTGTTCAAGCTCGTTGCGAGCCTGATCCAACTGCTCTTTCAGGTTCTGCGTTCCGGAGAGTTTTTGCTTTTCAGTCTCCCAGCGGGAAGTCAGGCTGTCAGATTTCTCCTGTAGATCAGCAAGCTCTTTCTCAAGTGATTTCAAACGCTCTTTTGACCCTTTGTCCGTTTCCTTAAGCAAAGCCTCACGCTCAATTTTCAACTGGATCAAACGACGATCCAACTCATCAAGCTCTTCCGGCTTTGAGTCTACCTGCATGCGAATGCGTGACGCAGCCTCATCCATCAAATCAATCGCTTTGTCCGGAAGGAACCGGTCGGTGATGTAACGATTGGAAAGATTGGCAGCCGCCACAAGCGCAGAGTCCGAAATTCGAATGCCGTGGTGCAACTCGTATTTTTCCTTGATCCCGCGAAGGATGGAAATCGTATCAGCCACATCCGGTTCGTTCACGAAGACTGGTTGGAAACGCCGCGCAAGCGCTGCATCTTTTTCCACATGCTTGCGATATTCATCCAATGTTGTTGCGCCAACACAATGCAATTCACCTCGCGCCAATGCGGGTTTCAAAAGGTTTGAAGCGTCCATTGCCCCATCCCCCTTTCCCGCACCCACGAGCGTATGCATCTCGTCAATGAACAAGACGATTTTACCATCTGCTGACTGAACTTCGTTGAGCACCGACTTCAACCGCTCCTCGAATTCACCCCGATATTTTGCGCCGGCGATTAGCGCACCCATGTCAAGCGCGAGCAAAGATTTGTCCTTCAGGGATTCCGGCACATCACCGTTGACAATACGCAATGCGAGACCTTCAGCGATCGCAGTTTTGCCGACGCCTGGTTCACCAATCAGAACCGGATTGTTTTTGGTTCGACGAGAAAGAACCTGGATGGAACGCCGGATTTCTTCATCGCGTCCTATGACCGGATCAAGACGCCCATCGCGCGCATCTTGCGTCAAATCCTGCGCATATTTCTTGAGAGCATCATATGCCGCTTCAGCATTTGAGGAGTCAGCCGTTCTGCCTTTTCTCATTTCTTCGACAACCCCATTGAGAGACTTGGCATCCACACCCCCTTTATTGAGGTGTTTCGATGTATCGGCACCGCTTTCGATCGCAAGTGCGAGCAGCATCCGCTCTACGGTGACATAAGAATCTCCTGCTTTTTCAGCAGCCTTTTCGGCAGTGGCAAAAACCTTCGCCAAGGCAGGTGACATATAGAGTTGCCCGTTTCCACCCTTCACCTTTGGCTGACCATCGAGCGAACGCTCAACTTCACGGTGCACAAGCTTGGAATCGCCGCCAGCACGGTCAATCAATCCCGAGCAAAGACCCTCACGGTCATCCAACAATACTTTGAGTAAGTGTTCAGGAAGAAACTGCTGATGCCCGGCAGAAAGGGCAAGCGTTTGAGCCGATTGGATGAATCCTTTCATCCGATCTGTATATTTTTCCAAATCCATATCTTGTCTCCTTTATGTTCACCACCCGCATTTGCAGCATGGAGAAACGGTTCGGATAAGGCTCCCGATTGCGGCGAACCTTTCAGGATAGATATGGGAATTAAAAAGCGTCAGTTAAAGAGGGTAGTTTGAAACCAAATCTGGATCAGGCGTCATCGCCCAAAAAACCACCAGTAATGCTTCCTGGCAGTTTGGAAGCATCCTCAGAAATTGCCTCTACTGGAACATCGGCTGCCTTTTCGGCCTCGGAGGCTTCTACTTCAGAGGCTTGGGCATCTGCGCCGTTGCTCTCACCATTGCTTTCAGCATTCGCTGACTTGCGAGGACGTCTGCCGCGGCCACTTTTTTGAGGCTTTGCCTGAGGCTCGTCATTCTCAGCAGAAGCTGTTTCAGCACCAGAATTTTCGTCTGTTGTTTCCGGTTTCGCTTCATTCGACTCTTCAACATCCGGTTGGGGACCCCGGCCATTGGCCTGTTGTTGAGCCATCTGCTCTTCGCGTTGCGCCTGTTCTTCCGCACGTTGCGCCTGAGCCGCGGCCACGATCCGATTGTAATGCTCAGCATGTTGAAAATAGTTTTCCGCCATCACACTGTCGCCATTTGATTGGGCATCGCGCGCCAGTGTCGTGTATTTTTCGGCGATATGTGAAGCATTGCCACGAATCTTTACGTCCGGACCATTACTCTCATAGTTGCGCGAAAGCGGATTTTGAGGTTTACGCCCACGGCCTCTTGACCGTGACTTCTGGTGTGATTGTCTCATCAACTACCTACTATGTTCACATTCGGAAATGATTGTTACTTGCTTTCTGAACGCGCATCTTGCGCATGCATTCTCGATTTTGTTTTCGAAACAGTACCGCCCTGCCCCTCAGTCTCATGATCATTGTGTTTGGACGGATATTAAGCGAATCGCACTCTGTGCCTTCTTCATCGCTCCAGGTAATTGTTAGCGGTTTATTCGACAGAATCCAAGCCCAAAAATGAAATTCGTCATTTTCCATTAACAGGACATAAAACGCTGTTTCGTTAAGAGTTTGCCATTAATACGCGTGGAATACCGGCAAGATCGTTGCGAATAATGATGTCGCGCCAGCCATGTTTTCGCGCCAGGGATTTCATCTGATCGGATTGGTCAATTCCAAATTCCATCACCAAATGCCCTTTCGCATTGATATGCTCCCTCGCTTCGCTAAAAATCAGACGATAAAAATCGAGCCCATCCACACCACCATCAAGCGCTCCAAGAGGGTCATGTTGCCTGACTTCGGGCGCTAATCTGTCAAGGTCACCAGTCGGGATGTAGGGAGGATTTGAAACGATCAGATCGAACACCCCCTCAACATTTTCGAACATATTCGATTGAAGGGTATGCACACGATTTTCAACACCCAGTCGCGAAGCGTTTGCTGCACAATCGAGTAACGCATTTTCAGATATGTCCACCGCAACAACATTTACAGCCGGAAGTTCGCAGGCGAGTGTCACCGCAATTGCACCACTGCCAGTACCCAAATCCAAGATCTTCAATGGTTGTGACTTATCTGAAATCGTCCCAACCACGATATCGACGAGTGTCTCTGTATCCGGTCTGGGAACAAGCGATCCCGGACCTAGTTCAAATTCACGGCCATAGAACTCTCGTGATCCGGTAATACGGTGGACTGGTTCAGACGCCAGCCGGCGGGAAACATAGTCCGAAAATCGGTCTTGGATCGCTTCATCCACCAAGTCATGAGTACGAGAAATGAACTCTGCATGAGTGATCCCGGCTGCATGTGACAATAACAATCTTGCATCCAACTGGGGCGTATCAACTCCCGCATAGTCAAACGCATTTACTGCTGACAACAGTAATTCAGCAAAGCTTGGCCGATCAGGCATCTTCTTCCATGGCCGCCAATTGGCTCGCCTGAAAATCTGTGATCAAGGCGTCAATCACTTCATCCAATCCTTCTCCCATGATCAAGCGGTCCAGCTTGTAAAGCGTGAGATTGATGCGGTGATCAGTCATGCGACCTTGCGGGAAGTTATAAGTCCGGATTCGCTCGGACCTGTCACCACTGCCAACCTGACCTTTGCGGGCATCGGCTCGTTCTTGCGCGGCCTTTGTTCTTTCCATATCAAAAAGCTTTGCCCGAAGGGCTTTCATGGCAAAAGCCCTGTTTTGATGCTGCGATTTCTCCGAGGAAGTCACAACGATGCCTGAGGGCAAATGGGTTATCCGCACTGCAGAATCGGTTGTGTTAACATGCTGACCTCCAGCGCCTGAAGCACGCATAGTATCAATGCGAATATCTTCGTTGCGGATTTCAATATCAATATCTTCCGCTTCAGGAAGCACCGCCACGGTTGCAGCTGAGGTATGAACACGGCCACCAGATTCTGTTTCCGGGACACGCTGTACACGGTGCACACCAGACTCAAACTTAAGTCTCGCAAAGACACCACGTCCATTCACTGAAGCAATGATTTCCTTGTAGCCGCCGACATCGCCCGCACTTTCGGACATGATTTCGACTTTCCAGCCTTTTTCTGCAGCGTGACGCTCGTACATGCGAAACAGATCACCGGCAAACAGAGCGGCTTCCGATCCGCCGGTGCCAGCACGAATTTCAAGGATCGCACTTTTGTCATCCGCTGCATCTTTTGGCAGCAGCAGCACTTTCAGCTGCTCTTCACAAGCGGCAATCGTTTCCTTTGCTTCCTCACGTTCAAGCTCAGCGAGTTCCCGCATCTCCGCGTCGGTTTCGCTGTCCGCCAGCAACTCCTCTGCACCTTCGAGGTTGGATTTCGCTTCCTGGAACTCGCGAATTTTTTCAACCACGGGGGTCAGTTCCGAATGTTCGGAAGCAAGTCGAACATATTGTTCGGGATCAGGTCCATCTGCCATTTCCGATTCAATAGCAGCGTGCCGCGCCAGCATCTGGCTTAATTTTTCATCTACGATCATGGGTAAGTTGGATATACGGAATTACAGATTTATCAAGCAAATAGAACAGTCAAGGTATCGCCTAATATGGAATACCATGACGGTCCGCAAAATCTGTCAGCAGTTCCATGATGGTTGTATCATCACTTGTTGCCGCCAGCGCTGAATGAAGGGCATTTTCAAGTTCACCAATATCAAGCTCAAGAAGCATGGCCTTGACCGGACCAATTGCGGCCGATGACATGGATATGGATCGGAACCCCAAACCCAGCAATGCCATCGCAGACAGGGGTCTACCGGCAATCTCGCCGCATAGATGGACGGGAGTTCCGGTTTGTATGCCTTTGTCCAGAATGGATTTGAGCACTCGCAAAAACGGCTTACTCATCGGACTGAACCTGCCTGCAACGCGTGGATTGCCCCGATCAGAAGCCATAATGAATTGGAACAGATCATTGGAGCCGACAGAAACGAAGTCAGCGGCGGCCATTAACTCATCCAACTGATAAAGGAGGCTTGGCACTTCAAGCATACAACCAAGTTCCAAACATGTAGGCATCTCATGGCCAAAACGTGTCTGCATTTCCACTTCGCGTTTTATCAGGCCTTTAACCTGTTCCAGTTCGCTCACTTCAGAAACCAGTGGCAACATCATGCGCAACCGTCGACCTGCTGCGGCTTTGAGCAATGCGCGAACCTGGGGGCGCAGCAATGCGGGTCGGTCCAAAGAAAGACGAATGGCACGCCAGCCGAGTGCCGGATTTTCCTCATGGATCGTCTTGAGATACGGAAGCACCTTGTCACCACCAATATCCAGGGTCCGGAAAGTAACCGGATGATCGCCAGCATCATCAAGAACCTTGCGATAAAGCTCCTCCTGTTCACCCGGTCTTGGCAGGCTGGATGACACCATGAACTGAAGTTCAGTTCTGTACAGGCCAATTCCCTCAGCACCGGATTGTTCGAGCTGCGGTAAATCCATAAGCAGGCCAGCATTCATGTTCAGCGATACGGGAACGCCATCCTTGCTGATGGAAGGCTTGTCCCGAAGCTTGGCATATTGGGCCTGACGTCCTGCTCGAAACTTTATCTTCCCAGCATAAGCCGCTTCCACATCAAGCGGCGGGCGAAGCGATACAATGCCCTCGTCACTGTCGACAATAATCGCATTGCCGTTTTCAGCATTGTCTACAATGTCGCTTAATTGCCCAATAACAGGGATGCCAAGCGCCCTGGCAACAATGACGACATGTGAGGTCGGAGCGGCTTCCTCAAGTACAAGCCCCCGCAATCGATCAGAGTTATAATCCAGCAGTTCAGCAGCACCCATGGAACGCGCCACGATGATATGGTCGCCTTCAATACCAGCGTCTTTTGGATCAAGAGAAGTACCCATAAGTTCACGCAACAGGCGATTTGCAAGATCATCGAAGTCGTTCAATCGCTCCCGCAGGTAGGGATCCGGAATGCGCATCATTCGAGCACGATTATCGCTCTGGACTTTCTCAACCGCTGCTTCCGCGCTCAAGCCAGCTCGGATAGCCTCTTCCATCCGCCGGTTCCAACCCCGGTCATGCGCAAACATACGATAGGCTTCAAGGACATCTCGATGTTCTCCTTCACTGGCAACACTACCACTTTTGAACAGCACATCGATGGAGACTTGAACCTTGAGCAACGCATCCCGTAACCGCTGCAGTTCATCGTCAACCGTCTCATTAAACAGATTGGTAACAACCACTCTCGGCTGATGCAGAATGACATATCCAAGGCCAATCCCGTCTGAGAGCGGAATGCCATTTAATTGAAGCGGACGGCTCAGATCAAGGGTAACGTCCTTGCTTGAAAGTCCTTCCAGTTCTCCGGTCGCAATGAGTTCCGCCAAAACCATCGCAGTGGTTTCAAGCGCTTCAACTTCCGCTTCGGTATAGACCCGGTTTGTCTTGTTCTGGACAACAAGAACACCCAATACCCGTCCTGCCCGTAAAATCGGAACCCCGAGGAAGGCATTGTAAATTTCTTCCCCGGTTTCAGGCAGGTAGGCAAATGCCGGATGTTTCTGGGCTTCACTGAGGTTAAGTGGCCTCGCACTTGCGGCAATGGTACCGACCAGACCCTGACCAACACGCAAAACCGATACATGCACCGATTCTGGTTTCAATCCCTGTGTAGCGTAAAGCTCAAGCAATCCGTCTGCTCGCAGAATGTAGGCAGAACACACTTCAGCATCCACACTGGCTGCAATATCTCGGACAATGGTATCAAGACGCGTCTGTGGTTCGAGCGGTTCCGCCATAACAGACCGCAACCGGCGCAACAGTGCGCTTGGACCTTTAATGTCGAGTCGCATCTTGTGTTTCTACCATTTTTGACGCCTCACACCAAATCTGAGGCCAGAAATTGGGATTGATTACTTGTTCAACCCATAAACCGCATGAAGCGTACGAACCGCCAATTCTGTGTAGTCAGCATCGATCAACAAGGAGAACTTGATCTCAGAAGTTGTGATTGCCCGAATGTTGATATTCTTTTCCGCAAGCGCCGAAAACGCTGTCGAAGCCACACCGGCATGGCTCCGCATACCAATGCCAATCACAGAAATTTTTGAAAGGCCGGTATCACTTTGAATATTCTCGAATCCGATTGCCTCTTTCTGCGTTTCCAAGACTTCAACAGCTTTTTGCGCGTCAGTTTCAGGAATCGTAAACGTCATGTCTGTTTTCGACCCATCTTCAGAAACGCTTTGAACGATCATGTCCACATTGATATGCGCATCCGCCAACGGACCAAAAATGGCCGCTGATATTCCCGGTCTGTCCGGAACCCTGCGAAGGGAGATTTGCGCTTCGTCTTTCGAGTAGGCAATGCCCGTTACAACTTCTCTTTCCACGATCTCATCCTCATCACAAATCAGCGTACCAACAGGATCATTGGACCCTGCTTTGGAATTGATACTTTCCGGATCATCAAAACTCGAACGAACAAAGGTTCGAACCCCATGCACCATGGCCATTTCGACCGACCGCACTTGAAGCACTTTCGCACCGAGAGATGCCATTTCCAGCATTTCTTCAAATGAAATTTTTTCCATTCGAGCGGCGCGCGGCTCAATGCGGGGGTCAGTCGTATAGACACCATCCACATCCGTATAAATATCGCAACGGTCCGCATTGATCGCAGCAGCAATGGCAACCGCTGATGTGTCAGAACCACCCCGACCGAGCGTTGCAATACGATTGTCGGGACCAATACCCTGGAACCCGGCAACCACTGCTACCTGCCCGCCAGAAATCCGTTCTATCAGGAGAGCCGATTCAATGTCCTCAATCCGCGCAGCGCCATGAGCATTGTCTGTTTTAAGCGGAATTTGCCACCCCTGCCAGGAACGCGCATCCACTCCCATGGATTGCAAAGCCATTGCCAGCAATCCTGATGTCACCTGCTCACCCGAGGCGACAACTGCATCGTATTCGCGAGCGTCATGGATTGGAGAAATTTCCTTCGTCCAGTTGACCAGCTCATTGGTTTTTCCCGACATGGCGGAAACAACAACCGCCACCTCATTTCCGGCTTCAACTTCCCGCTTTACATGGCGCGCAACATTGCGAATACGGTCAATATCCGCAACCGAAGTGCCACCGAATTTCATAACCAATCGGGCCAATGATCTTCCTGCCGTGATCTCAGAAAACAAAGAAGCTCCGGACGATGCGGAGCAATGCCGGGGTCATAGCCGAAAATACACAATGCCGCAAGCACCCCATCTTGACTTGGGACATGACATGCACGACCTGTACAGGTGAAGGAACCAAGCATGACCAACACAGCAAATACCACTATTGATACAACTGAGGTGGACAAATTCACCGCCATGGCTGCGGAATGGTGGAACCCGTCCGGTAAATTCAAGCCGCTCCACAAGTTCAATCCCGTGCGGCTGCAATATATCAAGGAAAAAGTCTGCGAAAATTTTGATCGTGACGTGAACGATCCAAAAGCATTCAAGGGGTTGCGCTTGCTGGATATTGGCTGTGGTGGCGGCTTGCTGTCGGAACCCATGGCGCGTCTGGGAGCGGATGTGTTGGGCGCGGATGCATCAGAAACAAACATTGAAATCGCCAAAATTCACGCAGCCCAATCTGGTCTTGAAATCGACTATCGTGCTGAAACCTCAGAAGCACTGGAGGCTGTTGGAGAGAAATTTGACATCATACTCAATATGGAAGTTGTCGAACACGTCGCGGATGTAAACCTGTTCATGTCGTCCTGTGCGCGGATGGTGAAGCCGGGCGGGCTGATGTTTTGCGCCACAATCAATCGGACAGCAAAAGCAAACATGCTGGCAATCTTCATGGCAGAGAATGTCCTCCGTTGGCTGCCGAAAGGCACGCATCAATACGAGAAACTTGTTCGACCAGAAGAAATGGAAGCGCCCATGGTAGCTGAAGGCATGTCAGTGATTGACCAGACTGGCGTCTTTTACAACGTCTTCCAGGACCGCTGGAACAAGTCACGAGATATGGATGTGAACTACATGGTGTTGGCAAAAAGGCTGGCTTGAGTCAGGCAGTGCCGTCGTTGAGATTACCGATGTTCATAAGGGCCATGACAGCTACCTGATTTCGGCCCGAGTTCTTTGCCTGATATAGCGCCTGATCTGCACGTTTAAAGAACGATGCATGGTCATCTCTATCTACAAATCGCGAGATACCACACAAAACCAGATACCGGAAAGAGGCAGGTCAAAGCCTGCCTCTTTCAATAAATGTTTTACTTTTTGGTACCAACACAAATTGAGTTGATGAATAACTCCTGGCCACCGACAGCAAGTTCGCGGATATCTTTTCCGCTAAACTTTAGTTTTGCAATTCGGCCACCATTAATGGGTTTTTCAACCACATTCACAAGAATATCTGAACCGTTAGGCGTCGGCAGATTGGCACCGTCAACCTTTGGAAGGTCGCCCACAAACTTGATCTCCTTGACGATACCAGACACGTTCTCATATCCGCCGAAGTCACAAACGTTGACGCTGATCTCGGTGATCGGCCCAGCGTTCGAGTTGAAGAAGAAATTCAGGTTAGAGTTCTGGGTGTACACAGTATCTGCTGCGAGATCACAACGCGATGGTACTACACGATACTCAGGGCCGCCTTGTGTTTGCGAACCATTCGGTCGTGTAATAGGTCCAGGTTCAACGATCATTTGAATTTGGTCACCAGCAAGGATGAACTCACCACCCCGCCAAGGGCTATCACCCGGTCGCAGATCAAAATGAAAACAATCTTGTGCCGCTGAAGCAACACTGGTTGTGGCTAAAACTGCCACGGTAGTAGCTTTAAGAATTTTGAGTATAGACATAATATTCTCCACACATGAAAATGCCCCTTGCATGAAATGTAATATATGGAGAAATTTGCGATCAGTGCTTTTGATCACAGCAAGTTATCAAAAGATTTGCTACGCGCCCGCGAGGCTTGATCTGGTCCATTAAAAGGCTAGGAAAAACAGCCTTCAATTTTTATCTTCCGGCAACTCAGGAATCGGCATGACTCCAACGCCCTCTTCCACAAGGCTGGCAGCTTCTTCTACACTCGCCTTACCGTATATCCCGCGCGCTTCTGACTCGCCGTAATGAATTTTTCGTGCTTCTTCGGGAAACTTGTCGCCAACATTTTCGGAATTCGCTTCGACATGTTGTTTAATCTCGCGCAGCTTTTCCACCATTTCAGCAGGCATTTGAGGCATGGTAGTCATTGGCACGTCCGCACTACCGGTCTTCTTGGTGCCTGACACACCTGGCGCCATCAACATTTTTTCAACCTTGTTGGAACCGCACACCGGACAATCCACAAACCCGCGTTTGCGCTGCTTGTCATAATCGTCACTTGACCCGAACCACGCTTCAAACTCGTGAGCCTGATCACAGATTAGAGCATATTTTATCACTCAGCCGCCTCATTTATTGAACCAGTTTCAAGGGTGGCATCTTCAAGCACAAAATCCCTTGAATTGGCAAGACTTGGGATTTTCCTTCGGGCTTGCGCCACGCTGTTCAGGTCAAGTTCGGCGAAAATGATGCCGGGCTCTTCGTCCGGTTTTTCCGCCAAAACCTTGCCCCATGGATCGATAATCAGCGAATGTCCGAAAGTTTGTCTTCCATCTTCATGATCACCACCTTGCGCTGCCGACACCATGAAAGCACCGTTTTCGATCGCGCGCGAACGCATCAGGATATGCCAATGAGCATAGCCTGTCTGCCTTGTGAATGACGAAGGTGCAGTAAGAATTTCTGCCCCTGCCAGAGCCTGTTGCCTATAGATATCGGGAAAACGAATATCGTAGCAGATGGACAAACCAACATGTGCTTCACCTGCTCTGACCAGTTTGGTTTTCTCACCGGGTTGATACACATTGGATTCCCGCCAGCTTTCGCCGTTTTCCAAATCAACATCGAACATGTGTATCTTGTCGTAAGTCGCAATCAGCGTTCCGTCTGGTCCAAAAAAGAAAGCACGGTTGGCAGCTTTTTCCTCGCCAAGGCGTATTGCGTGACTTCCAACATGCAACCATATTCCAAGTTCCGCCGAGAGCGTTGATGCCAATCGGACCAACGGATCCTCATCCTGCGATTTGATCTGGGAAAACAGGTTACGGCGCGACCTTTGCAAAACACCTGTCATCTCAGGTGTCTGAATATATTCAGCACCGGCTGCCGCTGCTTCCCGGACAAATTGCTCAAAGTCGGCACAATTGCTCTCAATTGTTCCCTTTGAACGCATTTGAACAGCAGCGACCTTCATAGTCAGCTGGCTTTCAATAGTGGATCGAGCTTGCCCGCCCTGTCGAGAGCATGCAGTTCATCGCATCCACCGACATGGGTCTTGCCGATAAAAATCTGCGGGAATGTTCGCCCACCATTTGACTTTTGGACCATCTCTGCTCGAACTCTTTGGTCAAAGGTTCCGTCGTGTTCGGTAAACTTCACACCTTTCGACTTGAGCAATGACTTTGCGGCACTGCAATAGCCGCACATTTTTCGCGTATAAATTACAACTTCAGACATTACAGCCTCCGATTAAACTGCTCCGTATATAGAGATTAAAGGAGTTCTGTTTCAACCTTTGCGAACACCAACACGTCAACGTGATCGGCTCCGGAACGCAACAAAGCACGGGTTGCAGCTTTCGCTGTGGCACCGGTTGTATAAACATCATCTACAAGCAAGACAGTCTTTCCGGCCACTTCAATCTTTTTCTCTTCCGGCACAATAAAGGCGCCTGAAAGATTTCGTTCCCGTTGGCTTTGCGTCAATCCAACTTGTCTTTGAGTATGTTTTTTGCGGACAAGAGCCTTGGGTTTGAACGGGACATCAGACAATTTCGCCAGAGGTCTGGCCAATTCGGCCGATTGGTTGAAACGGCGTGCCAACAGGCGTTTGTTATGGAGAGGAACCGGCACAATCAAATCTGCATCTTCAATCAGTTCATTTCCAGCTGCGCGCATCCACTCAGCAAGCCAAGGACCAAGATCAGTGCGATCTCCATATTTAAGGGAAGATATCAGTTGCCGGGCGAGCTTGTCATAAAGCACCACTGAACGTAACCGTGTGAAAGGCGGTGGATCAGCTAAAGCCTCTGCACAATGGATGTTTTCGCCCAGATCAACAGAGTGAGGCGTTCCCAAAACCGGGCAGAACGGTTTGGAAACAAACCGGAGCTGCTGCCAACAGGTTGCACAACATCCCCCCTGTTCCGAAACGAATGCGTCGCAGGTCAAACATGTCGGTGGGACAACAATATCTGCCAGCAAACGCGAGTGCCTTGCGAGTTTTTGACCGATGCTCGAAATAGCCGTGGAAACGTCCATTCAAAAAGTCTAATCACATTGCATGGAAAAGACGAGTCCTAAGCAATTGTTCAGCAACGAACGCAGGAAGGCGATCATTGCTCGCGCAAGGAAGATTAACAAGGATGATGCAGGTTTTTTGGCGGAACTTGCGTCCGAGGTAATTGCTGAACGCCTGTCTGTGGTCAATCGTCAATTCGATAATGCTCTGGATTTGTTCAGTCTTTTCGGGCACATGCAGGAAAAATTATCCAACGCACCGAACGTCAAGAATATTGCTGCTTTTGGCGACCTTTTGGCGGTTGGAAGATATGATGACCAATTCCAGAGCCAAAATCAAAGTTGGGATGAGCAAAAAGGCATTCCAATTGACCCGGAGAGCCAAAACTTGATTACAAGTATATTCGGGCTTCATTGGATGAATGATTTGCCGGGTATGTTGTCTCAAATAAGAAGGTCACTTGCACCTGATGGCCTTTTCCTTGCTGCCTTGCCAGGAGATCAGACGCTAAAAGAACTCAGAGAATGCATTATTGCGGCTGAGTCTGAATTGACTGGCAATGTATCGCTACGGATAGAACCTTTTGGAGAAGTTCGCCAATATGGCAATCTGCTTCAACGCGCCGGGTTTGCACTCCCGGTTGTCGACAGTGAACACTATACCATTCGTTACAGTTCGTTGAAATCTCTCGCCGGAGACTTGAGGGCAATGGCTGCGACGAGATCATTGGCTTCAAAACAGCCATATGCGTCACGAAAACTGTTCAAACGTTGCGAAGAAATTTATTTTGAGAGATTTTCAGATGCTGATGGAAAAATCCGCGTTACAGCAGAAATTGTATTTCTGTCCGGTTGGGCGCCACATGCATCCCAACAAAAGCCCTTGAAGCCCGGATCTGCTAAAGCTTCGCTGTCCGATTTCTTGGAAAAATAGTGAACGCGGCCTGAAAGTATCAGCCGCCAACACCTGCACCAAGAATGGTTGTTTCAAGGTCATTGTACATATTGAGATTTGCAGAGCCCAAAGCTTGCATACCGCCAATTGTAGCCACGGCAACAAGAGCAGCAATAAGACCGTATTCAATGGCGGTCGCTCCGCTCTCGTCTCTCAAAAATTTCGCAATCATATTGCCCACAACTCTTTTCCTTCGAATCTGCCAATACAGACAAACTAAGGGTAACGCTTAAAGCCCGAGTTAATAACTTGGGCAAAAATTCCGTATACGAGAAAGATCAAATTGTAAGGAAAGTGAGCTAGTCAATATTACTTGTCAAGCACGCTTCTCCTAACGGTTGTGCGTTCGAGTTTCTCAACCGAACTTGTGATCACACGGTCGATCCCAAAACCTCTGTTTTCCGCATATTCTTCAGCCGCTTTATCTAACAAAGGTACGCCGAACAGAGCGAACAGAATTGCGACCCCACTCAAGAATACCGCAAACTGAAATGTATGACCTGTACGTTGCGGAAGCAGGAATCCAAGAATTTCATTGACAAGTTTCATATCATTTCCCCGAAAATTTCGCGCCATGCCCACCACGGTCGCGCTATAATCGTTAAAAATGGAACAAAACTATAAAATATCCATTAACGCTGGAATCAGTGGCTCATCCGCTGGCGGCATCGGATATTCTCGCAACGCACCGGCCCTTACCCATTTCAGGTTCTGGCCTTCACGGGCCTGAGGATATCCTTCCCACTTTCTACAAATGAATAGCGGCATCAAAAGGTGAAAGTCATCATAGGGATAACTGGCAAAACTCAACGGTGCCAGACAACTTTCCCATGTTTTAACCCCTAGTTCTTCTTCGAGCTCGCGTATCAAGGTCTCCTCAGGGCTTTCACCTGGCTCAAGCTTGCCGCCCGGAAATTCCCAAAGCCCAGCCATGGATTTACCTTCGGGCCGTTGCGCGATGAGAATTCTGTTGTCCGCATCAACCAATGCGCAGGCACTCACAAGGATCACAGGTTTTGACATGATGCTCTAACTTCCTGCCGGAGCCATACGGTAGCTGTAACGATACAACTCACGAAATCCGATACTGGTATAAAGTTCCCTAGCTGATGCATTTTCTGCGACGACCTGCAACCAGGCGTGGCGCGCGCCTGAAATCTTGGCCCATTTCAACGCGCTCAGCACAAGGCTACGGGCATGACCCTGACGTTGAAAACCCCTTCCAGTCACGAGATCAAAAATCCCGGCAAGGTCGTTGTCATGGACGCATCTGACGGCAGCAACACGCTCATCACCGACGCTTTTTACAAAAAGCCCTGAATTCGGTTTTATGGATGAAATTACCTCAAACAGGCCTGGCTTCGTGTTTTTTGCCTCATCTGACAATTCAAGAAAGCTGTCGACCCAGTAGCCGATATCCTTGATCGGCACATAGTCTTGAGCGTTAGAAAGATCGACCGTCTTCAGATCCAGCATCATAACAATGCTCTCATCAAATCGTATCCAGCCGCGATCATCAAGAAGCGATTCTAACTCACGAGGCGCGAGCGGCGACTGACGAAACACCAGGGGTCGACCAAAGCTCTCAAAACGTCGTTTTGCCAGTTCGAGCCGCGCATCCACAAATGCATGGTCGGAAGGGTCCAAAGGATTTACCGAATTAAGGCGTTTGGCTGGATGTCCAGCAGTCAAGCGCAAAGCCCAAGTGCCGTCATAGTGTGTGGAAGTGGACGGGAATGAGCGAAAACTGACAGCCTCAAGCCTGCGCACCTGAGCCAAGAACTGCATCATTTCATCCTCTTTCTGGGTGGCCGTGTTTGTCAAAATGCACTCAGCTACGATAGTCGCCGTTTATCGCCACATACTCTTTGGTCAGATCACACGTCCAGACTTTTGCCGAACCATTGCCGAGACCCAAATCGACATAAATCTCGATCTCGTCATTCTTCATGATCTTTGATGCGTCTTCTTCATTGTAGTCTGGCACACGCTCACCTTCACGCGCCACAACCACATCCCCGAACCGGATCTCCAACTTGTCGCGATCGGCGGGCTCGCCGGCTTTACCGACCGCCATGACGATGCGCCCCCAATTGGCATCCTCTCCGGCGATTGCGGTTTTGACCAGCGGAGAATTGGCGATTGCAAGCGCTATTCTCCGGGCAGAGCGCTTATTTTTTGCACCCGTTACCGTTATTCCAACTTGTTTGGTTGCCCCTTCGCCATCACGGACAAGCAACATGGAGAGTTCGTGCATCACTTCTTCAAGTGCAGATTTGAACACTTTCAGGCGCGCGTCGCCTGCTTCTGTAATTTTCTTGCCTTCTCCACAAGAAGCCAGCAACACCGTATCGCTGGTGGATGTATCACTATCAACCGTCACCGCATTGAAGGTGTTTTTCGTATTCCGCGACAAAAGTTTTTGAAGCACTTTATTGTCGACTGGCAAGTCGGTCACAAGAAATGCCAGCATGGTTGCCATGTCAGGCGCAATCATGCCCGATCCCTTAGCAATGCCATTGAGGCTGTAAGTCTTACCCTCTATTTCAAAACTGCGCGTTGCGAGTTTGGGATAGGTATCCGTGGTCATGATCGCTTGCGCTGCCTCATGCCACTTGTCTTCTGAAAGAACCGCTTCAGTCATGCGGACTTTCTCTTCAAACCCGCTTGCATCGAGAGGCTCGCCAATGACACCCGTTGAGGCAAGAAACACCGTTTTCGGAGAGCAGCCAAGCACCGCGCCGACTGCCTTTGCGGACAGAATTACAGCATCAGCGCCTTTCTTGCCGGTGAATGCATTTGCATTGCCGGAGTTGACCAGAATGGCATTGGCCTTACCCTTTGAAAGATGTTTCCGACACCAGTCAACCGGTGCAGACGGGCATTTGGAAGTCGTGAAAACACCAGCAATTTCAGCCGGTTTGTCAAATCTGATCAGACAAAGGTCTTTTCGGCCAACATATTTGATACCCGCTTCAATTGCCGCAAGGGCGACACCTTTGAGCGGCGGAAGTTCCGGGTAAAGTTTTGGAGCAAGTGGAGAGACTTTCATTTGCTTCCATCCCTATGTTGCAGACCTAAATGAATTGACCGTGGCAATGCTTGTACTTGAGGCCGGATCCACAAGGACACGGCTGGTTTCGTCCAACTTTCCCCCAGCTTGCAATGGTTTCTTCATCAACAAACGGTAGCGGATCACCAAACGCGGTTGTCGGGCCTTCAGGCGCACCACTCATATCACCCATGCCACCCAGCGGCATCTCATCCTGGTTGACCAGTTCAACGCGCATCATCTGCGCGGTGACAGCCTGTCTAAGGTTCGACAAAAGCCCTTCAAACAATTCGAAACTTTCAGACTTGTATTCCTGAAGCGGATCACGTTGGGCATAACCTCGGAAGCCAACAACCGAGCGAAGATGATCGAGGGCTGCAAGATGTTCGCGCCACAATGAATCCAGGGAATTCAGCATAAACTGCTTTTCCACCATCTTGGAGATACCCTCTTCGGCATCCTCAAACCGTGCAACTTTTTCTTCATAAAACTCGTCCGCAGCATCAGTTAAGCGTTCAATGATCTGCTCTTCATCAATGCCGTCTTCATTTGCCCACTCAACGATAGGCAAATCGAGATTGAGGAACTGCATCACATCCTGCTGCAAATTGATCGTATCCCATTGTTCTGGATATGCTTTTTCAGGGATGTGTCTTGCCACAAGATCTTCAATCAACTCGTGACGCATATCAGTGATAGTTTCAGACAGGTCTTCACCGCGCATCAAATCCTTGCGTTGGTCAAATACCACCTTACGCTGATCATTCATCACATCATCGAATTTCAGAAGGTTTTTCCGAATATCAAAGTTGCGGGATTCGACCTTTTTCTGGGCACGCTCCAATGCCTTGTTGATCCATGGGTGAACAATGGCTTCATCTTCTTTCAGACCAAGCTTTTGCAGCATGCCATCCATGCGATCTGAACCAAATATCCGCATCAGATCATCTTGCAACGAGAGGAAGAATTTCGAGTGCCCCGGATCACCCTGCCGGCCTGAACGGCCCCGCAACTGATTATCAATCCGGCGACTTTCGTGCCGTTCAGTTCCGATGACATAAAGCCCGCCTGCAGCCTTAGCTTCTGCCTTCAGGGTTTCAATCTCCTCGCGAATTTTCGTTTCCATGTCTTCGCGCGTCTTTTCATCAGCATCTTCCGGAATGTCCAGCGCACAACGCATCTCGAAATTACCGCCAAGCTGAATATCGGTACCACGACCTGCCATATTGGTCGCGATCGTGACCGCACCAGGAACGCCGGCTGCCGCAATAATCTGCGCTTCCTGCTCATGATGGCGAGCGTTCAGGATCTGAAAATCCTTCAGACCGTTCTTCTTCAAGATTTCTGCCAGATACTCGGATTTCTCAATTGAAGTCGTCCCGACCAAGATAGGCTGCCTACGATCACGGCATTCCTGAATGAGAGCCCCAATCGCCCGGTATTTTTCTTCAAACGTACGATAAACTTCATCGTCATCGTCAATACGCGCCACCGGAAGATTGGTAGGAACTTCCACAACGTTCAGGCCGTAAATATTGGCAAACTCTTCAGCCTCGGTCATCGCAGTACCCGTCATGCCTGACAGTTTGTCATACATGCGGAAATAGTTCTGGAACGTTACTGATGCGAGGGTCTGGTTTTCCGGCTGAATGCTAACCTTTTCTTTTGCTTCCAGTGCCTGATGCTGACCTTCACCATAGCGACGACCCGGCATCATGCGTCCGGTAAATTCGTCAATAATTACCACCTCGTCATTGCGAACAATGTAGTCTTTGTCTTTGGTGAAAAGCTTGTGCGCCTTTAGCGCGTTATTCACATGGTGAACAATCGAAACATTCTCAATATCATAGAGGGAGTCACCCTTCAGAAGACCGGCTTCGCGAAGATTGTTTTCAAGCTTTTCATTGCCTTCTTCTGTAAAGGTCACAGAGCGCTGTTTTTCATCCAGCTCGAAGTCTTCGTCAGCTATGTTTGGAATGAAGGCGTCAATCGTTGTGTAAAGATCTGACTTGTCTTCAAGCGGACCGGAAATAATCAAAGGCGTACGCGCTTCGTCGACCAGAATTGAATCGACTTCATCGACAATGGCAAAATGATGCTCACGCTGCACCATTTCCGCCAACTCATGCTTCATGTTATCGCGAAGATAATCGAAGCCGAACTCGTTGTTCGTTCCATAAGTAATGTCACAATTATACGCTTCTTTACGCGCCAAATCGTCCATGCCACCTATGATTACGCCTGTGGACATTCCCAGGAACCCGTAAACCTGTCCCATCCACTCAGCATCACGCTGGGCAAGATAGTCGTTTACCGTCACAACGTGAGCGCCTTTTCCGGGCAATGCATTAAGATAGGTGGCAAGCGTGGCGACAAGGGTCTTACCCTCACCCGTACGCATTTCCGAGATGTTACCGCCGTTCAAAATCATGCCGCCAATAAGCTGTACATCGAAATGACGCATACCAAGGGACCGTTTCGCAGCTTCACGAACCACCGCGAAGGCTGGAACAAGAAGGTCATCAAGCTTTGTGCCGTCATCAAGCATCTTGCGGAATTCATCCGTTTTCCCGCGCAAAGCTTCATCAGAAAGCGCTACCATTTCGGATTCCAGCGCATTGATTGCTTCAACTTTAGGATAAAACGCTTTCAGCTCGCGATCGTTTGCTGAACCAAAAATTTTGCTGGCTATGCCACTAAAAATGCCCATGAGGCCTCACGACAACGGGGGTAAACCCTATGATGGAATTTCTATTCACTTTTCCAGACCCTTGAGATGTAAATCGCCAACAAGCGCATTACATAAAAGTGTGCCGAGAAAACTGGACGTTCGAACAATCGACAGATAAGAGGGACAATAGCCTATGTCAACGTCAGTCACGGGCACATGCACGTTAGTCTGACGCGAATTCGTTCAGGCATCGAAGTCAAAATTGATTTGTAGTTTATTTGAAAGGTTTCCAATGGCTCAACACCGCACCGCAATTCAGTTGAAAAAGACAGCAATTGCTGCAGGCTTAGCCTTGTTCATGTCACTTCCTTCAATGGCGCAAGAAGCAGAAGGCGTCAAAGTCATTGCAAAAGTGAACGGCATTGAGATTACAGAGCAGGAACTTGCACTGGCAGAAGTGGACATGCTTCAGCAATTTGCACAAACTCCCGCAGAAAACAGGCGCGCTGCTATCCTGAATGCCTTGATTGACATCAAGCTTCTCGCCGCTGCAGCACAAGAAGCCGGCTTGGATCAAACACCAAACTTTAAAGCACGCATGGCATTCACCCGCTCACGCACACTGCACAATGAGCTGTTTCAAAAACAGGCACTTGATGTCATCACCGACGATGAACTCAAAACACGCTACGATATTGAGATAAAAAACTTCCCGGAGTCTCAAGAGGTTAAAGCCAGGCACATTCTGGTTGAAACAGAAGAAGCAGCACGTGAAATTATTGCAGAGCTGGATGGTGGAGCCGATTTCATTGAATTGGCAAAAAGCAAATCTACCGGACCCAGCGGCCCAAATGGTGGTGATTTGGGCTTCTTCGGAAAAGGCCAGATGGTTCCCGAATTTGAAACTGCTGCGTTTGCTCTGGAAGACGGCAAATACACAACAGATCCGGTTAAATCGCAGTTTGGCTGGCATGTCATCCTGAAAGAAGAAGCCAGAATTACCCCTCCACCCGCCTATGACGATGTCAAGGATCAGGTCCGTCAGATGGTCGCACGGGAGAAATACTTCAACCTGACCCAGAATGCGCGCAAGAAGTTCGAGTTCGAAATTCTGGATGAAGAGTTGAAGACCAAAGTTGAAGCACTGAAATAGGCCCGAAATTGAAAGAACCCGCTCATCGATTGCATCCTTTGAGCGGGTTTTTTGTCCCTAAGAACCAGTCGCTGCGGTTGGCCGGTTAGCCTTTTCTGGAACCGCAGTGTTGGGGAGGGTCTCCCTTTCCAGACCTTCAGCTTGTTGAGAAGCACTTGTATCCGGCGCACTCACTTCAGCACTGATCGGGTTTGCATCCTGTTCCCCAACAATCACCTTTGTTGCATTATCAGTTGACGTGTCGTTGGATTCATCAGCCTCTGGCTTTAAAGGCACTGCAGCAACAACCGGCTTTGGCTCGAGAATTCCCAAAGCACCCTGAGTTGGGCTCGCTTTAATAGATGCTTGCGCAATCCGTGGCTTGTCCTCAGGTTTCACAAAGAGATTCGATGCATTGCGTTTAAGGACTTTGTCAAAAACGCTCTGGTCCTTCTCCTGCTTCTGATTGAAGGCAAGTGCCAGACTGCGCGGCATCTTTGCAGGTGGGCAAATCGCACGAGATTGGAATCGCTCGCCTTCATCCGCATAGCGATTGAAAACATAACGTTTCTCACACACATCTACTTTCGGTTGTTTGCGGGTTACTTCAAAGTGGTCACTGCCCTCTTTGAGCATTTTCCAGAATTCGAAATCCTGGTGCCCTACTTTTTGGGCCAGGTTCTCCGCGGTCATGCGGAATGGATAAGCCTGAATTTGAAATGCCTTTTGACCACCTTTGAACGCTTCCCTGGCCATGGCGTAAATTTCTTCCACATATTCATCAGTCATGGAATAACACCCGGCGGAAGAACATGCGCCATGGATCATCAAATATGATCCAGTACGGTCATTCGCCCGGTCGTAAGCATTGGGAAAACCCATATTGAACGATAGATGATAACTTGAGTTTGGGTTCATCAATCCGGGCGTAACGTGGTAAAAACCTTCAGGTGCCTGACGATCGCCTTCTTTATGTTTCGGCCCAAGTTTGCCTGACCATTTACAGATCTCATAGGAATTAAGAAGAGCATATCGCTTGGTGTGATCCTGCTTCCAGACTTCCATCACGTTTTCTTCTTTGAAAATGCGCAGAAGGATGGGGGCGCCAAGGCTCATGCCCTTGGTTTTCATCTTCTTGGTCAGATATTCCGGAACAGGCTTTTCATGCTTCGGCACACTGCTTTCCAACACGCCGTTGCAAGCAGCAAGCACCGTTCCAGCAAAGACTACTGTCACCAATTTTGAAGCACGGAAAGCCAAACCTAAAACCCGCAGATAACACCCTCTAAGAGCATTCAGTCTTATAACAAGCATGTTGACAAGCAGTTACCACCGCAAAGTCACATTTTCGTTAGTTGAACCAAGAATTCTCGCAGACTTTATTCGCGACAAAGGCAAAAATCAGGCAAGGTTGCGTCCCATTGCAAGAAACTTCTCATGGCGCTGCTTCTTCAACGCATCACCATCAAATTTCGCAAGATCGCCCAGGGCTGTTTTCAGCTGTTCGTGCGTTGATGCAAAAACAGAATCATGATCGCGATGCGCGCCGCCAAGGGGCTCTGGGATGATGCCATCGACGATCTCCATTCCAAGAAGATCCTGGGCGGTAATTTTCATGGTCGTGGCAATATCTTCGGCGCGGGTAGAATCCCGCCAGAGAATTGAGGCACCAGCTTCAGGCGAAATCACACTGTAGATTGAGTGCTCCAGCATGTAGACCCGGTTTGCCGATGCAATCGCTATCGCGCCACCGGAACCACCCTCACCGATCACCACAGAAATCATTGGAACTTTCAGATTGAGGCATTTCTCTGTGGAGCGGGCAATAGCTTCAGCTTGACCACGCGCCTCTGCCCCCATTCCTGGATAAGCACCAGCAGTATCCACCAGTGAAATCACCGGTAAATCATAGCGTTCTGCCAAGTCCATAACCCGGATGGCCTTGCGATACCCTTCAGGCCGCGCCATGCCGAAATTGTGCTTCAGGCGGGTCTCTGTATTCATACCCTTTTCTTGACCAATTACAGCAACAGCCTGACCTTCAAACCGTCCAAGACCTGCGAATACTGCGTGGTCTTCGCCAAAATACCGATCGCCTGCCAGTGGCGTGAAATCAGTAATCAACGCTTTCTGGTAATCTATAAAATGCGGGCGATCAGGATGCCTTGCAACTTGCGTTTTTTGCCATGGAGTGAGCTTCGAATAGAGATTTTTCAAAATCTCATCGCCCTTACCCTCCAATCGGCGGATTTCTTCCGAAATATCGACCTCATCCCCACCTTCAGATACACTGCGGAGTTCCTTGATCTGGCCTTCCAGATCCGCGACGGCTTTTTCAAATTCTAGGTAACTTGGCATGGATTGAGGATGTTCTCGAAAAGGGTTGTCCATAGGGCTTTTTAAACCCTGCGAATTCGGCGGCACACTGGCGATTTGACAATGCAAAGTCAAGATTAACTGAATAAATGCGTTCGGTTAAAGATCGCTATTCCTCAAAATTATCAGCGGCCCGGATAACAGGCGCAACCATGGCCCTTATGTGGGTCGGGCCATGGTTGCCTGAATCAGAGTCAGGCTGGCATGTTGACTCCGATACTTCTGAAAGCAGTCGCTCCCGCCCCTAAGGTTTTTTTCAGCAAAATGAAACCCACAGAACAACCACATCAGCGCCACACATCGCTGTTTCAGAATTAACGTTGCCACTGTGCAAAAGCCTAATTAATAAGTAAAACAATTTATTCGCATATTTTAAATTTGTTTTTCCAATACCACTCTAATCTCGAAACCACCCAAGCCCTTGCACGCAAAAAGCGCGCGGCAAACTCAGCGCTTGAATTTGATAAATACAGTTTGGGGAGAATTTTGAGCGCTGAAAAAGAAAAGAGGCAGGTCTCCTTTTGGAAACTCTGCCTCTAAAAGTGAGACAACGAAAATGGGGGTATCGTTGCCCTTACAACGAGGTCTAGGCTGGCAAAAACAACCTCGTTGAAACTGTTAAACGACTGCCAACGCTAAATCTTGTAACCTGTCTCGCCGATATTTCACTGCAAGAATTCGGAAGCGATGCGCCGTTGTTGAAGACACTATGACAGATCAATTATCATTCGTAAAACGAAATAAAAAAATAGATTAAATCGATTTTTTCAATATAATATTAATAACACAGCCTATTCGAACAAGCGGATCAATTGATCCCGAGAAGAAGCAGAAAAGGCACGAGACCGAACCACAAGCGAAAGATGTCTTTCCAGTGCCTGTGAATTGACTGGGACAATAGAGCAGGCCTTTGATGCATATCGAACGATATCCGGCTCCGACAGGAGCGTAAAACCCATACCTCTGTTTACGCATTCAACTATCGCCTCAACACTTTCCAGAACAATATCCTGCTTTGCGCGTTCTGAACTGAAATCAGACATAAAGCGTTCGATTAATTTACCAATGCCTGACCCCGGATTGAACTGAATGAAAGGAAGCTCTGTTCGCAATTCTGAAACACGCATACCGGCATAGTGCTTTGGAATGGCGAACTTCAATGCCTCCGTGCGCAGCACATGATATTCAAGACCTGCCTTGCTCTCTTGTGATTCAGTAACCACCGCTGCATCCAGCAAACCTGACTGCACCCGCTCCTCCAACACTTCTGACAAAGCGGTTTCAAGTTCAAAACTTGCGCCCGAGGCGCTTTGGCGGGCGTTTTCTAAAAACCCGGGCAACAGCCTCACACTGGCAGTTGCGACGAAACCAATCCTGAAGTTTCCAGCAAGTTCTCCATCCCTGTTTGAGAGCGCCAACAACCTGTTTTCGGCACTCAGCAAATCACCTGCCCTTTCACAAACCTGCCTCCCAATTGGCGTGAGTTTGGGCGGCCTGTGGGCACGATCAAACAATTCCAAACCCAATTGTTCCTCCACCGATCTGACCTGCATGGAAACTGTCGAGATCGTGGTATTCATCTCTTTTGCCACTTTGGCAAAAGACCCGAGGGTTGAAACTCGAACCAAAGTTTGAAGTGCGCGCGTTTGCATATTCAGTTTTCCTGTATTTAACATACATATTTATTCGATTGTTTCGTATTTAACAATCCGGCACTATTCTAGAATCGGAGCCCAATATGATTGCAATCAGACCAAATCTTTATCAGGAACTTGCTCAAGAGCTCGCGCCGGTATTTGCCGCACGCGCTGCTGAATGGGACAAAACAAGGACCTATTGCTGGGACAATATTCCCCACTTGGTAGATGCAGGCCTTATGGGCATGACCCTACCCCGGGAATACGGCGGGCTTGGTGCGTCCTATCATGATTGCGTGCTGGTCATCGAAGAGATTGCCAAGGCATGTACTTTGACAGCGCGTATTGTTGTTGAGGCCAATATGGGTGGCATCAGTGCCATCATGGCCTATGGTACGGAAGAGCAAAAAGAGTTTTGCGCGCCCATTGTTCTCGCAGGCGACAAGCCTGCTATTTGCATTACTGAGCCGGAGGCAGGCAGTGCTGCCACCGAAATGCAAACGACCGCCCGAAAGCAAGGCAACCGATATATCCTGAATGGCACAAAACACTGGATTACCGGCGGCGGCGTATCCAAACTACACCTCGTCTTTGCACAAGTCATTGATGAACAGGGAAACAATCTTGGCATTGGTGGGTTCATTATGCACCGTGATCCGGCGAAAGGCATCAACCCACAAGGATTTGAAGTGCGTAGGCGCGAGCATACCATGGGCTTGTGCGGCATGCCGGAAGCTGAATTACATTTTGAAAATGTTGAAGTTGATGAACGTTTTGCTCTGCAACCAAAATCTGGATACCGGAAGGGTTTTGCAGAACTGATGACTGCCTACAATTCACAGCGCGTTGGCGCGGGAACAGTAGCAATGGGCATTGCTGCCGGCGCTTTGGGCCGCGCCAAGGACTATATCAAGGAACGTGAACAATTCGGTCGTCCACTTGCGGAGTTCCAGGGTTTGCAGTGGATGATTGCAGACATGGACACAAGTGTTCATGCATCCCGTCTCATGTTGCATGAAGCAGCGCGCTCAGCAGACACAAGTCCGACCGGTTTCCCTGACATGACATTGGCCGCACGCGCAAAACTGTTTGCATCAGAGGCAGCAATCAAAACTGTTAATGACGCGCTGCAAATGTTTGGTGCACGCGGCTATGGCGACCAGGAACCTCTCGAACGCATGTACCGTGATGTTCGCATGTTCACCATCGGCGGCGGCACGGCACAGGTTTTGAGAAATCAGATTGCAGGTCAAGCGCTAGGTATGAAAACACCACAAACCCGTGACGGTTACACTGCCCATAGCCAACCTGCGCCATTTCGTGTTGTGGGTGAATAACCCGGGTCAGAAAACCATCGGGCATAGTACTGCCGTTTGGCAGTTGACCATTCAGGTTTTTGCAAGCGGGTGATGTTCTTCCACCAGTTGTTTCAATCTTTCATCCAACACGTGGGTATAAATTTGTGTTGTGGAGATATCGGAATGCCCCAACAATTGCTGGACAGCTCTTAAATCTGCACCATTTTGAAGAAGGTGGCTGGCAAAGGCATGACGCAGGACATGCGGCGAAACCTGAGCTGGATCAAGCCCCGTCCGGATAGCAAGGTCTTTCAAATCCCGCCCAAATGCTTGCCGGGCATAATGTCCGTCTTTCGAGTTTGCGGGAAACAGGAAAGCGCTGTCGGCCTGTTTGCCTGAGCTGTTTTGGCAATTGATGTAAGCATGTATTGCATCTTTGCAGCGATCTGAGAGCGGCACAATACGCTCTTTGTTTCCTTTGCCGACAATGGTTAGGAAACGACCGGTTTCATGCGCACAGGTTGCTGGCAGACCGACCAGTTCGCTGACGCGCATTCCAGTTGCATACAACAATTCAAGCAGGCAATAGAGGCGCGCCGCCCGAAGCCGTTGGGCATCTGAAATCCCCGAAAGATTCATTTCAGCTTCTGCCAGACCAAGAAGCGCATCAACATCTTCGACACTCATCACCTTTGGCAATGGGCGGCCGGTCTTGGGACTTTCAATCGTTGAAGTAGGGTCTTCCGAACGAACTCCTTCAGCGAACAGGAATTTGTGAAACTGACGAATGGCAGAAAGATGCCGTGCCTGTGTGGACGCTGACATACCCTCCGAAACAAGACTTCCAAGATGTTTACGAATGACATCCGTCTGGCAGGTAGAGGGTCGTTGTCCATTGTCTGACAAATAAACAATGTAGCCGGAAAGATCGCGTTCATAAGACTCAAGGGTGTTTTTTGCAGAACCTCGTTCTGCGCTCATCATCTCAAGAAAGGCTTCTACCAGATGCGCTTCGCTCACGCCCAAACCTCTGGGATCTTATTGTGGATTCAACTTTTTGGCTGGTATTTTGACCGTCATCTCCCTTGGTGTGGGCTCGACAAATACCGTTAGAGCAAACAGGGCGCCATAGGCTACTCCCGCAAGAACTCCCAACACGACTAGAAAACGTATTAAACTCGGCATTCAGCTCGACCCCTCAATCCGGCCTGTCTCTTTATGGAAAATCAAAGACTGATTGGCAACCGGGTAAATTGCCTTTGGGTAAAATCCACTTGACCTGCATGGGTGAATGGTATCGAAAGAAACTGACCACGATATCAGTCACCCATATGATGGAACAGAGCCTTTAATGCCTTCAAGACGCAGATCGAAAACCTCCAGAATCTTGGAGCGATTGGGCGACCGGAGCATTGTTCTGGTGGGCATGATGGGATGTGGAAAATCTGCAATTGGAAAAATGCTGGCAAGAAAGCTCAACCTTGAATTCAAGGATGCAGATGAGGAAATAGAGCTTGCGGCGGGAAGAAGTGTTGCAGATATTTTTAAAGAATATGGCGAGCCTGAATTCCGACGGTTGGAAGAACGTGTGATTGCCCGATTGATAACCGAAGGACCGATGGTTCTGGCCTTGGGTGGCGGTGCATTTCTCAACGATGAGACCAGAGGCAATATTCTGAAGAACGGCTTGTCTGTTTGGCTGAATGTGGATTTTGAAACGCTGTTTGAGCGCGTGATGCGAAAACCGGGGAAGCGCCCACTGCTGACAAAGGGCGATCCGAGGGAAATTCTATCGGATTTGATGGCCAAACGAGCGCCAATCTATGCACGCGCCGAACTCCATGTGAAATCAGTATCCGGTACAAAATCTGATATGAGAAATCATCTCCTAAACCGGTTAGACGAACATTTGGCCTTGGCTGAAAAGGAAGACGCCCAGTGAACACAGACACCCCAACACTTGTTCCTGTCGATTTGGGCGACCGTTCCTACGACATCGAAATCGGCCCACAGGCACTTGGCCGGATTTCGTCAGCAATTGAAGCCGCAAGCTCTGGTGCAAGATGCGCAATCATAACCGATACTAACGTAAATGCTGCGCATGGCGACAAACTGCGCGAATATTTGGATGATGCAGGCATCCAACACGATACGATTGAGGTGCAGGCTGGTGAGAAGTCAAAAAGCTGGGCTGTATTACAAGAGGTGACTGACAAAATTTTGGAATACCGCCTGGAGCGCTCGGATCTTGTTCTTGCGTTCGGCGGCGGGGTAGTTGGTGATCTTGCTGGTTTTGCAGCTTCGATTGCAAGGCGTGGAATGAAGTTCATACAAATCCCCACCTCACTTCTGGCGCAGGTTGATTCTTCCGTCGGCGGCAAAACAGGCATTAATTCCACACATGGCAAAAACCTGGTCGGTGCTTTCTACCAACCTTCCAGAGTATTGATCGACCTCGACATATTGAAAACGCTATCTGCCAGAGAGTTTCGCGCCGGCTACGCAGAGGTTGCCAAGTACGGTCTTATTAAATATCCGGAGTTTTTCGCGTTCCTTGAAAAAAATCACGGTGACGTTTTCAGTCATGGCAAGGCGCTTGCTGAAGCAATTGCAAAATCCTGTCAGGCAAAAGCCGAAATCGTAGCAGCTGACGAAACCGAAAAAGGCCAACGTGCACTCCTTAATCTCGGCCACACATTTGGCCACGCGCTGGAAGGTTACACTGCCTATGACGGATCGCGCTTGGTGCATGGAGAAGGTGTGGCAATTGGAATGATGCTGGCGCACCAGTTTTCAAACCGCCTGAACCAATGCGCAATGGATGATGTCAATCGCGTGGAAACGCATTTGAAAGCCGTGGGTCTGCCAACCCGCATTCAAGACATTCCCGGTGAACTGCCGAGCAGCGAAACATTGATGAGCTTTATCGCTCAGGACAAAAAGGTGAAGCGCGGGGCCCTCACCTTTATCCTTACAAATGGAATTGGAAAGTCCTATATTGCCGACGACGTACCACCTTCAGAAGTATCGGCGTTTCTAACGGATCAGCTTGACTCATGACCACTGCCATCTGGCTCCTGCTCTTCGCAATCTTTCTCTTAATTCTTTGCTCTGCCTTTTTTTCAGGTTCTGAGACTGCATTGACTGCGGCCTCGCGAGCACGGATGCACTCATTGGAGAAAAACGGCGACAAACGTGCAGGATACGTGACGCGACTACTCGAGCGACAGGATCAACTGATCGGCACACTGTTGATTGGCAACAATATCGTCAACATTCTTGCTTCCGCTCTAGCAACCAGTTTTTTCATAGCGGTGCTGGGTCCTTCGGGTGTAGCGGTTGCCACGATCGTAATGACTATACTGGTTGTGATTTTCGCAGAGGTCCTGCCTAAATCAGTCGCCCTTGCACATTCTGACAAATTTGCACTCACCGTTTCTCCCGTCATTCGACTGATCGTATTCCTGCTATCCCCGTTTGCCCGAGCAGTCGGCTGGATCGTGAGGGCGTTCTTGCGTCTTGTCGGATTTCGGATCGAGAGCGAAAGTCTGCTTTCCGCTCATGATGAATTGCGCGGTGCCGTGGAGGTGCTGCACAAAGACGGCTCCATGGTGAAAGATGACAAGGATCGCTTGGGCGGCATTCTGGATTTGCACGAACTGGAGCTTTCCGATGTCATGATCCACCGCACAAATATGGAGACCATCAATCTGGATGATGATCGCGAGCAAATCGTGAAGCAAATCCTGGACAGTCCCTATACGCGAATTCCGGTTTGGCAGGGTGAGAATGACAACATACTCGGCGTGGTACACTCCAAGGACGTGCTGCGATCCATCGCCAAGCATGGTGACGCATCCAAAATCGACTTCAAACGAATTGCTACCAAACCCTGGTTTGTTCCGGAAACCACAACGCTGCAGGACCAACTCAACGCGTTCCTTCGCAAAAACGCTCACCTTGCTCTGGTCGTTGACGAATATGGCGAAGTGGAAGGCATGGTTACTCTGGAAGATATTTTGGAAGAAATCGTGGGCGATATCGCCGATGAGCACGACACCGAAGTCTCAGGGGTTGCACCGCAGGCAGATGGTTCCTGGATTGTCGATGGATCGGTTCCCATTCGCGACCTCAACCGCGCACTGGACTGGGACTTGCCAGATGAGGAAGCAACCACCATGGCTGGCCTCGTAATTCATGCGGCACAAATGATCCCGGAAGAAAAACAAACCTTCACATTTTACGGCAAGCGGTTTGTTATACTAAAACGGGAGAAGAACAGAATCACGAGCCTACGCATTCGAGGGCTCTGAGAAGGACCAAACCATGTCACTGACGGCCAACTGGAACTACCCGACACCCATTCGATTTGGGAATGGCCGCATCACCGAAATTGCAGAAGTCTGTACATCAGCAGGGATTACAAAACCTTTATTGGTAACCGACAAAGGTTTGGTGAACCTTGGCATTACCGGCAGAACTCTTGCGCTGATGGAAGAGGCAGAATTGGGCAGGGCGTTCTTCAGCAATGTCGATCCGAATCCGTCAGATAAGAATGTCGAAGCGGGTGTCAGAGTTTACAAAGAAGGAGGTTATGACGGCGTGATCGCCTTCGGTGGAGGTTCTGCACTCGATCTTGGCAAGGCAATCGCATTTCTGGCCGGGCAAACACGACCCATCTGGGATTTCGAGGATATTGGTGACTGGTGGACTAGAGCAGACCCAGATGCGATTGCGCCGGTAATCGCAGTCCCCACGACCGCCGGGACTGGTTCGGAAGTGGGTCGCGCAAGCATCATCACCAATTCTGAAACCAACGAAAAGAAAATAATTTTCCACCCGAAAATGCTGCCCGTTACAGTGATCTGTGATCCTGAAATCACCATCGGAATGCCGAGGAACATTACTGCCGGAACCGGTCTTGATGCATTTGCCCACTGCGTTGAGGCTTACAGTAGTCCGCATTACCACCCGATGAGCCAGGGAATTGCCCTTGAAGGCATGCGGCTGGTAAAAGAATATCTGCCGCGCGCCTATGCTGATGGAACCGATCTTGAAGCTCGGGCCAACATGATGAGTGCGGCCTCGATGGGGGCAACAGCTTTCCAGAAGGGGCTTGGAGCAATTCATGCACTCTCACATCCCATTGGCGCAATCCATCATACTCATCACGGCACGACGAACGCTGTATGCATGCCGGCGGTTCTACAATTTAATAGGGAAGCGATATCGGAGCGCTTTGATTCAGCCGCAGCCTATCTTGGAATTGAAGGCGGGTTTGATGGATTCTGCACTTATGTGGACGATTTGAATGCGTCCATGAATATTCCCAAGACACTCACAAATCTGGGCGTTGAAGACCCGGACATTGACCGCTTGGTGAAAGATGCCCTGAAAGACCCGAGCACCGGCGGAAATCCGGTTGAGATGACAGAAGAGAATACCAGAGAATTACTGCTGGCTTGTTTGTGATTTTCGAAACGAAGGACGACGCTTAGAAAACTCTGCATTGACATACAGCTTCTACCAGACAACGCTCAATCATGATCGATTTGCAGAACCTGCCGGATGGCTTTCACGAAAATCCCTATCCTTTTTATGATCTTTTGTTGAACGAAGCTCCCGTCTGCCAACAATCTGACGGATCGATTGTTTTATCCAGGCACGCAGACCTTGAACGCGTTTACAAAGACACAAACCTGTTCAAGTCAGACAAACGCAAGGCATTCAAACCCAAATTTGGAGAAGACAGCCCACTTTATGAACATCATACTACATCGCTGGTGTTCAATGATCCTCCCCTGCACACGCGAGTGCGGCGCATCATGGCATCTGCTTTGACACCCCGCGCCATCACACGCTTAAGACCAGGTTTGGAGGAGACCGTCGATCATCTGCTCGACAAACTTTCCGAAACGCCGGACTTGATCGAAGATTTTGCATCGCAGATTCCAATACAGATCATTGGCAACCTGCTGGACGTACCAATGGAGGAACGCGGTCCATTGCGCGACTGGTCTCTGGCAATCCTTGGCGCGCTTGAACCGGTCTTAAGCCCGGAGCAATTCGAAACAGGCGAGCGGGCAGTTTTGGAATTCAAAGCCTATCTAAAGGCGCTGATTACAGACCGAAAACGCAATCCCGGCGATCCTGAAACCGATGTTCTGACGCGCCTCATCAATGGAGATGCTGAAGGAACCCTGACAGAAATCGAGCTCATTCAAAACTGCATCTTCATACTGAATGCGGGACACGAAACCACAACCAACCTCATCGGAAACGGATTGGCTCTTCTTCATGACCACCCGGAAGCCCAAGTGCAACTGAGGGAAAGTCCTGACCTGATTGCATCATGCGTTGAAGAAATCCTGCGAATGGCCTCGCCCAATCAGTTTGGCAATAGGGAAACTGCGGAGGATATCGAGATTGGCGGTATAGCAATTCCAAAAGGAACAAATCTGCATCTCTGCATCGGCGCCGCAAACCGTGATCCTGAGATTTTTGAAAACCCCGAAAAATTTGACATCACACGTAAACCAAATCGCCACCTTGCTTTTGCGGGCGGGCCACATGTGTGTGTCGGGCTCACGCTAGCCCGTCTCGAAGGGCAAGTCGCCCTTTCGCGTTTTTTGGAGAGGATCCGGTCTTACACCATCACCAACCGCATGCATGGTGGGAGGGTACGGTTTCGCGGTTTCAAGAAAATGAGTGCGGAAGTAGCAAGTGTCTGAATTCAACTCTACTTTGCCATCAATCGCTGCACATTCGCAATTTCTAGCCCATCGCGCTGTGCGTAAAACAACGGGTGATCTGCTTCATGCAAAAACACCAGCGGGCGCTGCCCCTCGGCCTGAAACTCAATATCCGCATGCATGCCAAAAGTTGCTCCAAAATTTGGCAGATGATTTCCCAGCATCCCGAAACAGCTATGTTTCTCGTATTGTTCGCTACGATATCCGCGACGGTAGATATTCCAGCTCTCTTTTGAGACCGACATCCAAACCCCGAAGCGAAATTCTTCATCGGTTCCTTTCAAAGGCAAAGCCAGTACACAACGGATATATCGCTCGGCTTCACTCGACTGATTATGAATCCTGCAGAACTCGGAACCTTTCATGCTGAGCGGGCGCTGATACCATTTCATCGACAGCCAATTGTCAGGCACTCGCATGGCAATGTCACGTGGCAATAAATTTGATGCGCCATTCACGCGATTGGCACTTAGAGTATCTGCAGAAAACTCACCCAGACCCATCTTGCCTCCAAACAACTTAACTTGTGTTACTTGAACAGGTTCGGAAGCTACAGTGCAGGAATGATGCCAATAAATCTGTTTAGTGATTTCTAGCAACCAAGTCCTGGATGTATTCAAGACTCAACCCTTTGTGTTGAGCGTAATAAAGAGGATGGTCTGCTTCATGTAAAAATATCAATGGTCGGAAACCGCTGTCTTGAAAT
>JASJDO010000026.1 GCA_030065115.1 Rhizobiaceae bacterium | reverse complement strand
GATCTTTCCAGCCATAGTAGCCATATGAACACCCGAACCGGAATAGCCGGAAATGTTCACCACACCATCGTTGCGGAACTCGAAATGCGGCAGCCGGTTCAGCGTAATGGCAAGTGTGCCACCCCAAGCATAATCAATCCGAACATCTTTCAAATGCGGAAAAATTTGCAGCATCGGCTTGGTAACCGTAGCCTTGATATCCCTCGGGAACTTATAGGTGTAATTTTCACCACCACCGAACAGCAGCCGGTTGTCTTCTGAAATGCGGAAATAGTTCACCACAAAACGGGAATCATGCACGCATTCGCCATCGCGGATTAATGCCTTGCAGGCTGCATCATCCAAAGGTTCCGTCGCGACAATAAAATTGTTGATCGGCATCACCCGGTCAGCGACCTGATTATCGAGATCACCGAGATACCCATTGGCAGCAAGGATGACATGATCAGCTGCAATCTCAGCCCTAACTGTCTTCACCTTGCACGGGTTTCCGCCGGTAAACGACATTACCCGACTGAGTTCGAATATTTCTGCACCAGCGGCTATTGCTGCTTCTGCCAGTCCACGTGCATAATTGAGCGGATGTAAATGACCCGCATGGGTGTCCAGCACTCCGCCGGAATAATCAGGCGAACCCACTTTCTCACTCATTTCTTCAGGAGAAAGATAGCGCATGGTTTCATAACCATATTTCTCGCGCATATGCTCGACTTCGATCGGGCCATATTTGTCATAACGTTTCTTATGATAAGCCTCGATAGAACCAGATTTATAGGCGCACTCGATCTTGTGTTTTTCGATGAGATCACGAACAAGGTCTGCCGCACCAACGCCGATCTGAAAGGCTTCCTTGGCAAGCGTATCGCCTACCAGCGGTTCCAACTCCTCCTGGCCAATGCGTTGTCCTGACCCAACCTGTCCGCCATTGCGGCCGGAAGCCCCCCATCCTACGCGCTGCGCATCCAGTACACAAACCTTGTATCCAAGTTCTGACAAATGCAGTGCGGACGACAGGCCAGAAAAACCTGCACCGATGATACAAACATCATATTTCAGCGAACCTGCCGCTTGCGGTTGTTTTTCAAACGGATTGGCAGACGCCGCATACCAACTGGGTGCATGCTGTCCGAGCGTGTCATTAATGTCGAGGAGCGATTGTCCCATCACGCCTAAACGTTGAGCAGCAGATGCTCACGCTCCCACGGGCTGATCACCTTCATGAACTCGTCATGCTCTGCTTGTTTTATGGCAGCAAAAATATCGACAAATTCAGGACCGAGAACACGCTTTAGATCATAATCCGCCTTCAGGGAATCAACTGCGCCCAACAGGCTGAACGGGAGATCGCGACTCCGATGGACAAATTCCACAGCAGCTTCTTTGCGAGGGCGGATTTTCTTGGTCATGCCCAGATATCCTGTCGCAAGAGATGCAGCAATTGCCAAATACGGGTTGGAATCTGCGCCAATCACGCGATTTTCTACACGGCGGGCTGCCGGGGAAGATCGTGGCGCTCGCAGACCAGCGGAACGGTTGTCATAGGCCCATTCAAGGTTCACTGGCGCTGACCAGTTCGGAACAAGACGGCGATAGGAATTCACATATGGAGCCGCAAACGCGCAGGCGTTGTACATATAAGTCTGTTGGCCACCGATAAAATAATAAAACAAGTTGGAAGGCGAGCCATCCTTGTTTGAAAATACATTCTTGCCGGTTTTCGCACTGACAACACTCTGGTGAATGTGCATTGCGCTGCCGGGCTGATCTTCCATGGGCTTCGCCATAAACGTCGCGTGAATGCCACATTTGAGTGCGGCTTCACGGATCAGGCGCTTGTACAGGAACACCTCGTCAGCAAGCTTGATTGGATCCCCGTGCATCAGGTTGATTTCCAACTGCGCAGCACCTGACTCTTGGATGATCGTGTCGATTTCCAAGTTCTGAGCCTCGGCATAATCGTAGATATGCTCGATCATGCGCTCATGCTCATCCACTGCCGAAAGAGAATAAGCCTGATTGGAGAGGCTTTGGCGACCAGAACGTCCGACCGGTGGTTCGAGTTGCTGGTCGGGATCCGTGTTTGGCTTTGTCAGGTAAAACTCTATCTCCGGTGAAACAACGGGAACCCAGCCCTTCTTGCGATACAGGTTTACGACCTTTTTCAGAACCTGCCTCGGCGCATAGCTTATCGGATCGCCATTGCGATCAAAGGCATCATGGATGATCTGGATTGAGGGATCACTCGCCCATGGAACAGCACGCGCAGTTGAGATATCGGGTTGCAAGTAAATATCGGCATCCACATCATACCCTTCGGACTCCAGTTCCGGATATTCGCCCGTAATCGTTGCCATGAAGAGGGAGATCGGCAGGCGAATTTCTGATTCCTTGATGTATTTGGAAGCAGGCATAACCTTGCCGCGCGCAACACCCGCCATGTCCGGTGTCACACATTCAACCTCATCAACCCGATGTTTTCTGATCCAATCGTTGAGCTCGGAAAGGGTATCGTTTTCCAGTTCCGGTGAGATATTCAAGCCTATCTCTGGCTTCAGCTTAGACATGTTACCTCTGTCTTATACAGTCCTCAGGCACCAGCCGAGATCGCGGTCCGGCACCTCAATGTGGAAATTCTCTTCCTCGGCATATTTCGCCCGCAAGTACATATCCACAAACTCGTTACCAAACCATTCTCTGAAAAAGTCCGATTTGTCAAAGGCCATCAAGGCTTCACGCCAACGAGTTGGCAGTTGAACGCCCTTATGGGGTGCTTCGCCTTCAATCGTTTCCGGCCCCGGATTGCATTTGTTCGTAACACCATGATGGACCCCGGCCAGAACAGACGCCGTGAGCAAATACGGGTTCACATCCGCGCCTGCAATGCGATGCTCTACACGTTTGTCCTTGTCTCCGGAAATTGGAATTCGAAGTGAGACCAAACGATGGTTTCGACCCCAGTTCGCCGCATTGGGAGACCACCCGGCCTTTTGGTACCTGCGATAGGAATTGGCATGGGGCGCACAAGCGGCCATGGACTGCCCCATGGTTTCCATCAAACCGCCAATCGCATGAATGAGTTTACCCTCGTCCTGGCCAAAGATGTTATTACCATCCTTGTCCAGAACACTCACATGGATATGGCAACCACTGCCGCCGCTGGTTGCAAGGGGCATGGCCATGAAACTTGCCAATTGACCATTGGCTATCGCCACATTGCGTATGGCCTGTTTCAACATGATGAAATCGCGACAGTGCGCAGCTATATCGGCCGAATGATCGAGGTTCATCTCAAACTGGCTATCGCCATATTCACACAGAACAGACGTTAGCGGGATCTGCTGAGCTGCTGCCACATCTTTGACCTGGTTCAGAAAACCTTGTACGTCGCGCAAAGGCTCTAGCGCATAAACCTGCGGCCCTTCAAAGGCCGGCCAGCCGTTTTCTGGCTTGAGCGGTTCAGGCGGGTTCTTGCTTGGGTCGAGAAGGTAGAACTCGCCTTCCAATGCAACCACGGGAAACATGCCATCTTCGTTCAACCGTTTGATTACGCTTTCCAACACCGTGACCGGGTCAAGCGCGCTATCATTTCCTTCTGCATCTGTTGCGCGCAACATGACCTGAGCGGTCGGAACTTTCGCCCAGGGCACCGGCCTCAATGAACCCTCGATAACCCGATAGGTAATATCGGGATCCCCCATTAATGGTGGCTGGAGCAGCTCCTGTGGCGTTTCTCCACGAACATCACAGAACATCAATGATACGGGCAGGTTTGCGCCTTTTTCATAGAGCTTTTGCAAACCATCTCCGGGAAACTGCTTGCCACGCAAAATCCCATTTGAATCTGCAATCAACACATCAATAGATTGCGGAGGCGGATTATTTTCAAAATAGCTTTTGATGTCAGGATGCATGACGCAATCAGGAAACCTGTTCCCAAGTTTCATCCAAGGTCTTGCGCACTTTAACAACAAGTTCTTCAAGCTCATCGTCCGTGATGATCAACGGTGGCGACATCACCATGGAATCGCGAACCGCCCGCATTACCAGACCATTCTTGAAAGAAATATCACGACACAGGGTCCCAACCTCACCAACATTTTCAAAGCGTTTGCGAGATGGCTTTTCCGGCACCAGTTCAATTGCCGCGAGTAGTCCGCGAGTTCTGACTTCCCCGACAATCGGATGATCCGCCAAAGTAGCGAGCTTTTTGGCAAACAAGGGAGCCGTATGTTCACGGGTTCGGGTGATCAGATCTTCGCGCTCGATTATCTCAATGTTTTTGAGCGCTGCAGCGCAACAGGCGGGATGACCGGAATAGGTATATCCATGAACAAATTCACCAGCTGTTTCAAACATTTCCTGAGCTCTTGCCTCAGAAAAAGCCACTGCACCAATGGGCAGATAGGCCGATGACAACCCTTTCGCCATGGAGATCATGTCTGGTTCAATGTCGTAGTGAATTGAACCGAACCACTCGCCCGTGCGACCAAAACCACAAATTACTTCATCGGCGACAAGAAGAATTTCGCGTTCCTTGCAGATACGCTTGATCTCGGGCCAGTAAGATTCTGGCGGGATGATCACACCTCCCGCACCTTGAATTGGTTCGGCCATGAATGCTGCGACGCGATCTTCACCCAGCCGGTCAATTTCCGCTTCCAGAGCGCGGGCACGCATAAGCCCAAACTCTTCCGGATCCATGTCACCGCCTTCATCAAACCAGTAAGGCTGATCAATTTGCACAATATCGGGAATGTGTGGCGCGCCCTGATCATGCATGGCACCCATGCCACCCAGTGCCACACCGGCAAACGTGGAACCGTGATAGGCATTCTTGCGAGTGATCATAACCGTTTTTTCAGGCTTGCCCTTTGCTGCCCAATAGGTTCGAGCGATCCGCAACACGGTATCATTTGAATCAGAACCGGAGGTATTGAAGAATATCCGGTTCAAATCGCCCGGCGTAATGGAGGCAATTTTTTCAGCCAAAGCTGCAACAGGTGCATGAGTCGATTTGAAAAACGTGTTGTAATACGGAAGTTCCTTCATCTGTGCTGCAGCAGCATCAGATATCTCATCCCGGCCATACCCCACATTCACGCACCACAGTCCAGCCATTCCATCCAGTACTTTATTGCCGTTGGAATCCCAGATATGGCTACCCTTTGCAGAAATTATGAGGCGCAAATCATCCATACCCAAATCGGCAGTATCCATGAATGGATGCCAGTGATGCGCCAAATCAGCTTTCTTGATCGTTTCCGCGTCCGGAAAATTTGGTTTTTCACCCATTGTGGTGTGCTCCAGTAAAATCTGGCTGCACGTTCCCCCAATTCCTTTGAAATCGCAACAGGATTTTTGAATGCCATCAGTAGAATTGCTGTCTTGCAAAAAAAATTGGACAGACTAGAGTTTGGCCCGGAGAAATATAAAAACCGTCCCTGGGACGATAACGGTGAGGAAAACCATGAAACTAAAAACCATTCTGATGGCGACGGCCGCAGTGGCAATTGCATCTCCTGCAGCTGCCGAAGGCACACTGAACATTTACAACTGGTCTGACTATATCGCTGAAGACACAATCCAGAAATTTGAAGAAAAAACCGGCATCAAGGTCACCTATGACGTGTTCGATTCAAACGAAGTTCTGGAAGCAAAACTGCTCGCTGGTTCTTCCGGTTATGATTTGGTGGTTCCATCAGCTTCATTCATGGCTCGCCAAATTCAGGCAGGCGTTTTCCAGAAACTGGACAAATCAAAACTGCCAAACATCAAAAACCTCGATTCCGCCATTATGGGCAATGTGGCCGAATTCGATCCGGGTAACGAACATGGTGTTGTTTACATGTGGGGCACTACCGGCATCGGCTACAATGAAGAGAAGATTGCAGAGCGTTT
Organism: Rhizobiaceae bacterium; assembly: GCA_030065115.1. Lineage (GTDB taxonomy): Bacteria > Pseudomonadota > Alphaproteobacteria > Rhizobiales > Rhizobiaceae > JAALLB01. Next base: position 27,702 of record JASJDO010000026.1, on the reverse strand, counting down.
GGGCGACAGTGCACCGACAGACAGCTGGGCGCTGGTTTTCGATGAAGGCAATGCCGCCAAGCTCGCTGACTGCGGAATTTCCATGCTGGATGCGCCAACCGAAATCATTCCGGCAGCCATGAATTATCTCGGCCTGGATCCAAAGTCGAAGAACGCTGAAGATTTCAAAAAAGCTGCTGATCTGCTCGCCAAAGTTAAACCGCATGTGCGCTACTTCCACTCGTCACAATACATCAATGACCTCGCAAATGGCGACGTATGCGTGTCTGTTGGCTGGTCGGGCGATATATTCCAGGCTCGCGACCGCGCTGACGAAGCAGAGAATGGCAATACAATCTCTTATGTTATTCCAAAGGAAGGCGCACTTTCCTGGTTCGACATGATGGTGATCCCGGCTGATGCGGCGAATGTTGAGAACGCGCACAAGTTTCTCGACTTCCTGATGGATGCACAAATCACAGCCGACATTACCAACTATGTTTGGTATGCGTCTGCCAACATACCAGCACTTGAGTTGATCGAGCAGGAAATACTTGATGATCCAGGCATCTTCCCTCCCGACGATGTAAAAGAGAAACTCTGGGTTGCACCGGTTTATGAAGCTCGTGCTGACCGAGCCATTAACCGGGAATGGACACGGGTAAAAACCGGACAATAGTCCTTATGAATATCCGGGTGGGGGTCATCTCCCGCCCTTTGTCTTTGAAAGTGACATTATGAGTGATCTGGGCGGGGGCAACGATCCCGATACCTATCTCAGCATCAAACAAGTTTCCAAACATTTCGCCGAGGTTAAAGCGGTTGATGACGTCTCGCTGAATATTCGTCAGGGCGAATTCTTTTGTTTGCTCGGCGGGTCCGGTTCCGGCAAATCCACATTGCTACGCATGATCGCCGGACTCGAAACAGCAACTTCTGGCCACATTGAAATTGAAGGGCAAGACGTTACAGATGTCCCGCCCTGGAACAGACCGGTCAACATGATGTTCCAGTCCTACGCATTGTTTCCGCACATGAATGTAGAAAAAAACATTGCTTACGGGCTTAAACAGGACAAGTGGCCTCAACCAAAGATCAAAGCACGCGTGGAAGAGCTTTTGGAGCTGGTTCAGTTGAGCGGTTATGGCAACCGCAAACCGCACCAGCTATCCGGTGGGCAGCGACAACGTGTGGCACTCGCCCGTGCCCTGGCACGAAAACCTAAAGTACTACTTTTGGACGAACCCTTGTCAGCGCTGGACAAAAAACTGCGTGAAGATACCCAGCGTCAACTATTGGCGATCCAGCAGGAAATCGGCACGACGTTCATCATGGTAACCCATGACCAAGAGGAAGCCATGTCGATTGCAACCCGTATCGGGGTCATGGATCAGGGTAAACTTGTGCAGGTTGATACACCCCGCGAAATGTATGAGCGACCCAAAAACAGATTTATTGCCGGTTTTATCGGTCAAGTGAATCTCTTTGAAGCGATAGTGGAAGGTTCTGGTAAAACGCAGAAAATCATCAGCGCTGATACTGGTGGTGAGCTGAAGGCAATTGACCAGTCAGAGCTGGAGACAGGACAAGCCGTCTGGATTGCGGTCAGGCCAGAACGCGTTCTGTTGAAAACAAAACCAAAAGGCAAGGCGGCCAAAGCTGCGAACAAGGCAAATGGAACGCTTTCCGACATCATGTATTTGGGCGGTGTCACACATATCACAATTACTCTCGACAGCGGCAAAACCGTCAGGACCATGATTTCCGAGCATTGGGATGAGGACGAAGCCAAGTTAAACATCGGTGATGCGGTAGAAATTTCCTTCGAACAACGTGCTGCTGTGTTGTTGGAGTCGTAATGGCGCAGCGTCTGAAGCGATATCTGGTCATTCTGCCGCCTTTCGCTTGGCTATTGCTGTTCTTTCTGATCCCCTTCTTCGTGGTATTTCAAGTCTCCCTTGCAGACTTGCGTTTGCAACGACCTCCGTTTTCGCCGATTTTTGATTGGGATGGATGGTGGCCGACCAATTTTACGGGTGACCTGGAGAATTACTGGTTCCTCCTAGAGGACAGTCTTTATATCAATTCATATCTGAATTCGCTTAAAACTGCATTCTTCTCCTCACTGGTTTGCCTCGCCGTCGGATATCCGATCGCCTATGTAATTGCGAGAGCCACACCCAACTGGCGAAACACGCTATTGCTTCTCGTGATTTTGCCCTTCTGGACTTCGAGCTTGTTGCGGATTTATGCGCTGATCGGGATGTACTCGACGAATGGTTTCATCAACACGAGCTTGCTCAATATCGGCATCATTTCTGAACCCCTGCAATTGATGAACACGGATTTTGCGGTCTACTCTGCAATTGTTATCACATATTTGCCGCTGATGATCCTGCCTCTTTATTCGACCCTGCAAAAACTGGATGAGGATTTGCTGGAAGCAAGCAGCGATCTTGGCGCTTCACCGTTCCAGTCTTTTTGGCAAGTTACCCTGCCTCTTTCTGCTCCCGGTATTGTCGCTGGTTGTCTGCTGGTCTTCATTCCTGCGGTTGGCGAATATGTAATCCCGGCACTGATGGGCGGACCCGGGCAATTGATGATCGGCAAGACCCTGTGGACCGAATATTTCAACAATCGTGACTGGCCGCTTGCTTCGTCAGTAGCCATGATAATGTTGGCAGTGTTGGTCATTCCCATGATGTGGCTTCGCAACGCACAAAGTGCAAGGGACTAAGATGAGCAAGCGTAACCCAGTCATTCTGGCACTTGCCGCTTTCGGATATGCAATCCTGTATATTCCGATCCTGATCATGATCATTTACTCGTTCAACTCTTCCCGGTTGGTAACTGTCTGGGCGGGTTGGTCGACCAAATGGTATGGCGAATTGTTGAAGGACGGGCAAATTGCCGATGCTGCATGGATAAGTCTTGTGGTTGCCTTTTGGGCGGCAACCATTGGTATAATTTTCGGAATTATGATCGGGTATGCGCTTGCCAGAATGAGACGGTTCAAGGGGCGATTGATTCTGAGTGGCATGGCGACCGCACCGATCGTTATGCCGGAAGTTGTGACGGGCCTCTCGCTGCTATTGCTGTTTATTTCCATGGAGCAGATCATTGGTTGGCCAGCGGGGCGAGGCCTTACTACAGTTATCATCGCCCACGCAACGTTTGCAATGGCGTTTGTTGCCGTTGTGGTACAAGGCCGCCTCTCAGATTTTGATGTGTCGATCGAAGAAGCTGCTATGGATTTGGGTGCGCGGCAGCCGTGGATATTCTTCACTATCACGCTTCCGGTCATCATGCCTGCTGTAATTGCAGGATGGCTTCTCGCTTTCACGCTTTCGTTTGACGATCTTGTAATCGCAAGCTTCGTTTCAGGTCCCGGATCAACCACCCTGCCAATGCTTGTTTTTTCAAAAGTACGCCTTGGCGTTACACCGGAAATCAATGCACTGGCAACTGTCATTGTTGCTGTGGTCGCCATTGGAGTTGTGCTTGCAAACTTGTTCACTTTGCGCAATCAAGGCTCAGATAATAACAAATAATCAGGAGTTGGGGCATGCGCAAAGCGGCTTTACCAGACGATCGCTATCCCGCGGTTTCAGATCTGCGAAAACGTGCTTACAAGAGGATGCCCTTTTTTGCCTGGGAGTATCTCGATAGCGGAACCGGTGAAGAAGCGGCAATGCACAGAAACACGGATGCGCTTGGCAGGATCACCATCATGCCGCATTTCATGAAAGGCATGATTGAACCCGATATCTCAACCGAGCTTTTCGGCAAGACGTTCAGCGCACCAATCGGCATTGCTCCAATTGGGTATACCAGCCTGATGTGGCCCGGCGGCGAGCAGATTTTGGCAAAAACCGCCAAGGAAAAGAATATTGTCCATTGTCTCAGTACTATGGCAGCGGACACAATGGAAAACTGCGGTCCCATTTCAGGAGACAATGGCTGGTTTCAACTTTATCCGCCAAAAGATCCGAAAATTCGCGAAGACATGATCAAACGCGCGAAGGATAGCGGGTATCACACCCTGGTTGTAACCTGTGATGTCCCCGCGCCGTCCATGCGTGAACGCCAAAGACGCGCAGGCATTTCAATTCCGCCCAAAATGACGCCAACCATATTATATCGGGTCCTCAAGCGCCCTGAATGGGCATTGCGTACGCTTAAGCGCGGTCGTCCAACTTTTGCGAACATGGTGAAGTATGTGGGCAATGGTGATGGCATGAATTTCAACAATATCGTCGACTTTGTTGGTTCCGAAATGGGGGCATGTCTTGATTGGGATTACCTCAAAGAAGTCCGCAAACTCTGGGATGGTCCGTTGGTTCTGAAGGGCGTTCTATCTGTTGAGGATGCTATGCAAGCTGTGAAAATCGGATGCGATGGCGTTTGGGTTTCGAACCATGGCGGCCGTCAATTTGAGGCAGCACCTGCAGCCATTGATACACTCGCAGACATCAAAAAGGCCGTTGGCAACAAGGCCAAGATCATTTTCTGCAGTGGTGTTCGCAATGCCAATGACATTCTCAGAGCAATAGCCCTTGGTGCTGATTTTGTTTTCATGGGTCGGCCTTTCATCTACGGCATCGGCGCATTGGCTGAAAAAGGCGGTGACCATGTTTCTGATCTCTTGCAGGCCGACTTGATCAACAACATGCATCAACTCGGAATTGAAACGCTTGAAGACGTGCGGAAACGCGAAGTTAGGGTCGACAATCAGGTTGTTGCGCTGCCGAAATAGTCTTCAAGAAATTTGAGATAAACCGAAGTCAGAACATCAAGATCAGCAAGTGGTGTGCATTCATCAACCATGTGCATGGTTTGCCCGACAAGACCAAACTCCACGACCGGACAATAGTCTTTGATAAAGCGGGCATCCGATGTGCCGCCGCCGGTTGAAAGTTCAGGCGTCTTTCCGGTGACCGCTCCAACTGAACCAGAGAGCGTTCCGACAAGTTTTTCGTCGTTGGTTAGAAATACGTGGGAGACTCGGCCCACCCATTCGACGTCGAATTTGATTGCTGTATCTTTCCCCTGACGAATTTTCCCGGCAGACGCACCTTTCTCAAAACGCCGAATGATTTCCTGTTTCACCGTATCGCCGGTCCATGTGTCATTGAACCGGATGTTGAAGGAAGCAGTCGCAGTGGCCGGAATGACATTGGTGGCTTTATTCCCAACATCGACGGACGTTACTTCAAGATTGGTGGGTTGGAAAAACTCCGTTCCCTGATCAAATGGCGTGCCTAGTAAGACGTTTAACAAATCAGTTAGTCCACGAACCGGATTGTCTGCCAGATGTGGGTAAGCAGCATGCCCCTGCACACCTTGAATGGTCAACTTTCCCGACAAAGACCCACGGCGTCCATTTTTGATCACATCACCTATTGCTTCAGGGTTTGACGGTTCCCCAACAATACAGGCATCCCATGTCTCACCTTTTTCAGCTGCCCATTTCAGCAGCTTGTCGGTGCCATTAATCGAAGGCCCTTCCTCGTCACCGGTGATCAAAAACGAAATTGAACCGCCAAAATTGCCATTGGAAAGGAATTTTTCAACCGCACCAAGAAAACAGGCGATACCACCTTTCATGTCAACGGCACCGCGGCCAAACATGGCCCCATCCCGCACTTCACCAGCAAAGGGTCCCGATGACCAATCTGTTTCTTCGCCAACGGGCACCACATCAGTATGCCCTGCGAACATGATGTGGGGAGAATTTTCTCCAATTCTTGCATAGAGGTTTTCTACATCAGGCGTATTTTCATCTGAGAAAGTTACCCGATCGACAGAGAATCCGAGCTTAACAAGCTCACTCTCGAGGTAAGCAAGCGCACCACCTTCCACCGGTGTGACGGATGGACAACGAATGAGTTCTCGCAAAATTTCTGCTGATCTTGAAAGGCTCTGTGACATGGCTCGTGTTTAAACGAAAATTCGCAGACGTAGAAGCCTGTTTTTCCCAGCTACCTCGAGATCAGGCGGCGGTCTTTTCTTTCCTGAAATGCGCAAGTGCAAATCCAAACAGTCCTACGCGATGACGGTTTTTCTCGTAATGCGCATCAATCAAGCGGTAAAGCTGATGGGTCGCCCAAATCGCGAACACCGACGTTACCAAGCCACCAATGACATCAGCTACATAATGGTTGCCCATCAATGGTGTCGCCAAAATAATAATTGCATTCCAAATCAGCGAAACGACAAAGAACCATCCCGTTCCACGCGCCATCCACACTAGAAGTGCAGAAAGGATAGTATGAAAGGATGGCATGCCAACAACGCCGATTGACCCTTCGATGTTAAGGGTAGGATTATCACCAAATCGCAACTCGTTGATCAGATCCGTCACAGCCATATTCATGACGGGTCCAATCTGCTCCATCACTTCTTTCTCAATTACGCCAGGCCGATAAATACTGTCGATCGGAAACAATCCACCACTGAAACCACACACAAAACCACTTACCAGGATCGCTGTGAAAAACTGATGAACTTGAATGGGCTTACGGAAAAACATACCAACCAAGAAAAGGCTGATCACTGAAATCTGCATGGAAGACTGATAGGCAATGTTCAGAAAGCCCATTAGCTCCGGTTGTGTTGCAGCCCAATTGCCGACGGCGCCCCAGTCAATTCCGATAGCATTGTCAAAGGCCAGTAATGTGTCGTCGATTTTCGGGCGATCCATACGGAGTGCCACATAAGAAAACAGCAAGGCAGGTTTAAGGTACATGCCAAATGAAAAGAGCCCCAAAGCTGTGTGGGCAATGTTTTCTTCCTTGCGAACGTAAGTGTAAAACCAGGCAAATGCACCGGATACCGCACAAACGAGAAAAGTTGCCTTGAACATCCCTAGACTGGGAAGTTCAAATCCCAGAAGCGCTGCGGTTATTAGCGTTCCAAAAAACATCAGCGCAACGATCAAACAATTGTACTGAAAGTAGCGGTAGTCCATTGCCATCCTAAGCCCAATTCATCACCCGGCTTTGGCTTAGCGCACAATGTTTAATAAATGACGAAACTCAAGGGGCTAGATAACGAAGAAACCGTCTACGAGAATGGCGGTGGCCCGTACTCATTGATTTCCTGTTTTGATGGCATGACGGCAAGATACAAAAAGAACACTAGGTTAATTCCGCTAAAAATCGCAAGAATCGATAGTGCGCCCGGCAAACTGAGATCGTGTAATCTCTTCACAGACAAAGCAAGGCTTGACCAGAATGAAACCAAGAGAAAAACGATCAATACGAGAAACCAGAATGCGATTTGATCCGGTTTTCCCGCATTATCAGCCCGAACCATTTGTATCACGGCAAACAGTTGCGGGAACACAAGAAAGAGAATTCCCAAAATGAATGACTGACGCGCAATCCTTCCTCTGAAGCTGAAGAACAGCCATGAAAGGGTTGGTTCAATTTTCGACATTGTTCAGCCTTCGTTTAGTGGATCCGGACCAAACTTGTTTGGACCACTTTTTCCCTTCACAAATCCCAGCACTGCGTAAACTGCCAGTAATATAAGAATCGATGCTATACCGGCAGGACTTGACGCAGACATCTCATCTCCTGACATAATATTCGCCATGAAATAGAGGGGAACAATAATCACCAGCCAAAATGCTGAGAGACTTAAATCATGTAGCCGTCTCGTGGTCGTAGAGATCAGTATTAGTGCGTAAACAAAAAATACCAAGATCGACAGAACGATTGCGGTGTTTCGGTTAACTGACGCTAGCGCAATAATGATCATAAACAGCACCGCAGCCAGCATTCCTGCTTTAGTCGTAATTATCCAATACCGGGATCTGGGCAATCTTCCTCTTAGGCTGAAATATTGCTCCAGATATGGCATCAGTTAGTCTCTCAGCAACTCGTTGATCCCGGTCTTAGAACGGGTGCGCTCATCGACGGTTTTCACAATCACAGCGCAATAAAGGCTCGGGCCTGGCTCACCATTCGGCAGATCTTTGCCCGGCATGGTGCCCGCAACCACAACCGAGTAAGGAGGCACTTCACCGTATGAGATTTCGCCTGTTGCCCGGTTGACGATTTTTGTCGACTGACCAATGAACACACCCATGCCCAGCACGGACCCTTCGCGCACAATGCAGCCTTCTACCACTTCTGAACGTGCGCCGATGAAGCAATTGTCTTCAATGATGGTTGGACCCGCCTGAAGAGGCTCCAGAACGCCACCGATACCAACGCCGCCTGAAAGGTGAACATTTTTACCAATCTGCGCACAAGAACCCACGGTTGCCCAGGTGTCCACCATTGTGCCCTCGTCCACGTAAGCTCCGAGGTTCACAAAAGACGGCATAAGAACGACATTTTTGCCGATATGTGCCGAATGCCTTACCACGCAATTAGGAACCGCACGGAAACCAGCTGCCCTCCACTGGTTTTCATCCCAGCCTTCAAACTTTGAAGGCACCTTGTCCCACCAGCCTGATGTTCCCGGACCGCCCGGAATAGGTGCCATGTCGTTCAATCGGAATGACAGAAGCACCGCCTTCTTCAACCACTGGTTCACAATCCAATTGCCATCCGTACCCCGCTCAGCCACACGGGCAGAACCACTGTCCAACATGTTTAGGGCTTCGCCAACGGCATCCCGCACTTCGCCCTGCGTAGACGTGTTGATTTCATCGCGGTTGTCAAAAGCGGTTTCGATAGTGGCTTCAAGGGACATGGGATACTCCAGATCAGGGTTCGTCACAGAACCGATTAAACGTTTGCGAGTGGTCTATGGCATAGGATATGAAACGTCAATTGAGCAGGTGATTCTGAGGAGAATTCAATCATGGCGAACTGGTTCCGCGAGCGTTACGGCGCATTGGTAAAGTCATTTGAGGATGTAAAAAAATCACACGAAGTCCCTGATACGCCACAAACAAGAGCGCCTGCCTATCGCCTCGCTTTCGATGACAATGACTTTCTAACCAGCGAAGCATTGCGTCCGGTCCGATTGCAACTGGAACTGCTCAAGCCAGAGTTGATTTTGCAAGAGCAAGGCATTGAATCGACCGTTATTCTATTCGGTGGTGCCCGCATCCCGGAACCCGGAGGCGAAGCATGGGCTGCGAAAAACGAGACCCAGAAAAAGAACCTGGAAGCCAATGCCAAATTCTATGAAGAAGCGCGGGAATTTGCCCGCATCTGCTCGAGATATTCCAAGACCACCGACTACAAGGAAATGGTGGTCACCACAGGCGGCGGCCCCGGTGTGATGGAGGCAGGAAATCGCGGTGCGCAGGATGAAGGTGCCCCCACCATTGGCCTCAATATTGTTCTGCCGCACGAGCAGGCACCCAATGAGTATGTGACGCCAGAACTTTGCTTCAACTTCCACTATTTTGCGATCCGCAAGATGCATTTTCTGATGCGCGCAAAGGCTGTGGCGGTGTTCCCAGGTGGCTTTGGCACGATGGATGAGATGTTTGAAACCCTGACGCTTATTCAGACTGACCGGATGGAACCTGTTCCCTTCCTGCTGTTCGGCAAGGACTTTTGGGGCAAGGTGATCAACCTTGAGGAACTCGCCAATCAAGGTACTATATCGCCTGACGACATTGATCTGTTCCAGATTGTCGACACCGCTCAAGAGGGCTGGGAGATCATTAAAGAACATCATTCTTTGTAGTTACGAATTCGCCGCTCGGCTCTTGGTCACTTGAACCATTTCATCCGTTTCTCGTCATCCCGGACGCAACCGCGATCCGGGATCCACTGCCGCCTCGGAGGATTCCTAATGCAGTTATGTTTTGTCCTGGTAACAATAATAGATCCCGGCTCACTGTAGTGACCGGGATGACGAAGTGTAGGCGTGGGTGATTATTCACTCGAGCTTTGAAGCACAGTGTTATGTCATTTTTGTTTCCCGCTTCGGGCAAAGCCCTTGCGCGGCTCTTGTTTGATCTCCCTGCGCGGCAGCAGAAGCAAATGCGACTAGCATTTGTGCCGCTGCGTGAGCCGCCGCCCGACAGACGAACGAAGTCTCGTCGAGAGGGGCGCGCTTGCCGGATGGCAAGCAAGAAGTAATTAATCACACAACTGCAGGACCCGAATACCGTGATAATCCGTTTGGTGTGCGGACCTTTCGGGTCCTGCGCGGAGATTTGATGTTATCAATCAGGCTTCTTTGAACACACTGCCAGCCGATACCTCTTGGCTCTCATTTCTTTGGCGAACAATTAAAAAAAATTGCTTCGCGCCCCGATCATCAAAACACGATTGTGTTTCATGCTACCAGAAAGAAAAGGAACCGTAAGCCGCCCACTGGTTTCCGATACATGCCCTTTCAGGTCATGTACCTTCTCCTATGGCCACCACCGCTCCGCTGCTTGTGAAGCACCAAGCCGCTGGCGTACGTCCGGTGGTTGCGCATTTCACAAGTCCACAAAGTGTACATTAAGATTTTAGGGTGGGGAAAAGTTTTTTCGAATGGTTAGTTTGAGCCCAAAACGACCAATATTTACACTTGCAGAGACTCCTGATTTCGCTATTTGTTGGAGAATGAAAAGAATAATTGGCAAGAAGATATATATTTTAAATTCTCGATTTCACAATATTTTCATAACTATATTCTTGTGTATTTGGTTAAGTGGAATGGTATTTGCCGCTGCTGGCCTTATGTGCCGAAGCGATCGGAATGAAGCGCAGACGAAGCTTTTGTTCTGTAATACTTCTCTGATTATTTCAGCTTGGATGAAGGTATTTCCACTATTTCAGGCAAAAGGCTCACTTATTTATCTTGAACGGGGCATTGCATTAGTTCAAATTGGTCAGGAACAACAAGCGCTTAACGCGTTTGAACGTGCTCTTCATGATGCAAGGGCTAAAAAAGGCAGTTGGGAAAATAGGCTACATAAGCGTGTCTCTGAACTTAAGGACCGTCGAGTAATTGAACTATGGTCATTAATTAAACTGCAAAATGACTAGAATTTCGAATTTTGATAGCATCTATGAAGGTTAGTCATTCAGCGATGCCGCTCACAAAACCTCTTTGCTTTACACGTTTTCAAATTCTCGTGGCCACCTACCCTACCAATAACCAAAAATACAAAAAGAGCTTCATTGGAGCTTGATAATCTAATGGCAGCGAAGTCCGTAATGCAGACATCTGAGTATACTTGCTCTCGACGTGTTTGCTTCGCAAAACGTCTGTCGCTGATAGATCTGGTATTGTTGGTGGTATTCGACGCTTTTCCTTCTAGGAAATGCTCTGTAAATGGCGCACTCGGGAAGATTCGAACTCCCGACCCCTTGATTCGTAGTCAAGTACTCTATCCAGCTGAGCTACGAGTGCTAACCAAACGCACAATGTGCATTGCAGGACGCTTTCCTAGTCTTTGATTATAGCAAAAGCAAGAGTTTTTACCAGAAAATTGGCTTTTTGATTTGCATGGTTTGCAAATTGTTTTGTGCAACGCTTTCAGCGTCGCCTACTCAGCACCATTGTGTGGCATGAAGATCTTAAAAATCGTACCGTCCGCATCAGTTTTCTCGATGTCAATGGTCCCGCCATGTGCCCGAACCAGTTCGGCAGCGATCGTCATGCCAAGCCCTGTTCCACCTGCCTTGGTGGATGCCTGAAATGCATTGAACAGTTTGGGTTGAATGTGTTCCGGGATGCCGGGGCCGGTGTCTTTTACACGGATAGCCGTGCCCTCATCAGATTGCTCGGCAGAAACGCATAACAAATGCTCACGATCTTCATCATGCATATCCCGCATCGCCTGATGCGCATTTCTGCACAAATTCATCAAAACGCGGAAAACCTGTTCCGGGTCACCGTTGATTTCTAGCATATCGTCAATATTGGCTTGCCACCTGATTTCACTTCCCTGATCAAGACCAAGCGCTTCGCGAACGTCCTCAGCAACGGAGCGAAGAAGCAGGTTCCTGCGCTCCGGCGGGGCCTCTACCGCCTTGCCATAATCAATAACCGACTTGGTATAATCCACCGCGCGGTCAATGGTCCTGATCAGTTTTGGCGCGAAGCGCTGAACTGTCGGATCAGGCAAGGACGTGAGACGGTCCGAAAATAGTTGGGCGGAAGCCAGAATGTTGCGTAGATCATGGTTGATTTTGGCAACCGCCAATCCAAGGTCCGCCAGATGTTGTTTTTGTTTGAGCGTTTTCCGAAGGTCGGTTTGCAAAAATGTGAGACGACTCTCAGCAACACCGATTTCATCACCCCGACCTGATGGCTGATAAATCAGAGCCGCGTTTTCAGGCTCCTTCGAGAACGCATCCATGTTGGATGAAATACGAATGATTGGCAAAACGATCAATCGATACAGAGCGAGATAGACAAGCGCTGCAGCAAACACAGATATAAGGAGTGACAGAAACAGGATATTGCGCGCATATTTCCATAAGGCCGCCTGGATATATTTCATTTCCTGAACGAGTTCGATTTCACCGCCGATGGAACGGGTCGCATCAAATACCCGGTATTGCGCATCAGACGGCATGTACAACATGCCCATTGCGCTTGTTATGGAAGAGAAAGGCGTGGCATTCGCCAAATCAATGTGCTCCACGATTTCTGTCAACGTGCCGGATGTTGCAAGGAGTTGAGAGCGCCCTTCCAATCGAAATGCAATTGTGTTCGCTTGTGCGGTTTCAAGCAGCTTCATTGCAGCATCGTCGCTGAGCCGCTCGTTTGCAATATCTAGATAAACGATGCTTGCAGCTTCGGCGTTATCAAGGTGCGTTCGTAGCCATGTATTTCTGAAGTTTGCCATCGAAGGCACAAAAATGAGGATTTCCGCAATCATGATAAAAATGATTGTCAGAAGTAGAAGCTTGACAGACAGGCCGCGCTTGACCCCATCGAAGTGATTAACTTCTGGTTGCTGTTCTTTCTTTTGTTCTGTTCCTCCTCCCTGCGCCATCTAGCCGAACTTTCTGAGAAACCCGATAACAGATCTGATGAACGGTTTTCGGGTAAGCGGTGCAAAGCTGCTGACAGCTGCCCGTTTGCCGATTTCGGTCATCGTTGGATAGGGAGATATATATCCCGCGACGTCTTTCAGTTTCAGTTTCTGCTTAACAGCAAGTGCCCACATATTGATCATTTCTCCGGCATTGGCGCCGAGAATTGAGGCACCCACAATGACACCCTTTTTGTTAGTGATCAGTTTGATATGACCGGTTGTTTTGCGCTCTGCAATGGCGCGGTCATTCTCGTGATAGGGCCAGCGATGGACGGTGACGCCACCAAATTTCTCACGCGCCTGTTTCTCGCCAAGGCCGACATGTCCAAGCTCTGGCTCAGTATAGGTGACCCAAGGGACAATTGTTTCATCCGGAACCGCTTTCATGCGGAACAGGATACCACGAATAACAAGACCTGCATGGTAACCAGCCACATGGGTGAACTGCAGACCACCGGTCACGTCTCCAATGGCGTAGACCTTTTTGTTGGTAGTTCTGAGATCGGACTTCACTGAAATCCCACGTGGGCTGTATTCGATTCCAGCTTTGTCCAGCCCAAGGCCTTCAACATTGGGCGCCCTTCCCGTAGCAACCAGCAAATGCGTGCCATCGACTGTAATTTCTTCATCGCCTGATTTGCAGGTTACCCGAACGCCGGTTTTCCCTTTTTTGTCAATTGACGACACCATGGTTTCTTCAAGAATCTCAATTCCTTCGGCACGTAGTTTCTCAAGCAGAATGCCCGTTAATTCAGGATCGTCTTTACCAAGCGCTTTCAACCCTTCGATGACTGTCACATTGCATCCCAGGCGCTTATGCGCTTGCGCCATTTCCATACCAATAGGACCACCACCGATCACAATCAGTTTGCTGATCTTTTTGGTATTTTCAAAGAGGCTTTCATTGGTGAAATAGTCTACCGTATCCAGCCCCGGTATCGGCGGCACGAATGCAGAAGACCCGGTCGCAATTACAAACCTGCGTGCACGAATTTCATATTCCCCAGCCACCACAGTTTTGGCATCTTTGAACACACCACCGGCTTCAATCACCTTGACGCCTAGTGCCGTGAAACGCTCTACGGAATCATTCGGTTCAATCGTTGCAATCACATCATGAATGTGGTCATGCACCTTCCGGAAATTGACCTCAGGCTCGGCCGGTTTGATGCCAAACTTGGCTGACTGTCTGAAGGTTTCTGCAGTCTTGCTTGCTGCAAGAATAGCCTTTGAAGGAACACAGCCATAATTGAGGCAGTCACCCCCCATCTTGCCTTTTTCAATCAGCACCACTTCCACACCAAAGGCAGCAGCTGCGGCGGCCACACTAAGTCCGCCGGAACCGGCACCTATGACACAAATATCGGGAGTGAGAATGTTTGACATATGAAACTCTTGCTCGGAAATTCAGTTCGCGGACCTGCCGCGAACCTTCTTAATAACAAATGGAAGAAATGATAGGACAGCAAGGAAGGCCAAAGCCAATAACAACTCGGTTGTGACCAAGGCACCAATTTCAATCGAACAGGTTCCTGCATCAGCACATCCCGGGTTTGCCGCTTCTTGTTCGGCAATCACACTATCAAGACCCGCACCCAAATAGGCAAAAGCGAATGTGCCAGGAATGATGCCAATAAAGGTCGCGATCGCATACGGAACCAGTTTCATGTTCAAAAGTGCCGGGACAATATTAACTGCCCAAAACGGGAAAGCGGGAATAAGCCGCAAGGTCAGGAGATATTGGAACGCATCCTTCTGAAATCCCTCCATCATCTTCGTCATGAACGATCCTGCACGTTCCTTGAGAACATTGCCCAAGGAACTCCGCGCGATCAAAAAGATGATCATGGCACCCAACGTGGCTGCGGTAACGGTTGCGAGGCCGGCTACAAACCAGCCAAAGATAAGCCCGGACGTAATGCTGAGTGCAGATGCGCCAGGAAACGATATGGCGACCAATACCGTGTAAACTGCCATATAGATTAACAATGCAGACACATAATTGTTCGAAACAAATGTATTGATGTTTCCACGCTGCTCAATAAGGTTTGACAGCGAGATGTAATCCTTCAACCCGGAAAAATATCCGGCAACAAGCACTCCGCACACCAAAACGAGCGGCAACCATTGTTTTATCGCTGATTTTTTTTCTGGAGCCTGCGAATTTTCTATAGTCATTTTAGAAATTTGTGGATTGGTTCAAACAATTCAAGAAAGCCCTAAAGCAATATTGGTCTCAATGCTATCGCGATATCTGACATTTCCGTGTTTCAAAGTTTACTGTTCGATAGGCAATTGCCATTCGAAACCACTTGTTTCCTTGACTTGATCCATGACTAAATCTATAAGCCGATCAACTTGGGCGACGCCTGTTGAAATATGGGCGGCGTTGCGGTTGGCAAATTGCAAGTAAACAGACTTGTTTGTCGCTGAAAACGTTAAACGCCTGATCCGATTAAAACAGATTTTCTAGGGTCCCGACCATCTTTGTCGGGTATGATACGATGAAGCGTACGTTCCAACCAAGCAACCTTGTTCGCAAGCGCCGTCACGGGTTCCGTTCACGCATGGCAACCAAAGGTGGCCGCCGCGTACTGACAGCACGTCGTGCAAAGGGGCGCAAACGCCTGTCTGCATAGGCTAGCGCATTTAGGGTCGCTCCTTGGCATCACAAAAAGCTGGCGACAACGATAAAACACTTACAGTCACTTCGTTGAAAAAACGGCGTGACTTTTTGCGTTTGCGCAAGGCACCCACCTACCGCAGCAAGCTTTTCACGGTATCAGGCAGAATGGATGCAGCAACTTCCGGTGATACTCGCATCGGTTATACAGTCACAACAAAACTGGGAAATGCAGTTGTTCGAAACCGGATCAAGCGACGTTTGCGCGCTGCGACAAGATCGGTATTGCCTGAAAAGGGCTTGCGTGGTTTCGACTATGTTGTTATCGCCCGCAGGGCTGTACTTCGTGCCGAATATACAGACCTGATCAATGAATTTTCATGCGCCCTTGACCATATCCATAAGAACAGGTCAAAAGGCTGACAGAAACCAGACCGGAATGCCAATCCGGACATATCGACAAGTACAAGGGTTCCTCCATGGAGAACAATAATCGCAACACCGTTTTGGCCGTCGTCCTGTCGATCGCAGTTCTGCTTGTATGGCAATTCTTTTATATTGGACCAAAAATTGAAGAAGAGCGCAGAGCGGCGGAAATCGCTCAGCAACGCGAAGCTGCACAAACTGAGAATGCAGCAAGCGAAGATGTTACACTTCCGCAATCAGATGACAATGCATCTGCTCCCCAGTCTGGAAACAATGGCCAGGTCACAACGCGCGAAGAAGCGCTTTCAGCGAATCCCCGCGTGACAATCAATTCCGAATTGCTTTCAGGCTCAATCAACCTCAAAGGTGCGCGGTTTGACGAGTTGAAGCTCAACCAGTACCGCGAGACCATCGACGACAACAGCCCACTGATCGAGTTGCTGCATCCAAGCGGCACGCGGGATGCCTATTTTGCCGAATTTGGGTTTACACCCAACAAGGATTTGGGCGATTTGCCGGGACCAAAAACGGTTTGGAATGCATCCAGCGACACGTTGAGGGGTGGCGGAAGCATCACGCTTGATTGGAGCAACCCGCAGGGCATTAAGTTCGAACGTACGATTGCGCTTGATGAGCAATATATGTTCACCGTCACTGACACGGTAATCAACAACACCGGGTCAGATATCCAAATTACACCTTATGGACGTATCGCGCGGTTCACCAAGCCTCAGACCGAGAATATCTTCGTCTTGCATGAAGGTCTGATCGGCTTCTTTGGCGAAGAGGGACTGCAGGAAATCGACTATACAGATGTTGAAGAAGCCTCACAAATCGACAGCGGTCGCGTCGATGGTGGCTGGATTGGCATCACCGACAAATATTGGGCTACCGCGCTCATCCCGCAAAGCACGTTTAAGCCAAGATTTGCCTATTTCGACAATGGCATCCCGCTTTATCAGGCCGACTACATTGGCGAACAACAAAACATCGCTGCTGGCGCGTCCGTTGATATCGAACAACGTCTTTTTGCAGGGGCAAAAAAGTCAGACATCATCGACGGATATGAAGCTGACCTGAACATTCTAAAGTTTGAGTTGATGATTGACTGGGGCTGGTTCCACTTCATCACCAAGCCGCTATTCTGGTTGCTCAATCAGATCTTCGCGATTTTCGGTAATTTCGGTGTCGCCATTCTGATTGCAACTGTCATTATCAAACTGATCTTCCTGCCACTTGCCAATATGTCATACGCATCCATGGCGAAGATGAAAAAGGTTCAACCTGAGATGATGCAAATCCGGGAACGTTTTGGTGATGACCGGATGAAGCAACAGCAGGAAATCATGGCGCTTTACAAGAAAGAGAAGATCAACCCGGCTGCCGGTTGCTGGCCGATCCTGATTCAGATTCCTGTATTTTTCGCGCTGTACAAGGTGTTGTATGTAACCATCGAAATGCGTCAGGCTCCTTTCTTTGGCTGGGTGCAGGATCTGGCAGCTCCTGATCCGACATCGATCTTTAACCTGTTTGGACTTTTGCCGTTTGAAGTGGGAGGTTTCCTATTAGTTGGTATTTGGCCGATCATCATGGGCGTCACCATGTTCGTCCAGATGCAGATGAACCCAGCCCCGCCGGACCCAACGCAAGCCATGCTATTCAAATGGATGCCGTTGTTATTCACTTTCTTGCTGGCGACGTTCCCCGCTGGTCTTGTTGTCTACTGGGCGTGGAACAACTTCCTTTCAATCCTGCAACAGGGCTTCATCATGAAGCGTCATGGCACCAAAATAGAGTTGATCGACAATCTGAAAGCGATGTTCTCCCGCAAACCCAAAGAGAACTAATGTCTGACGAGGCCGAAATCAGCAAAGCCGCTCTTGAGCAAGGGCGGCTTTTGTTTGCGCGCAAATGGGAATTCATCAAGGGTGTCCCTTCAATGAAGTTTCTGCCACCTGAAGGACCAGTGGAGATATCCTTTGCGGGCCGGTCGAATGTGGGTAAATCTTCCTTGATCAATGCGCTGGTCAATCAGAAAGGACTGGCACGGACATCGAACACGCCGGGACGCACACAAGAACTCAACTATTTTATTCCTGAAGGAAGTGCAGACATCCCTGATCTGGCGATTGTTGACATGCCCGGCTATGGCTATGCTAAAGCGCCAAAATCCCAAGTCGAGGCTTGGACGCGATTGGTGTTCAGCTATTTACGCGGACGTTCCACCCTGCGGCGCGTTTTTGTGTTGATAGACAGTCGCCACGGCATCAAGAAAAACGATGAAGAAGTACTGGACCTTCTCGACAAGGCGGCGGTGTCATACCAGATCGTTCTAACCAAATCGGACAAGATAAAGCCGCCAGCGCTAGAAAAGCTGGAAGAAGAAACGCTCGCGAAGATCGCCAAACGGGCGGCAGCGTTCCCGACCTTGATTGCTACATCCTCTGAGAAGAACAAGGGGATTGCTGAGCTCCGTGCAGAGATTGCAACTCTGATTTGAGATTGCCGAGCGAAATCTTCTCAGTTATGAGAAAGTCCAACACTTCAATGGATTAATCATGGCAGACAAAGACGCATCCAAGGGCCTCGCAGAGGCAGAAATCCTCTCCCAAGCTCTTCCCTACATGCAGCGATATGCTGGCCGCACCGTTGTCATCAAATATGGTGGGCATGCCATGGGGGATGAAGATCTCGGAAAAGCCTTTTGCCGTGACGTGGCCCTGCTGAAGCAATCTGGTGTCCACCCGGTGATCGTCCATGGCGGCGGGCCACAAATTGGTGACATGCTGAAGCGTCTCAATATTGAATCCGAGTTCAAGGACGGATTGCGGGTAACTGACGCACAAACGGTTGAAGTGGTGGAGATGGTTCTTGCAGGCTCCATCAACAAGCAGATTGTTGCTTCCATCAATGCAGAAGGCGCGCGCGCAATCGGACTTTGCGGCAAGGATGGCGGCATGGTGCTGGTTGAAAAAGCGCGCAAGACCAAGGTCGATGAAAACTCAAACATTGAACGCATCATTGATTTGGGTTTTGTAGGCGAACCGAAGGAAGTCGATTCAACGGTTCTGGATCTCGTGATTGAAGCCGGCCTTATTCCAGTCGTCGCGCCTGTGTGTTTTGGCAAAGACGGGAAGACTTACAATGTCAACGCAGACACGTTTGCCGGTGCGCTTGCGCGTGCGCTTGATGCAAAACGCCTCTTGTTCCTGACCGATGTCGAGGGTGTGTTAGACAATGACAAGGCTCTGATCAAGGAACTCTCAGAAGCAGAGGCGCGCTCCCTGATCGCAGATGGCACCATCAATGGCGGCATGATCCCGAAAGTCGAAACCTGCATCGAAGCCCTTGGTGACGATATGGAAGGTGTTGAAGGCGTGGTGATTGTTAACGGAAAGAAACCTCATGCGGTTCTGCTCGAACTCTTTACCGAGCACGGTGCCGGTACGCTGATTACGCTTTAGCGGCGACTAGCCCATTAGGAACAAAAGCATGATCCCGGCTGTGATCAACACACAGCCAATGATTTCAGGCGTATTTATTTTCTCCTTGAAGAAAAACACAGAGGACGCGAAGGTAAACAGCATCTCGACCTGGGCCACCACCTTAACGAGTGCTGCCTGCTGCAGCGTAAATGCAGTAAACCAGCCGAATGACGCGGTTGCACCGACGAAACCTACCAACAAGGCTGGCCTCCAGGCTTTCGCAATCTGAGCCAATTGCTCGCGCTCTTTTGCGATAATCCAGGCAAGCATGATGATGGTTTGCAGAATAATTGCATAAGACAGTGTCATTGCCCCACGCATGAAGGAAAGATCGTGTTCAACCGAAAGTGCAGCCTCACGATACCCCACCGCGGCAAGACCAAACAAAGTCCCTGACCCCAGGCCCAACAAGGCCGGTGGGCTTGCCAGCGATGTGACTAGGGTTTTCAAAGTGATCTCGGTTCGCGCCACTGAAATCAACATTACACCTGCAATGCTGACGGCGATCGCCATAATGCCTCCGACCGAGATTTTTTCGCCAATCAGAACAAGTGCAAACAGCGCTGTTTGTGCAGGCTCGGTCCGTGAATAAGCGGTGCCGACGGTGAAGTTTCGATAGGAAAAGGTCTGCAACAGCAGAAACGTGGCAATGATTTGAGCAACGCCAGCGATGGCAGCCCATGTCCAGAAACCATCGCGAACGGAAGGCACATCACCCCCAGTCCAATTAAGAAAAATACCGAAATACAAAAGCGCGAAGGGTATCCCGAACCCAAATCGAACAAATGTTGCACCGGTCGTACTCATCCGGCCTTTGAGATATTTTTGCACTGCAGAGCGAATGTTTTGAAAAAACGCTGCAGCAATTGTGATGATGACCCAGAGCTCCATATAGCTCTCGTGCATCAGCACTCGCAAAAGGTCAAGAATCGTGGCAAAGGCAGCGCATGGAACATTTCAAGACAATCGATACTTGGGTCTTTGACCTTGATAATACGCTTTATCCCCGCCACTGCGATCTTTTCTCTCAGATTGACGTGTTGATGACAGGATATGTCTCCAACCTAACCGGGCTGGAACGAACGGAGGCCAGGAAACTACAGAAAGACCTGTATCGAGATTATGGCACTACTTTGCGTGGCCTTATGGAAACACACGGTATTGACCCGCATGACTTCCTGGGTGAAGTTCACAATATCGACTATTCGCCCTTACCCAAAAATCCGAAGCTTGCGGAGATGTTGTCGGCACTGCCTGGCCGGAAACTAATATACACCAACGGATCGGTGAAACATGCTCAGGATACGCTCGAAGCAATGGATGTGGATCACAGCATATTTGAGAGTATTTTTGATATCGTAGCGTCAGACTTCGAACCCAAACCGCATCCGGAACCTTTTGCCAAGTTTCTCGCCGATCATAACGTGAATGCTTCTTCGGCGGCCATGTTTGAAGACCTGCCGAGAAACCTCGAACCTGCCAAGGCAAATGGCATGATGACGGTGTTGATCACACCGCAACAATCCGCAAATTATGTCGTTGAAGCGTGGGAACACGTAGAGGCAAATGAGCCATACATCGACCACCAGACCGATGATCTGGATGGCTTCCTTGAAAATGTTCTGAAGATTGTCTGAGCTTGATAAAACCTAGTGAAGACGCTCGCTAAGAAGTTCGCCTTCCCATACCAGAGCGCCAGTGCCTGCAAGCTGCTGGCCGTCAAATCCCGCGAATGGAACAAAAGTCCGGTTCTGGTTTTCTGGAGATGATTTCAAACCGGCTGCATTGATGCGAACAACCGCACGGTCCGCAAAACGCTCGTCTGATCCAAATATCTTGTAGTCACAACCCTTGGTCATGCCTTCTCTCCCGATTGACGCCTGTCTTTTGTGCGGACTTCTTACGCATTACTGTTCCGCTACGATTCAAATATAGAAACGCATTTGCGGCAATTCTGTGTAATCTGTCACAGAAAGTGAATTGACGATTATCAACATCGAAGTGATTTCATCGTGATTTTCGCTCATGGGCGGTTAATCCTGAGTGACACTTCCCCTTCCCTTTTACCCATGGAAGCCATATCGTGACGTCGTGTGGAACAGTTAAAAAATGAACCTATGAGCAAAATATTGATTAATTTCCGGCCCTTAGGCCCAGAAGATATTTCCCAGATTGCCGATTGGTTTGCAGATTTCGGCGATGTTGCTTTGTTTGACCAAAGTTTACCAGTTGCCGTAGGTCAGACATTTGTTGAAGAAAGTTGGAAAAGCATCCTCCAACATCGCGAACCCCCGGTCGCAATCTGGTACATGGCGGAGACCCAGAAGGGTGAAGCAATTGGTATGTGTGGTCTGCAAAAGATCAATTATATTCATGGCGACGCTGTCATCCCCTTGTTTGTAAACAAAGAATTTCGTGGTAAGGGACTGGCGTCGGCAATGATGTTAACGCTTTTGGACATGGCATTTGATACGCTGCGACTTAATCGTGTCTCGACCATGTATCGTGATGACAATGTCGCAACCAGCACGATCATCAAAAGACACGGATTTGTGGAAGAGGGGCGTATTCGGGAAGGCTGGTTTGCGGAAGGCAAATACTACGACACAATACTTGTCGGATTGTTGAAGTCTGAATGGGTGAAAATACGACCCAAAGTGGCTGAGAAATTCAGATCCTCCCAGTTTGAAATGATATAAGAAAGAATTGCTACACGATTGAAACTGAAATGACGACGCTGGCAAACAAAGGGCTCAAACGTAGACTATCGGCAATCATTTTTGCTGATGTAGTCAACTACAGCCGTATGATGGGGGAAGATGAGGTTGAAACCACCGTTGCTGTGAAGCAGCGAGTGGATGCGTTTGAAAAACTGGTTGGTGACTACTCGGGAGAGATTGTTAGCACGGCGGGCGATGGTGTCTTTATGCTGTTTGACAGTGCGGTGGATGCTGTGGGATTCGCGCTTGCGATCCAGAAAACCATTTCTTCGCTTAACGAAAATGTGCCCGAGAGCAAACAAATCGTATTCCGCTTCGGCGTCAATATTGGTGATGTTCTTTTTGGAGAAAAGGAACTCACCGGAGAAAGCATCAACATTGCAGCTCGTATCGAGTCGTTTGCTTCACCTGGCCGCATCTGCATTTCGGGGCCGGTGTATGACAGCATCGCCAACAAGATGACCGTTGGTTACGAGTATCTTGGGGCGCAGAAATTTAAAAACATCAAGGATGAGGTCGAGGTTTTCCAGGTACACGAAGACCCAACCAGTGCTGCAATGACTGCGGGTGGACGCAGGGAACGCAATGAACAAACGAGCTTTAAGGGAGACCCAATCATCGATCAATCCATCGTGGTCCTGCCCTTTACGTTTCAGGGAAGTGATCAAGGCAATAGTTGGTTTGCCGATGGATTGACGGAAGACATTACGACCAGTCTTTCACGTTTCCAGCAGTTTTTCGTAATCTCACGCGGTTCGGCTTATGTTTATGTTGATCGTCAAATTACGCCAAAAGAAGCTGCCAATGAATTGGGAGTGCGGTACGTCGTCAATGGCTCGGTTCGTATGGCGGGTACCCGCATAAGAATTACAATCCAATTGGTGGATGTGATCCGGGACCGTACGATTTGGGGAGAACAATATAATCGTAATTTTGATGATCTGTTTGACCTTCAAGATGAAATTACACAGACGATTGTGTCGGCAACCGCTGCAAAGATCGAAACCTCTGAAATCGAACGCCTTCGTCAACTGCCGCCTGCCAATATGGCGGCATATGGTTTCGTGCTGCAGGGGCAAAAATATATTCTCAGTTACACACGCGATGGTGTCAGTCGTGCAAGATCCTTGTATGAATCGGCGCTTGGCAGCGACCCGAAATATGCGCGTGCCTTTGCTGCAAAGTCTAGAACGCTAAATCTTGACTGGCGCTACAATTGGGTAGCTGATCGGGAAAAGGCTTTGGACAACGCACTCGATCTGGCACAAAATGCAATCAATATTGACACTCAGGATGCACGAGGGTTTGGGGAGCTTGGCTTTTCTCACCTTTATCGAAAAGAATATGAAGCCGCTATCAGCGCATATGAGCGGGCACAGCAACTAAATCCAAACGACGCAGATTTGATGTCAGACATGGCCGATGCGCTTGCCCATTGCGGGCGCTCGGAAGAAGCAATTGCTCTTCTTGAAAAAGCCATGCGTCTAAACCCGTTTTATCCAGACCAGTATGTCTGGCATCTGGGCGGTGCATATTACAATCTCAAGGAATATGACAAGGCGATCGCCACCATCAAAACCATGCAGAACCCTACGGAAGGGCGCCGGATACTCGCAGCTTCCTATGGCATGTTGGGAAAAACGGATGAAGCCAAACAGCAGGCGGCGCTAATTATGAAAGCGCATCCAAATTTCAATCTGGATCACTGGGCATCGATTTTGCCTGACTTTCATGATCAGGACACTGAACACTTTATCGAAGGATTAAGAAGGGCAGGCTTGTAAATTATGCCTGCCCGTGAAGCACTCTAAATATTGATGAAGCGGACTTAGTCGCTAGCGTCGCCCCGAGCGCCAGAAAGTTTAGCACCGGATACCCGAGCCCCTGAAAGTTTGGCACCTGAAACTTTTGCACCCGCAACCTTGGCACCAGAGACTTTTGCACCTGCAACTTTAGCACCAGCCACCTTTGCACCAGAGACCTTTGCGCCAGAAACGCGAGGTCCATCATACCCAGGATCATTCAACAATAATTGCTCAATGGTTCCCGAGGAAACATCCAGCATGGTTGAATCATCAGACTGGTCATAAGCCCAAACTTTAAGTGACTTGTAAAAGGGATCATCGTCATCCAGACCCGGACCAGCAACTTCAGCTTTTATGGCCGGTATGCCAGGGCCATGTACCAACATTAATGTCGGCGCTGCCATCGAAGAATAAGCGCCTCCAAAACTGAAGCCATAAATGCGAGCGAATGCGGGAGCGTCTGATGCCTTAACACCAGATTTCTTTTCCGGAATTACTTTCAGGTCCTCGACGATTTTGCCAAAAAGGACCACGCTAGAGTGAGTGCTGAGTGTTTCGGACATATGTCCCCCATAAAAATAATACTCGCCCCTACGAATAGATTATCCAAGAATCTTCTTTTAGTCCAGCGGCATAAGCGTTCTCACGGAATTTGCGTGACTGTCCTTTTGCAACGGCGCGAGCTGCGGCCCTATTTCAACCCAACCAATATCGCGAATATCAAAATTGCCACGAATGATTTTCTGAAAGCGGCCGCCTGTATGATGCTGCTCGACTGCTTCAAAAGTTCGGGCAACATGAACAAAATCCAGTTCGTTCCGGTCGAGCAATCGCCAGGTATCCGCTAAATAAGTTCCCAGAATATCCCTTGCTTCCAAAAGGGCGTCTTTGAATTCAACCGGTTTGGCAACATAGGCTTCGTCAAACAGCTCCTGCATGATTGGAGCATAATCAGGTGTTGCGAGAAGCTTGTCAGACAGGTCTTCCATCTCGGGAGAAATACACTCCCGGTCCACCAAACATTCGTGAAATATGTCTACCAGGATATCAAAGAAGGCTCCTGTAAGCGGCTGGGAAAGCTTGTGTTCCTTGATCCAGCCATCTGCATAATCCGACAAACGCTTGTCATTCGCGGCTATTCGAATTTGTTTGTTGCCAGAGAGTTCTGCCATCCGATTGATGGCATTGAGCATGTACAGATTGCCGCGGGTGTTTTCGAGCAGGTGATCCACCAAAGTGTTGAAATGAAGCGACGACACAAGCGCCACCAGATCTGCAGCACTCTCATGAAATCCAAAATACTCTCCAACCGGGGTACCTGGATCAGGCACACCGACTTCTGAATAAATAATCGCATGCCCTACTTCATGGGCAATAACATCGAAATTCAGGCTGAAGGGTTTGTAGCCACCATGTTTGAAGTCGCCACCCATTTCGATAAAGCCAAAGCCGGAATAGGCATTGTCTAGGGTGGGTAAAATCGTGAGTTCCTGACGCTCATAATGGGACGCCCCATGCCAAGGAATTTTGCGGCCAAAATACCCTTCCCAGATATCAAGTACAAAGCGTATGGTCCCAAACAAATGAGCTGCTTCAAACTGCTCGGTTCCTGGTTCCAGATAGTCGAAATGCCCCTCTTCGTCTGGCATCGCAAGCGGATGGACCTCTCCGGTCCATGGTGGGGCAAGCGCATCATCACCGTCTGGCGAAATTCCATAGGGTTGCGGTTTTCCAATAGGGTAGATTGTGTACATGCGATCGTCGGCAGGACCGGGCTCAAGGCTCCCCGCAGGAGACGAAACCATTACAATCTCAGGCTCCGCGTATTCTTCCAGAAATCGCGGCTGCGGAAAAAGTTTAAAACGTGTACCTTGCATCAGCTCATCCAGCTTCTGCCCCTTGAGGATAATTCTTATCTGAAAAACAATGGATTACAAGAAGCGTGTCGAGGCAATCAGTCAAACAGGCGATAACCACCAGCATCCGGATTTTCAGCCATTGTTTGCGCTGACACATTTTGTGACAACCAAACAGCCGTACATCGTTGCCAGAATTCTGTCACAACAAACTCAAATTCGGGAACAAACCGTGTGGAGAACTCTCCATGCTGCAGAATTTCCAGCAATTCAAGCGCGTCTATTCTCTTCTGATCCAACGCATTTTCAGAAAGCCAATGGGCGAACGTAGCAAGATCAAAATCCTCTAGTGCAGAAACATCCAAGGCCTGAATAATCGTGTCCCAAGTCCGTTCTTTGTAGAAGGTTGATTTGGCAGTTTCACAAACCAACTCAGCGTCCCGCGCAGACAAAATGTCCTGTTCTATTGCGAAAGAGCAGGTTGCACGCACATTGATCATCGGTTCACTCAAAGCAGGATATCCAAGTTCTTCGGGCCCATGGACCAAGGCAACTTCATCATCATCCTCAACTACACCATCCCTGTATGCCTTGAAGACTTCACCGACCCCGCGCATTCCGAAAGTATGTACTTCTGCCGCCCTCAATGCGCCCATGCTCGAAGCGCCGAGAACATGAATGCCTTCGTGGAGTGCATGCAGAATTTCCTTATGCCAGACAGATGGCTGTCCCTCAAAATATCCGTCTATGATCGCAATGACAGAGGGCGTCTCACGTGTGGCAAGAAATATATCCCCTTGCCGGCAGGGGGCGCGAAACTCAATTTGCTGAAACGCATCCAACTCAATGCCCGCAATGGATGGGCCTGCAAAAGCGATAATATCACCTGCCATTTTGCAATGCTCCCGCCCGTTCACCTGGCTGATAGGTTTCATCATCATGTGGCGATTCAAGTCCCGGTATCACCATGCGGATCACATCAACACCCACTTCAGGCCTGGTCAGCTCGACAGCAATCGCTTCCTTGATACCCACCGCGGAAAGGCTGGAGAGTAAATGATCCAAATCCTGTTCCAGCGATGAGAATGTATTACTGGGCAAGCCGTGGAAAGTTTTGAATGAAGTGTTGAGATCGAATAGTTCATCGGCAAACGCCAGTTTTTCAGCAAGTCCTTCCAGAGAATACTCGGACAGATGAAGATCGTCCCGTGCACCACTGATATAGTTCAATCTGGTTTGTGCAGCTTCGGTCAATGCGCGTCGTGTCGCTACACTTCTGTCAAGATGGCAGCCGGAACCAAGGCCAAGATGCCCGGTCGCGCCATCCGTTTCCCTGATCAGGGCCAATACGCAAGGAACGTCAATATCTGACGTAACGTCCCAAAGACCACATTCCAAACCAGCAGTCTCCAATTTTTTCAGGAGTTCCTGGGATTGCGGATTATCAATTGTCGACACATCAAGTCGCGTCGCGGATTTTTCTCTTGAAGTCAGTTGATGCCACAAGGTCAACGCATCGCGTTCCATCAATTCCGTAATCGCGTGGCAGATTGCTTCCAACCTGTGATTTCCAGAGGCAAGTCCGTTGGTGCTGGCATGAAAAACACTATGGATGGGTGGGCCGGGATGGGTGTAGTCGGCATGAACCATTTCATAGGGAACCAGCGCTCTTTCGTTTGTAAAACAGTCAACACCTTCTACCCAAAGCATTGGATCGGATCGCGTGTAGTCAGAGCCGAGAACTTTAGGGAGCCGGTCTGTATCTGCAATACGGTGTCTTTTGGTCAGGTCTTTCTCTATGCCGTAGAGGACCGGTTTGTCGAAATGTTCTGCGTGCCAAATCTCGATTG
>JASJDO010000163.1 GCA_030065115.1 Rhizobiaceae bacterium | reverse complement strand
ACCCATCCAGAGTGCCAATTGGTTCCCGCGTCTTCGCCTTCCTCAATAGCGTTTATAAAACGTACATGGTCGGCAATAATTTCCTCAGGGATACCCAGAATATTGAGTGCCATCGCATTCTTCGTTCGCCATTGACTGAGCAGATTGGTATCTTTTCTACGATATGTCATAGGGAATATTATAGCATAATACTATCTTGTGAGTATTCCAGGGAAGCTTCAGATTCAATTTTGATATCAGCCTGACCATAATTATCCAAAACTGAAAGTGTATATATGATAATCTAGTGCCAGTCTTTGTGACCCCTGACCAAAGTGCTTTATCTCGTATGCTGACATTAATAAGTCGGAGATAGAAGGCCGCTTCGTCCGCTCACCGGATATTCACACCCTGTCCAACTAGTGCGCAATTACCGCTCATGATACGGGGAGAAATCCAGAATATGCTTCAGTGTTTTTTACCTGTTAACATCTGCCGGTAAATCTCAATCAATCGATCCGCTTCAACAGACAAGTCAAAATTGTCGACCATATGCTGTCGGGCGTTGTTGGAGAACTGTTGGATTGTCGGATCGCTTGAAAGCAACTCTGACGTGGTGTTGATCATCGCCGGTATATCGCCGGGCGGAATCAGATGTCCTGTTTCGTTCTCGACCACGATTTCGGGGAATGCGCCAACAGTCGTCGCGACAACGGGCACGCCGCAGGCCATTGCTTCCAGAGGTGTAAGCCCAAATCCTTCCCAGCGTTGTGGCGCAATGAACAAGTCCAAAACCCGGTAATAGTCTGCAATTTCATCCACTGGCACTTCGCCAGCAAAAATAATGGAACCTGACAGATCTGCATCGGCGATTTTTTTCTTTTGTTCGGACAGAAAACCTTGATGCTGCTCTGTCGCACGACCCAGAATGAGTGCCTTCCAACCCGGGTTTTTGGGCAATAGATCGATCATGGTGTCAATAAATGCATCGGTTCCTTTTTGGTGCCTGATGCGGCCGAAACATCCAATCAACCGTTCAGTAGGCAAGCCCAGCTTTTCCTTCAGGACCTGTTTGTCAGCTGTTGGTGAAAACCCAACGGTGTCGATGCCGTGATAAACCACATCAGCATCATGTTCCAGATAGGCCGCACCCGCATTGGATGTTGCAATGATGTGATCCATCCGGTTGATCAAAAACTTCGTGTATTTGGAATGTTTGCGTTGCGAAGCAGACGTGAACAGCAGTTTGTAATTGTGCCGAAAAAAGTATTTCAGGAAAATTCCCAGCAGCATTTCGACGTTGCGCCGTGCATGCCAGACACGCGGCTTTTTGCGCCAACCCATGGTGAGTAATTGCATCAGGGACACGCGGGGAACTTGGTCAGGTAGTCCCACGCCGAAAGATGCAATGCCGATTTTCTCAGTTTGCAGCGGAACCAAACGCACAATGGTTGACGTGACGCCGGATAGTCGCCGATTGAGATTTGGCGCGATTACATCAAGTGATTTTAGGTTCGGGTGCGTCACTGTCTTCGTCGCTTATGGTTTGCGCTTGAAGAGGTCGATGTAAGCATCGGTGATCACGCGCTTGGAGAACTTTTCATCCAGTGTCTTCAGCCCGCCTTCAACAAGTTTTTCTCCAAGGCCTTGCTCGGAACGCAAGCGCTCAAATGCAGCGGCGAAACCGTCAGCATCGCCGATTTCTACCATCAAACCATCCTGTTCATGCGTCATGAACCAGCTTGGACCTTCTGACAGGGTGGAAACCACAGGTATCTTTTGCGCCCAGGCTTCAAGCACGATGTTGCCCAATGGTTCGTGACTTGAGGCGGCAGCAAAAACGTCACTTGCGGCGACATAATTGTTTGGGTTCGCTTTCCAGCCGAGAAAGCGGATGCGGTCCATGACGCCGAGTTTGGTTGCAAGGTTTTTCAGGTTTTCAGCTTCTTCGCCGTCGCCTGCAATCCATAGATACATGTCTGGACTAAGAGACATTGCCCGGATCAAGACATCAAACCCTTTGCGGGGAACGAAGCGGCCCATGGAAGTGACCACAAATGCGTCTTCCGGTGTGTCAACTTCAGCCCGGGAAACCGGTGTTGCTGGTTCAGCATAGGTAAAGTTGGAAATCATCTCCACGCCCCGGTCCCAGCCCATGTTGCGAACATGTTCAGCAATTCCAGGAGTGTTGCAAACCAGCACGTCGATGTTCTTGAAATAGTCCAGACGCAGCGGATAATCGCCGAGACGCGCAATTCGAATACATTTGCGATAGTCCGGCATCAGGCGACAAGCGCGTGGCATCCAGGCAAAGAGTGCGTCCGGCTCCCACTCGTTTGCAAGGCGCTTGACTTTGAGCGGCAGGAGCAAACGGTCTGGTGAGAGATTTCGGAAATTGCTCTCAATCAGTTTGGAAGCGCCGGCGATATCGTTTCGCCACAAACGGTTTGGACGAATGACCGAAATTTGTTCGATTTCGCGCTCATGCAGTGAGTTCACCAAGTGTACAAAAAAACGCTCGGCCCCGCCTTCCTTGCCAAAATGAAAATGTGCGACCTTCATGATCTGCTTCCCTTGTCGAGATCATCGACCATCGGTTTTTCCATGGCCCGTTTTTCGAACATCTTCGCTTCGGTCAGAAAAGAGTATACTGCTCCGGTCATCGCCTGAATGAAACCGGGGACACCTGCTGACCACAACCCGGTCTTGAAATAAAGACGCAGGAAATAGACAGGTGGATTGAACAAGAGTTTCAAGATGCTGGGCATTTTACCTGCTTCGCGACGCATATCCACTTTCAGCGATGAATATTTGTTTTCCTTGAGAATTTGCTCTTCAAGCGGAAGGGGGCGGAAGTGGAGGAGGCTGCCCTTTTTTGCATCCCTGACTTCACCATCCGGCACTATTCCCTCGTGGACCTTCAGATTTAGATCAAACGCGCCGCGGCCCTTTCGGATCAGGCGCAGGTTTCTGCGTTCATGTGCCCATGATTTCGTGTAACCATGGCCAATCAGAAAGGGGCGTCTCGCAATTCGCCACCCAACGATTTCGTCTGGCGCTTCAAGCAGTTTGGGCAAGAGTTCGATCAACGCGTCATCGAGCCGTTCATCGGAATCGATGCTCAGACACCATGGCTCGTTACATTGTTCCAATGCGAATTGTTTTTGCGCTGCATATCCCGGCCAGTCATTGTGCATGAAGCGGATAGGCCAGCCGTCTTGCACATATTTTTCAATGAGTTCAATCGTGCCGTCTGTGGACCCTGAATCCACGATGATAATCTCGCTGCAAAGCGTCAGGCTCTCAATGCAGTTGGCGAGATATTCTTCTTCATTCAAGCAAATGATAAAGGCAGACAGGGGTAGTTTCTCAACAGACAGTAAAGCGCTCCGGCGGATGCATTAGCGCTTTTGAGCAAGGATTGAGGAGAAATTCAAGGGGTAACCACAATTCACGTCATTCCAGTTTCTGTACAGAAGCTTCTATGTCATTGAGGGGTTTTGCAAATGCATTGGCTTATGCTGTATCCAAGCGCTGATTTGCTGCTTCGAAGAGGCGTTGATCTAATTCTGTCATGTTTTCGAGTTCAGACAATTGAGCTGGTGACAAGTCGGAGATTGAAAGACTGCCTTCATTAGACACGTTCGAATGTGATAATTTTTGTTCGAACGGTTCGCCTAATGCGTGTTCCAAATCACGAATGAGTTCATCGCTTCGTTCGACTGTCCCACACAGTGTTATTTCATTATCAATCCGATAAAGAGCGTTCTTCAGAAGTGACGGGTCGTGTTTGTTTGATCCGACAGACCCATACATCAAATTGCATTGGCTATGTACACTCGGAGAATCTGGCGAGTTCCAATCACATGTTGGTATTTTAGCAACTTCGCGAAAAAACTGTTGAAGGGTCAATTCGCTGCCTAAGGAGTAAGTTTGGGGATTGGTATTGTAGTTACGTAGTATTCTATCGCTTAGAAAATCATCAAAGTTTTCCAAGGGCCGACCTATTCTGTGATGAAACGAAATGTGTTTGCCGCCCAATCGATGAAGATGGTTATATGCAGATAGCACAACCTCTTTGGGTTCTCTCAAAACCGTAAAACTCAATGTGGGTTGCGGAAGTAATTTGGTGAATACAAAAGGAAAGTGACCGCTGAAAAATTGGTAGTTTTCCATGCGTTCGTGAAGGATGTTTCTTGAAGGACCTGAATTAGGGAAAATCGTCGAGCGATGGAATTTTGAATTCAGCAATCGTGTAAAGCTCGTCCCGGCAGTCTTTCCGATATGGTGAAAGTAGACGTTTTCCCATATTCCATAGGGTCTATTGCGACGCAATTTGCCTATCGAGAATTTGATATTCATTCTACAATTAGGCTCCAAATTACATATCTTGCTGTTGGCGATAGGGACGCATTGTTTGTTCTACATATATTCAGAAAAAGTGTTTGTCCGATTTTTTTCTGTTACCCAACCAAAATATGTTTGCCATCTGTATACGGCCATAAGCCTTCGTGATAGGGATTTGCAAATTTTGATATCCAATTGATTTGGATAAGCTACGTATCACGGAGTTTTTTGTGTCTGATTTTCAAAAAGAAGTGGCTGATCGAATTGTCGAGAACAGCCAAAACGAAGCGCTGGTTAAGTCTGCGTCACAATTTGTAGAAGCCGCGACAGCACCAAAATATTGCTATAATTTTTCGTTCCTCGGGCGCCCTATTATCCAGTATCCGCAGGATATGGTAGCGGTGCAAGAACTCATCTATGCAACCCAGCCGGATTTGATCGTTGAGACCGGTATCGCCCACGGTGGTTCCCTCATCATGTCGGCAGCGATGCTCGAGTTAAATGCTGCGTGCGGTGGTAACCCGGATGCTCACGTTGTGGGCATCGATATTGATATTCGAGAGCACAATCGTGTTGAAATCGAAAAGCACCCAATGTTCAAGCGCATTACCATGTTTGAAGGTTCCTCAATCGATCCGCAAATCGTAGATCAAGTGAAGAAGATTGCAGAGGGTAAAGAACGGGTTTTGGTCTTCCTCGATTCAATGCATAGCCATGATCATGTTCTGGCAGAACTGGAAGCTTATGCGAATCTCACCACGGTCGAAAGCTATTGTGTGGTGTTTGATACCATTATCGAGGACTTGCCGGATGATATCTATCCCGGCCGGCCATGGGGTGTGGGTGATAACGCGAAAACAGCAGTTCATGAATGGTTGAAATCAAACGACCACTTTGAAATCGACAAGCAAACGGAAAACAAACTTCTGATTACGGTTTGTCCTGATGGGTTTTTGAAAAGAGTTCGATAGGACTTGCTCGTTACCTTTTGGAAGTCTTTGAGGGTATTTTCATGCAACCTCTTTTCTCTATTATTGTCCCCACGAGAAACAGATCGCAACAATTGGCAAAAACGCTCTTGCCTCTTACCCGGCAAACCAATTCCGATTTTGAGCTTGTTGTATCTGATAATTCTGATCCGAGTGAGTTTGAGAAAAACCAGAAGATCGTTGAGATTGTGTCAAATACATTCCCAGTTCGCTTAATTAGGCCAAAATCTACTCTGAATATGACCAATCATTGGAATTTTGCACTTGACGCTGCGAAAGGAAAATATGTCGGCGTGGTAACGGATCGCATGACATTGCATCCTACAACATTGGAAAAGTCTTACAAATTCCTGGATACGGGAACAAAATGCGTAAGTTACTCTCATACCACATTACGTAAAACAGGATCTTCATTGTCTTTAACTGAAGATATTGAGCCTGAAGTGAAATCAGAGCTGGTGCGATCTAAAGCGGTCATAATGGATTTTGCAAATGCAACTCCTACCGGTGCATGTCCCAGATTGTTGAACAGTTTCGTGGCCAAGACCGTCCTTGAAAAAATGAGACAAGAAGTTGGAACAACAGTTTCCGGTATCTGTCCGGATTACTCATTTCTATTCGGTTATTTGGCGCGGTACGAAAGCTATGTGCACATCAGAAATCCGTTGTTGATCGATCATTCGCCGGAAGTTTCAAATGGTATGGCTGCGACTAGAAACAAACCCAATAAGGCCTCGGGTGATTTTGAAAAGCTTGTGAAAGAAGAACAAACTGAATCGATGAACTTGCGTTTGATGCCTAGTGATCACTTTTTTTTCCTCAATTTGATCTCTGCAGAATACGAATTCGCTTCTCGATTAGAGCATTATGAATCATTTCCTTCATTTGATCATGAAAAAATGTATAGGGCCTGCTTGAAACAAGCCGCTAAATATCTATCCAACAACGAGATTTCAAAATCTTCAATTAGCGCGCTTGAGGAGTATAGAAAAAGGCAGAAGATTAGCAGATCAATTCGATATAACCCTCTTTATATGAAGTTCAGGATGTT
Source organism: Rhizobiaceae bacterium (assembly GCA_030065115.1). GTDB lineage: Bacteria > Pseudomonadota > Alphaproteobacteria > Rhizobiales > Rhizobiaceae > JAALLB01. The sequence goes on along the minus strand of JASJDO010000163.1, from coordinate 496 downwards.
GAGAAATTCATACAAACAATGGAAAATGAATAAGGCTTTGACGGACAAAGCAGTAAGTGAAAATGAACGCTCCGTATCTGAACTCATTGAAGAAGGTCAAAAATTGGCTGACTTTTTGGAAGGCTAGGCTTGTGCATTATGGAAAACACAATTTCTGTAATTATTCCCACGTGTAACCGACCAATTAATTTTCTGAACCAAGCCATCAATTCTGTATTGGAACAAAGTCTAGTTCCACATGAAATCATCGTCGTTGATAACGGTACGGATTTGGTCAGGGAAGACGAGCTGCCGGATCGCGTTAAATTATACAGGCTCGCACCCTACGCCGGGCCTTCCAGAGCACGAAATTTTGGTGCGGCCATTGCTGTTGGTGATTATTTGGCTTTTTTGGATGATGATGATTTCTGGGATTGTGATTTTCTGAAAGAATCTTATTCCACGCTGATGGCTGACGGAACTGCCTGTGCTTACGGCAGAATTGATGCACTAAGAG
>JASJDO010000162.1 GCA_030065115.1 Rhizobiaceae bacterium | reverse complement strand
TCAATTCTCCGTCCAACCCGTCAGGAGCAGCTTACAATCATGATGAGCTGAAAGAATTGACCGATGTTTTGATGCGTCATCCTCACGTCTGGGTTTTGACTGACGATATGTATGAGCATCTGTGTTATGACGGGTTTGAGTATGTGACACCGGCTCAGGTTGAGCCCGGCCTTTATGACCGCACACTTACCATGAACGGGCTTTCAAAATCCTATTCAATGACCGGATGGCGGTTGGGCTATTGTGCCGGACCACCGGAACTCATCAAGGCAATGATCCTCATTCAGGGGCAATCCACTTCTGCACTTTGCTCCATTGCACAATGGGCAGGTGTTGAAGCGCTCAACGGACCACAGGATTTCATTGATGAAAGACGCAAGGTGTTTCAGGAACGCAGAGATCTTGTGGTTTCCATGCTCAACCAGGCGACTGGCATCAATTGTCCGAAACCCGAGGGAGCATTTTACGTCTATCCATCGTGCAAGGAATTGCTCGGAAAAACATCACCGACCGGCAAGGTTATTGAAACAGATGAGGATTTCGTAACGGAGTTGATCGAAGCCGAGGGTGTTGCAGTGGTTCACGGCAGTGCGTTTGGACTTGGTCCGAACTTCCGGATTTCCTATGCAACATCCACTGAACAATTGACGGAAGCCTGCGAACGGATTCAGCGTTTCTGCGCCAGTTTGACGTAGGATAGGTGCCAAAATATCACGGACCCAATAATAAAGGGGTTATGAGTAAGGATGTTCGCAAGTTTCTGTGCCGATATATTTCAATCCGGTGCAAATTGTTGTATGGCATGGGAAAATTTTTTGGTGGCAGGCGAGTAGCGTGAAGAAAATCATTGTTTCTGTATTGGCATCCGTTGGGCTTTTTGCTGGTGTCCAGTCCTCTTTGTCAGCGGATTTGTTGAACCCTACACCGGTTGCACAGCAGCAGCCTGCCGTTGATGGCATCAATTTTGAATTGAGCATCCTTGGTGGAAGCATTCAGCGCAATGTTTTGGGTTCAGCTTCCAATGCCATGTTTACAGCGTCGGTAGCGACACCAATTCCTTATTTCTCTGAAAACTTTGGTGCGCAGGTGGATTTGGGTGCTGGCATTTACGACGGTGATTTCACCAGTGCCGCAGGTGCGTTGCATCTGTTCTGGCGTGATCCGTCTCGTGGTGCAATCGGCATTTACGGCGATTGGGGATATGTGGACCCGGAACATGCCGGTCGTGTCGGTGCCGAGGTGTCCATCTATGATGGGCAATGGTCTTTGGATGTCTTCGCCGGCATGCAGTTCGGCCAGCATGTATTCACTGAATTCGTGGATGAGGTGGATCTTTCATATTACGCGACAGACAATACGCGGGTTTCCATCGGACACAGGCTCACCTCACGTGGTCATGTTGGCAATTTTTCCTTCGAACATCTGATCGATAATGGCAGCATGGAAGGTTGGAGCATCTTTGGCGAAATTGAAGGCGGCGAAGATGATTATGTCGGTGGTTTTGGTGGTCTTCGCTATGCATTTGGCAGCGGCGCTTCAACGCTGATTGATCGGGATCGTCAATCAAGTCTTCCGGTCCGTATTCCACGTAATCTGGTCAGTGTCTCGCAGTGTGGACGTCTCGATACTCCAAGGCCGGCAACGAGCTTGCGGTCAGTTATGACCACGTTGTGTGCCTCAGAAGATGAGATTAATGGCTTGAGCACCGACGGGATTTCGAAAATCCAGTAATATTGGGTTAATCCCCATAACATATGTGTGAAAACTTGTTGATTGTTCTGCAATGGTTGCAGGGGCATATTTTGCCGTAAATCAGGGAGCAAGTTTTCCATGTCGTCCAAGCGTAATTTTATCAAGAAAATCTGGGATTTACCCGATCACAAAGCAGCATCCGAAAGTGTTTTTCTAAACCGTCGGGAGATGGTGAAGGGTTTGGGATTGGGTGGACTCGCGTTGACAGCGGGAAATCTATCGCTTTCAGGCAATGCCATGGCGAGTGAAGAAGATCCCAGTGCGGCCCTCTATCCGGTACGACGAAACAAGAAATACACGCTGGGTGAGGGTAGAACCCTGACACCCGAGCGTATCAATACCAAGTATAACAATTTCTATGAATTTGGTTCGCACAAGCAGATTTATGCAGCGGCTCAGGCACTGAAGATTCGCCCTTGGGAAATCCTCATTGATGGCGAAGTGGAAAAACCGATTACCATTGGAATTGATGACCTTCTCAAGAAAATGCCACTGGAAGAGCGTTTGTATCGTTTCCGTTGCGTTGAAGCCTGGTCGATGACTGTTCCCTGGTCGGGATTTGAGATGTCAAATCTGGTCAAGTTGGCAAAACCGACTTCTAACGCGAAATATGTTCGTTTCGAAACCTTCCAGGATGAGTCTGTTGCACCGGGCCAGAAACAGTTTTGGTATCCATGGCCTTACGTCGAAGCAATTACCCTTGAAGAAGCCATGAATGAAATGACCTTCATGGTAACAGGCGCTTATGGCAAGCCGGTTCCAAAGCAGATGGGAGCGCCATTGCGCCTCGCACTTCCATGGAAATATGGCTTTAAGTCGATCAAATCGATTACCAAAATCAGCTTCACGAATGAGCGTCCAGTGAGTTTCTGGGAAGAACTTGCGGCAAAGGAATATGGGTTCTGGGCCAATGTAAATCCTGAAGTGCCACATCCGCGATGGAGCCAGGCAACCGAACGTGATCTTGAAACCGGGGAGCGTATCCCGTCAGTGATTTACAACGGATATGGCGAACAGGTTGCGAGCCTTTATGCGGATCTGCAGAGCGAAGCGCTGTTCAAATAGAAAAGTCGGATAAAGACGGGTTTTCGAAAAAGAGCCGGGCACGTAGCCCGGCCAAATATTTTGAAGGTACCAACCACTCGACCTTCAAGGGTAACAGTCAGGCTCCTCGTTTGCCGGGAGGAGAGAAATAACAAACCGAATCACCCAACATGGTCCCATACTCGGGTGACAAGCGGTTTTTGACAAATTTAAGGCAAAAACTTGGGCGTGTTTTCCCTGTAAATCACAAGTTTTTCGATTTGCAGGCAGTAAATGTTGTATTTATGTCACGGTTTCACGTTGCATCGGTCAAAAATGTGGAGACTGGTCATCAAATCAAGATGAGCGCCGCCACCATTTTTGAACAAAGTGATTTCCTCTTCATTTTGGCGTCCGATTCGATCCGAGCAAAGATCATAGAAATCACCCAACACATCGGAGTGGCTGATCGTACCGGCCTGAAGCGGTATTTCAATCTCGCCAATGTGCCCAAAGGTTGTGTCTTTTGAGTCCACAAATAGTGACGATTTGAGGATTAAGTCGTCGTCTGCCTCGCGCATATTTGGTTTGAATGCGCCAATCAGATCAATATGTGTGCCTGGTTTCATCCAATCGCCACGCAAAATGGGATCAACGGTCATGGTCGCGCTTGTGAGAATGTCAGCCTCAGCGCATGCTTCTGGCAGGTCTTCATACACTTCAATTCCTGAAATGGATTCCGACAGGGTTGCAGCCAACTCCTCAGCCCGCTCCTTCGTTCGATTGTAGATGATGAAGCGTTTGATCGATGGAAAAACGGCGTGATATGCATCAATGATCGATGCGGCGACTGTTCCAGCGCCAACCATCACATGTGTTTTCGGCTCTGGATTGGCAAGAAGCCGCGCGCCCAGGACAGAGTCGCCTGCAGTCTTCCATTTTGTAACCAAGATTCCGTCGATCACGACTTTTAGGCCACCATTTTTTCCCTCAAACAGCAAAACACCACCTTGTATCGTAGGCAACTGAGGGGAAAGCTGGGTGTTCTCAGGAAAAACGCTCATCGATTTTATCGCCATACCTAGTCCCTCAATCCAGGCACCGCGGGTAAGTAGCGCATTAGGAGCGGATTGGAGAAGGAGGTCACCTATTTCAGCTTTTGGCAGCACATGACCAGCCTCGATAGCATCTGCAACACCTGTCCAGGTCAGCAAGGAATCGGCTTCGTCAAACGATATGAACTGCATGTCTTAGGCTCCATTCGAGCATTGAGTCTGGTGCCTAGTATTTCCAGTGGCGGGCTTTGGAAAGCAAGAAGTCCCGGAAAACGCCCAACCGTGCATTGTTTCGCAATTCGCCCGGATAGCAGAAATAAGTATCGAACTCGGGCACCTCGATATCCGGGAACAATTGAACCAATGCGTGACGATCTTCAACAATATAGTCAGGAAGCACCGCGATGCCGGAGCCTTCTTCACATACGCGCCGCAGGGCCCTGAGGTTGTTCACCTGAAAGGATGCTTCGCGCATTTTGTTGTTTTCCATGCCGGCTTTGAGAAGCCAGTTTACCCGAACAAGATAATTGGGCGCGTTTTCGCCATAGGCGATCAATCTGTGATTTTTCAAATCGTCCAGCGTCTCCGGCTGCCCGTAACGCTTGATGTAGCTTGGGGAGGCATAAACATGCAGATGCACGGTGAACAGTCTGCGTTGAACCAGATCAGGGTTTTTGGGTTGGCGCAATCTGATTGCACAATCGGCCTCCCGGCTGATCAGATCTACCTCTTCATCCTTCAGGATCAAATCAAGTTGCACATCCGGATAGAGTTCAAGAAATTCGTGAATCCGGGTGATCAGCCAACCGGTGCCGAGGCCGACTGTCGTGGTGACTTTCAGCTTGCCCTCAGGTTTCTCTTGAGAATCGACCAGTTTGGCCTGAACCGCATCCAGCTTAAGGAGAACGTCATGGGCCGTTGAATAGAGCGTTTCACCCTGCTCAGTCATAACAAGTCCACGGGCGTGACGATGGAACAGCGGGACCTTCAGATCAGCTTCAAGACCGCTTATCTGGCGCGAAATCGCAGATTGACTCAGGTTAAGTTTTTCACCGGCATGTGTGAAACTGCCAGCCTCCGCTACCGCATGAAAAATGCGTAGCTTGTCCCAATCCATGATTTGGCCCTCCTGCCGCCTCTATTCCTCACTCAGCAGCTTCGCTCATGGTCTCCTGTTCGGCAAGGAATTTCTCCGCTTCGAGTGCCGCCATGCAGCCCATTCCGGCGGCCGTCACCGCCTGACGGTAGATATCGTCTGTAATGTCACCAGCTGCATAAACGCCTGGAATTTCAGTTGATGTTGAATCTGGCGCGGTCCAAAGATAGCCGGAGTCTTTTTTCTTCAACTTGCCTTCAAACAGCTCGGTTTGCGGCGCGTGACCAATGGCGACAAACACGCCATGGGTTGCGTGATCGGTAATTTCACCGGTTTTCGTATTGCGGATTTTTACACCGGTTACGGATGGCGGGATCGATTGTTCGCCGGTAATTTCGGCAAGTTCGCTGTCCCACATGATTTCGATGTTTTCCTTCTTGAAAACGCGCTCCTGAAGGATTTTCTCTGCGCGAAATTCATCGCGTCGATGCACGATCACAACCTTTGAGGCCAGATTTGCAAGGTAGAGAGCCTCTTCGATGGCGGTATTGCCACCACCGACGACCACCACCTCTTTGCCGCGATAGAAGAAGCCATCGCACGTGGCACATGCCGAAACGCCAAATCCCATGAAGGTTTGCTCAGACTCAAGGCCAAGCCATTTGGCCTTCGCGCCGGTGCAGATAACAAGCGTGTCGCCTGTATAAACCTGACCAGAGTCCCCCACTGCGCGGAACGGGCGTACATCTAGATCAACCTCCGTGATGTGATCATTAATGATGTTTGTGCCGACATTCTTCGCCTGCTCAAGCATCTGCTCCATCATCCATGGGCCTTGCACCGCTTCCGCATAGCCGGGATAATTCTCGACTTCGGTCGTAATCATCAATTGTCCGCCCTGTTCGAGGCCGGCCACAAGCGTGGGTTCCAACATAGCGCGCGCGCCGTAAATAGCGGCTGTGTAGCCCGCCGGTCCTGAGCCAATGATCAGCATTTTTGAGTGTATTGGGGTCATGATTTTACCCTTCATGCGCATCTGCGTTTCTTAATTGCAGATAACTATGATGACCGCGCTATTTCAAGGGGAAGAGGGAAGGGTGCACAGGTTTGGAGGAAGACTTCGTTTTCTCGCCATTCCGGCCGCAATTGCGAGCCAGAACCCACTGCGGTCGGGCAGGAACGCGTCGGGCAGTTTAGATTGGTAGATGCACCGTCGACCGTGGTTTGATTAGCATCTGAGATGACGATGTTGAAGGCTGGATTGAGTCCAAACTGACCGACGATGTGCTTTGAATGAATGGCAGCTGAGAAAATTGCGCAAGTTTCGGGTGGCGCGAACACAAAGCTTAAAGTTATTCAAGTTCCAAACTCGAAAGGAACTACAAATGAGCTTTCAAATTCATTCATTGCCAGCGGAGGACTTTGCTGACCTATTTACGCTTTCCGACACAGACTTGGCAAACATGAATGCCTGCCGCCAAGTTGTTCAATCAAGTCCTGGTACCCCTTGCCGAGTGAGTATGGCCGATGCCAAGGTTGGTGAAACTGTAATTCTCTTGAACTATGAACATCAGACAGCGAATTCTCCTTATAAGGCCACTCATGCAATTTTTGTTCGAGAAGGAGTATCTCAAGCACATTTGGCTGTTGGTGAGGTACCGGAGGTTCTAAGGTCCCGTATTATCTCACTTCGCTTGTTTGATCGCAATCACATGATGATTGATGCAGTTGTGGTTCAAGGTGAAGATTTGGCTGATGCGATCAACATAGCTTTTGAAAGCGAGCGAGTGGCATATGCTCATCTGCACAACGCCAAACCCGGATGTTTCGCAGCTTCCGTAACCCGAGCCGAATAAGCACGAGTGCTCGTGTTGAAAATTTCCGCTAGGAGCCATTTTTCAGCATGCTCCTCAATCTTCGAATGACCGCTTAATAAAGCTTGGAAACTTAAAAGTTGGCGATCATCAGTCGACAACAAGTTTTCCTACTGATGGCTCAATTGCTTT
>JASJDO010000161.1 GCA_030065115.1 Rhizobiaceae bacterium | reverse complement strand
AACTGTGGATCGTGCCTCATCAAATATCAAGATTGGCGACATTGAGCGCGTTGGACTGGATGAAATCGCGGCGCGGCTCCACCTCTTCGCCCATCAACCGGGTAAAGAGGTCATCCGCATCTGCCGCTTCATTCACTTTCACTTGCAGAAGCGAGCGCACATCCGGATCAAGTGTGGTTTCCCAAAGCTGGTCCGGGTTCATTTCGCCAAGGCCTTTGTAGCGTTGCAACGCAATGCCCTTGCGGCCCGCTTCGAACACATGTTCCAAAAGTGCACGAGGGCCGGAAATGACGGCGCTTTGGTCCTTGCGATGGAAGACGGGTGGCTTGCCAAATGTTTCCTGCAGTTCTGCAGCAAAACTGTCGAGACGCAACGCGTCCGCTGAGCCAATGAGTGCCGCATCAACGGAAGCCACTTCCTTGACGCCGCGCACCGTACGTTCAAACATCATCCCGCCGTCTTCGCTGACCGTGCCTTGCCATCCGCGCTCTGTTTCGTCGGAAATCGCATCCAGTCGCATCGCCACATAGTTCGCTGCCTGGGCTGCTTGATCCGCATTGCTGACAATCTCGGGATTAAGCGCGCCTGCGATCGCGGCCTGCTCCACCACGTCGCGATTGTAGCGCGTGTGCAATCCGCCGAGCAGGGTTTTGATCTTAAGCGCCGTATCCACAACACTTCGCAGGTCTGCACCTAGGCGGACTTCACCGCCTGAGAGTTCAAGCCGCGCTTCATCCAGCCCGCCTTCGATCAGGAAGTTTTCGAGCGCCTGCTCATCTTTGAGATATTGCGAGGATTTCCCGCGTGTCACTTTGTAGAGTGGCGGTTGCGCAATGTAGAGATGACCCTGCTCGATCAGCTCCGGCATTTGACGGAAGAAAAAGGTTAGTAGCAGCGTGCGAATATGCGCACCATCCACATCCGCATCGGTCATGATGATGATGCGGTGGTAACGCAGTTTCTCGATGTTGAATTCATCTTTGCCAATGCCGGTACCAAGTGCGGTGATCAGCGTGCCGATCTCCTGACTGGAGAGCATCTTGTCAAAACGTGCGCGCTCCACATTGAGGATTTTGCCCCGCAGCGGTAGCACGGCCTGATTGGCACGGTTTCGGCCCTGCTTGGCAGATCCGCCGGCCGAGTCACCCTCCACCAGAAAGACTTCCGATTTTGCCGGATCGCGTTCCTGACAGTCCGCCAGTTTGCCGGGCAGGGAGGCAATGTCCAACGCGCCTTTGCGGCGGGTCAGCTCGCGGGCCTTGCGAGCAGCTTCGCGGGCTGCCGCTGCTTCAACTACCTTGGTGATGACCATTTTGGCTTCGTTTGGATTTTCTTCGAGCCAGCCATTGAGCGACTCATTGACCAGACTTTCCACCACCGGACGGACCTCGGAAGAAACGAGTTTATCTTTGGTTTGGGAGGAGAATTTTGGGTCTGGAACCTTGACGGAAAGGACACAGGTGAGACCTTCACGGCAATCATCACCCGAGAGCGAAACCTTTTCTTTCTTGAGCATGCCGGAGCTCTCGGCATAGCCGTTGACCTGACGGGTCAACGCGCCCCTGAACCCCGCCAGGTGCGTGCCGCCGTCTCTCTGCGGGATGTTATTGGTGAAGCAGAGAACATTTTCATGGTAGGAATCGTTCCACCAAAGGGCAACTTCTACTGTGATGCCGTCTTTCTCGCTTTTAAGATAAATGGGCGTTTCGATCAGGGCATTCTTGGTCCGGTCGAGATATTTGACGAATTCTTCCAACCCGCCTTCGTAGTAGAGTTCTTCCGTAACTTCTTCAGCACCGCGCTTGTCGGTGAGGATGATGCGAGTGCCTGAATTTAGGAAAGCCAGTTCCCGCAGCCGTTTTTCCAGCGTCTTGAAATCAAACTCCACCATCGTGAAAGTCTCAGCAGACGGCATGAAGGTGACTTCTGTGCCGGAATAATCCCCCGCATCACCTGTCACTTTCAGAGGCGCGTCAGACACCCCGTGCGTGAAGGAAACCTCATGCCATTTGCCATCGCGGGCAATGCGCAGATCAAGCGAAACGGAGAGTGCATTCACCACAGATACACCCACGCCATGCAGACCACCGGATACCTTGTAAGAGTTCTGGTCAAACTTACCGCCTGCATGAAGCTGCGTCATGATCACTTCTGCAGCTGAAATACCTTCTTCAGGATGCAGATCCACCGGAATGCCACGGCCATTGTCTGTGACGGTTACAGAACCATCCGGATTAAGGGTCACGGTGACTCGGTCTGCGTGACCAGCAAGAACTTCGTCAATTCCGTTGTCCACAACCTCATACACCATGTGATGCAGACCTGAACCATCATCCGTGTCACCGATATACATGCCCGGCCGTTTTCGGACCGCATCAAGGCCTTTCAGAACCTTGATGGAATCAGCGCCATACTCATCCGGATTAAGGTTGTTTTCTTCTGGAGTTTCAGGTGTTTCGGTCATAAGCCGCCTAACTTGAAAGGGCAGAGATTAGCCCCTGCGAATCGCAATAGAAATTATGCTTTATATATAGGGGTTTTTACCCGTCTTTCCAACTTTTGAGCCACTCTATCCAAGGCTGATGTTGATCGGTCCTAGTCGGGCTATACTGCGCCAGTTTGACCATGGAAACCTTGGCCGCAAAACCCTATGTTTAGTACATCATGGATTCAACACCTGCTCCGTTTATCCCGCCCGCGCCAGTGCCGAGAACCCAACCTCCGGGACTGCTCAAGATGTTCTGGATTGTGTACAACAATCCAATTGAACTATGGGGCGCGCATTCGTATCGCGAGCCTTATGTGTATATCCCGTCGGGTATTGGTGGTCCTTTGCTGGTTGCAAATGATCCAAAACTCATAAGGCACATACTGGTTGAGAAGGCGAAGTCTTTCAAACTAGCGAAAACCCGCCAGATTGTTCTGCGCCCAATCCTGCAGGATGGATTGCTGACCGCTGAAAATCCGGTTTGGAAACGGTCCCGCAAGGCCATGGCTCCTGTATTTACGCCTAAACACATCCACGGATTTGCAGATGCTATGCGTCGGGTGACAGAAGATTATGTCACCAAATATGAAAACCAGGGTATTCAGCACGACCTGGCAAAGGATATGACCGAACTCACCTTCAATGTGCTGGCTGAAACCCTTTTCAGCAATGAAATTGAAGGGGATCCAAAAGAATTCGAACACAAGATTGAGCGGTTATTCGAGACGGTTGGTCGTGTTGACCCGCTGGATATTGTCAACGTGCCGGAGTGGGTCCCCCGTCCCAAGCATTTTACCGGACGCGGCATCCTTAAGTATTTCCGCAAACTGGTTCGAACAACAATCGAGGACCGCGCGGAGAAAATTGCGAAAGGTGAAACGCCACCTGATGATTTCCTGACACTTCTTTTGCGAGCTGAGGGGCCCGATGGATTGAGTCGGGCTGAAATAGAAGACAATGTCATAACCTTTATTGGTGCGGGCCATGAGACAACTGCACGGGCTTTGGGATGGACACTGTACCTGCTGGCAAAAGCCCCGCATGAACGGGCAAAAGTCGAAGAAGAAGCAAAGCGGATCACAGCTGAGTATTCAAATCCACTCGATTGGGTGGAGCGAATGCCATACACCCGCGCCGCATTTGAAGAGGCGATGCGGCTTTATCCACCTGCGCCTGTCATCAGTCGAGAGGCGTTGGAAGATATCGAATGGGAAGATACCATCATCAAGAAAGGGTCTCAGTGTCTGGTTATGCCATGGACCCTGCATCGCCATCAGGTTTATTGGGATCAGCCCAATGCATTCATGCCGTCACGCTTTTTACCGGAGAATCGCGGAAAAATTGACCGCTATCAATATTTGCCGTTTGGTGCAGGCCCCCGTGTCTGCATAGGCCAGAGTTTTGCCATTCAGGAAGCGATTATTATTCTCGGTATCATGTTGTCACGTTTCCGGTTCGATATGGTTGACAGCGACAAAGAGCCCTGGCCGGTTCAAAAACTTACTACACAACCCGATGGTGGCTTGAACATGACGGCCACACCGTTGTAAGAGACGCCCAACTCTTCCTCCTCCCAAACGAAAGTTTTCCAATGCGTATTGATGCAATCAAGATTGGCGATAATCCGCCAGAAGATATTAATGTGATCGTTGAGGTTCCCTATGGCGGTGAACCAGTCAAATATGAGATGGACAAGGATGCTGGAACCATGGTCGTGGACCGTATTCTCTACACGTCCATGCGCTATCCCGGGAACTATGGCTTTGTTCCCCATACACTTTCTGATGATGGTGATCCGATTGATGTATTGATTGCGAACAAGCGTCCAATCATTCCGGGTTCAGTGATTAACTGCAAGCCGGTTGGCATGTTGTATATGACCGACGAAGCTGGTGGCGACGAAAAACTGATTGCAGTGCCTTCACCCCATATTTCTGCAATGTATAAAGACGTGCATACGCTCGACGATTTGCCAAAGTTACTGGTTGACCAGATTTCCCATTTCTTTGAACGTTACAAAGATCTCGAAGATGGCAAGTGGGTGAAGATCGACCGTTGGGGCGATGCGAGTGAAGCCAAAGAGGCCATTCAGAAAGCGATCCAGTCAGCCTAAGTCTCAAAAATTGCCGCTTTTGGACCAAGTTCCCTCTTTCTGTGAGTCCAGCTGAAAATTGATTGCGAGTCGCAATTGACAAACGGCTGTCGCACATTGCAGTCTAACTTGATGAGAATGTAACCGTTTACATTTAAGTCCCAGGGGAGGAATATGGCGCAAGCAGATGGCAAGCCAGTTGTCGAAGTTAATGGCGTTTGGAAGATTTTCGGTGATCGGGCGGATGAAGCGCTCGCTGCTGTAAAAAATGAAGGGTTGGGTAAACCCGAAGTTCTTGAAAAATTTGGCTGTGTAGTCGGTGTTAAAGACGCTACGTTTTCAGTCGGTGAAGGTGAGATTTTCTGCATTATGGGCCTTTCCGGCTCGGGCAAGTCGACACTTGTTCGACATATCAACCGTTTGATTGAACCAACCGCCGGGGACATCATCATCAATGGTGATAACGTCGGAGCACTTAATGCAGAAGAGCTTCGCGTCATGCGAGCTGACCGCATCGGCATGGTCTTCCAGAACATGGCGCTGCTTCCGCACCGCACGGTCGCAGACAATGTGACATTCTCCATGGAATTGCGGAATGTGGACGCATTTACCCGGGCACAAGCCGCAGAGAGGGTAATTGAGCGCGTGTCACTGCAAGGTTACGGTAACCGCTACCCGTCAGAACTCTCAGGCGGTATGCAGCAACGTGTGGGCCTCGCCAGAGCACTTGCGGCTGACCCGGATATCCTTTTGATGGACGAGCCGTTCTCAGCGCTTGATCCACTAATCCGTCGGGGGTTGCAGGATGAATTTTTGGCGCTTTCCCGTGACATGAAGAAAACGACACTGTTCATCACCCACGATCTTGATGAAGCGATCCGTATGGGTACGCGCATCGCGATCATGAAGGATGGTGAAATTGTTCAGATCGGTACGCCGGAAGACATCGTCACCAAACCTGCTGATGAATATGTTGAGAAATTTGTTGCCGGTATTTCAAAACTGAAACTGATCTATGCGCATACGGTTATGATGCCGGTTGCGAAATACGAAAAAGAAAACAAAAAGCTTCCAGCACTCAAGAACTGTCCGCAGGCAGGACCAGAAGATGATCTTGATGCATTGGTAAGCCTTGCTGTTGATCAGGATAAGCCGGTTGTCATCATGGATGACGGCAAGCCGGTTGGCGTGGTTACAAAAGACATTCTGCTGCACAGCATTCAAGGGGAGGCGTAAGATGAGCACAGACACTCAAACTCCATTTCACGATTTTGCTGAGCAAAACGGAAATTATTATTCAGATACGTTTCTAAAAATCCAAAAGTCTATTCTCGGATCAGGCCATTTCAACTGGATGGCTGGCATTGGTGGATTTATCTGGGCAGCATTGCGAGGCAACAAACTGCTGTTCTGGATCGGTTTTCTGATTGACCTGATCGCAGCCGTCAATCTGATGCTGTATTTCAAGTATTCAAAGGCGGTAGTTACCTTTGCGGACAAGGATTTCCTCGTTGTTCGCTACACTGAATGGGCATCAAGCGCACTAACTGCGGCGATAGTTGTGTTCATTCTTGGCCGCTTGCTGTTTGCGTGGCTTGCGGACCGGATGTACTACAATCAGTACAGTAAATGGCGGATTGACAGTTCTGTTGCTTCTGGTGTGAACCCGCAACGTCTCGTCATTGCCGCGTTGATGGTTGCTCTGATAGCGCCGCTTTTGTTGTATCGTACAAGTCAGTTCGCGCCTGAAGCCCGGACTTGTATCAAACAAGACCGCGCAATTGAAAGCGGTGAAGTTGTTCCTTTCAAGGACAGGTTTGATTGTGCAATAATTGGGGAGTTTCCAACGCTGTTCTGGCTGGACCGTCCCGATGAGGTCACTTATCCACGCGATGAGAATGGCAATCGTTTTGTACAGGTAAAACCAGCTCGTACCGACTTGCCGCCGATAAGCTTGAACAAGTATGCCGCACAAGCCATCGACGATAGCATCGGTTATATGACCGCTTTCTATGGTTTCTTCTTTGATGGCATTACTGCAGTTTTGCGTTCCATGTTGAGTGCGATTACGGCGGTCTTTGTGGGTACCCCCTGGATCATTACTATGGGCGCGATTTTGGCAATTGCGTATACGATGGCAGGACCACGAATAACCATATTTGTGGCCGTGTCTTTGGCGTATCTCGCATTGTTTGGTTTCTGGCAGACCGCTATGGACACCATGTCTCTTGTTGTGGCTGCTTCGATAATCTGTGTCTTGTTTGGCCTTCCATTGGGGATTTGGGTTGGAAAGTCGAAACGGGGACAAGCTATTGTAACGCCGATACTCGATATCATGCAGACGATCCCGTCCTTCGTGTATCTGCTGCCTGCTGTTGCTTTCTTCTCAATTGGGAAACCGCCGGGTATTTTGGC
>JASJDO010000160.1 GCA_030065115.1 Rhizobiaceae bacterium | reverse complement strand
TACCAGACCAACTGTAATCAGGACTAATTGTATAGCGGAACCATTTTCGCCATTCAGTAGCGAGGATAACCACTCCATGTGTCAACTCCTTTGGATACTTGATCCATACGCATTACGTTAAGCTGAACAGAAAAGGTGCACACGCGTGTACAAACCACTGTCGGGATGACCCCGCTGTCCCGCCGCATGTCGTTACGTTTATCAAAAATTTGAAAAATTTACAATTTCTCGTTGCAGGGCATTCAGATGTGCGATTCTTGATTGGGATAATTGGTATGCTTACTCTTGTTTTCGACACAATACTGCTAGTGTGAAACGGTTGCGAATCGTTGTCAGGGACCATCATGTCGGGTGAAAGCGAAGAATTCCGGTATACGGGAGAGCCCGTAATCGATGAGCTCAAGGCGTCAGCCGGAATAGGTCGTTTTCTACTTCTTGGACTTTTCCTGTTTATCGGCGTCGCCGCGCTTGGCTACTTCGGTGTGGAAAGGCTCGGTGAACCAATCTTCATCATTTTCCTTGCAATCTTTGCAAGTGTTGGAGTGTTCTTCCTGTTTTCGCTTGCTTTGGGAATTCTGCAATTTGGGTCCAGATCGGAGAACGCAGATTTTTCGAAGCAGCTTTTAGGGCAAATGGATCCCGGAATTGTTGTTTCAGATGCAAACAACCGTGTTCTGTTTGCCAATGATTCCTATGCGAAGCTCATAGGTGCGAGCGGGATTTCAGACATTTCTGGCGTTGAGATTGTTTTTTCGAAACATCCTGAAGCCTCTGATGCTGTGTACAAAATGTCTTCAGCCGTCCGAAATGGCAAGTCCAGTGTGGAAGAAATCAGGCTCAACAACGGGCTCATCAAGTCTGGTGAAGGTGCGAAATGGTATAGACTAAGATCGCGCCCAATGAAGCTGCAGGATCGAGAGGATATCCTTACGGTTTGGCAGGTCTCAGACGTTACCGAAGACAGATTTGAGCAAGAAAACAGCTTTCAGCAATTGCAGGACGCGATTCATTATCTCGATCATGCGCCTGCAGGGTTTATTGCCAGCGAGCCGGACGGGACCATTGTTTACCTGAATGCAACGCTGGCGGATTGGTTAGGCGTTGATCTTGCAATGTTTGAACCCTCTGGCAGCAATATCAGGGATATGATCCCGGCCGATAATGAAGCACTGTTTGATACCGCAGACATTGAGGCGGGAAATGCCAAGACGACTGTCGTTGATTTAGATATGAATTGTGCGGACGGACGCAGGTTGCCGGTTCGGATGTATCACCGAATTCCAATGAATGCTGATGGCGCGCCCGGAACAGCACGTACTTTGATATTGAACCGTGCCAGTACATTTGGTGGCGACAATGCGCTTCAGGAAGCAGAAATCAGGTTCACTAGGTTTTTCAATAATACGCCTGTTGCTATCGCCGGATTGGATGGTGATGGCCGAGTTGTTCGGACCAATGCATCGTTCCAGAAAATGTTCTCGGAAATGATCAGCCGGTCCAACGACAAGCGCGGCCTAAAGTTTATTGAGCTTTCCTCTGCTGATGATCAGGAACGGCTGCAAAAGCTTTTTGATAATGCGATCTCCGGATCCGGGGATGTTGATCCTGTGGAAATGGCGATTGACGACAATTCTGAGAGATTTGTGCGCTTTTTCGTGTCGCATGTGGCGGACTCATTGGATGATTCGAATGCCAATCCTGAGCGCGTGATCGTCTATGCGGTAGAAACCACGGAACAAAGGGCCTTAGAGAACCAGTTCGCCAAAGGCCAGAAAATGCAGGCAGTTGGTCAATTGGCAGGAGGGATAGCGCACGATTTTAACAATGTGCTGACAGCGATCATTGGTTTTTCCGATCTTTTGCTGACCAATCACAAACCGTCGGATCCTTCGTTCCAGGATATTATGAACATCAAGCAGAATGCCAATCGGGCCGCGAGCCTTGTCCGGCAGTTGCTTGCCTTTTCCCGTCGCCAGACCCTGCGGCCTCAGGTGTTGCATATGGCGGATGTGCTCTCAGATTTGCGAATGCTGCTTGATCGTCTGGTCGGGGACAGGGTGACCCTGAACGTCAAGCATGGACGCGATCTGTGGCCGGTGAAGGCGGATGTATCACAACTCGAACAGGTGCTGGTCAATCTCGTTGTGAATGCACGCGATGCCATGGATGATGAGGGCTATCTGGAAATCAGGACGCGCAACATTACAGAGGCTGAGTGCGGAGACACCGTTGCATTTTCAGAATTTGTGCCAGCGGACTATGTGCTCATTCAGGTAGAAGATGAAGGTACAGGTATGAGCCAGGACGTTCTCGACAAGATTTTTGAGCCGTTCTTCTCAACCAAGGAAGTAGGCAAAGGCACCGGGCTAGGCCTTTCGACGGTTTATGGGATCATCAAACAAACAGGCGGATTTATCTATCCTGAGAGTGAGGAAGGGCAGGGTACGACTTTTAACGTCTTCTTGCCACGGCATATTCCTGAGGAAAAAGTTGATGCAAGCCCGGCGGAGGATATTGAGGGCAAACAGGAAGAGCCGGCCAAGGATCTTACAGGCAACGCTACGATATTACTGGTAGAGGATGAGGACGCTGTTCGCGCATTTGGTTCCAGGGCCTTGATTTCAAGAGGATATGAGGTGCACGAGGCTGCTAGCGGCGTTGAGGCGCTTGAAGTCATGGAAGAGGTAGGTGATGAGATTGATCTTGTGGTGTCAGATGTGGTGATGCCTGAGATGGATGGCCCTACGCTTCTGGGTGAGCTTCGGAAAACCTATCCGGATTTGAAATTCATTTTCGTTTCCGGGTATGCCGAAGAGGCCTTCGCGAAAAACCTTCCTCAGGAAGAGCGTGACAAGTTTGGCTTCTTGCCGAAACCGTTTTCGCTTAAACAATTGGCTTCAACTGTTAAAGACATGTTGGAAGAATGAGACTCCTGATCCCACCTCCGCTTCAGGCCATCATTTGCGCGGGACTGATGTGGGTTTCGTCTCAGTTTCTTCCGAGTGTTTCGTATACATCGGAATGGTCTTTGTACTTGGCGGCAGGTCTGGTGTTGATTGGAATATGTATCGATTTTTCAGCATTGGCAGGATTTTTTAAATCCAAGACCACCGTCAGTCCGGTTTCGCCAAGCAAGACGACTTCGTTAGTGGTGACCGGAATTTATCAGTACACAAGAAATCCAATGTATCTGGGCCTTGCTTTCATTCTTTCCGGCTTCGCCATCTGGTTGGGAAATGCTGTCTCTCTTGTATTTGTGCCGCTGTTTATCTGGTATGTGACGCGCTTTCAGATTATCCCAGAAGAAGAGGTTTTGTTGGAAAAGTTCGGGATGCAATACGCCGACTATGTTTCAAAAGTCCGCCGGTGGATTTGATCGATTAAAGCGAGCAATCGTTACCGGTTGCATCTTTTGTAAAATTGTTTGAGTTATTGAGCATACGATCATCAGGTTGTGAACCTGTAAAATACTTGCGGAGCTTGGGTAGCTCTGCTATCTGCATGCAAATTCGTATTCGGGCAGAGGTCGCGGGCTTGATCTGAACCACTGCTTTCGTTTCCAAACCAATCCAAGGATGTCTCTTCGGTCTGTCTTACACAGCGCGGATCGTATGTAGAAAAAACAGGTTCAAACACATGCAGGTCACAGAAACCCTTAATGAAGGTCTAAAGCGCGAACTCAAGATTGTCGTGGACAAGTCAGACATGGACAGTCAGGTGACTGCTCGCCTTGAGCAAATGAAGCCGCAGCTGAAAATCAACGGATTCCGTCAGGGCAAAGTGCCGATGACGCATTTGAGGAAGATTTACGGCAAACAGGCAATGGCCGAAATTGTAAATGAATACATCTCAAAGCGTACCGGCGAAGTGTTGAAAGATCGCGATGAGCGTCCTGCTCAGCAACCTGAAATCGCGATGACCGAGGATGAAAAGGAAGCTGAGGATATTTTGAGTGGCAAGAAGGACTTTGAGTTCTCTATGTCATATGAGGTCATCCCGGAGATTAACGCACCGGAACTGGAAAAGCTCAAAATTACACGTCCTGTTGCGGAAGTATCCGACAAGGAAATCGATGAGCAGATTGAAAAAATCGCTGAAAGCAGCCGCCCATACAACGAGAAAAAAGGTAAAGCAGCGGACAAAGACCGTGTGACCATGAATTATCTCGGCAAAATTGATGGCGAGCCGTTTGAAGGCGGTGCTGACAATGATGCTAAGCTTGTTCTGGGTTCAGGCATGTTTATTCCAGGTTTTGAAGACCAGCTTGTTGGCAAAAAGGCTGGTGATGAGACCGTGGTTAAAGTGACTTTCCCTGAGGAATATCAGGCATCGCATCTGGCCGGGAAAGAGGCGGAATTTGACGTTACTGTTTCACTAGTGGAAAAGCCTGGCGATCTGGAGATCAATGACGAATTGGCCAAAAATCTGGGCCTGGAAGACGTGGAGAAACTCCGCGAAGCAGTTCGTGGCCAGATGGAAGGTCAGTTCGCATCATTCACCCGCGCTAAAGCAAAGCGTCAGGTGCTCGACCTGCTGGACGAGAAAACCAAGATGGAACTTCCAGGCAAAATGGTTGAGCAGGAGTTCAACAATATCTGGATGCAGGTGACTTCCGAACTGGAACGTGCTGGTAAAACGTTTGAGGACGAAGACACAACTGAAGAAAAGGCAAAAGATGAGTATCAAGGCCTTGCAGAGCGCCGCGTTCGCCTTGGTCTGGTTTTAGCAGATATTGGTGAGAAAGCTGATGTCCAGGTGAGCGAAGAAGAATTGCAACAAGCAGTCTTTAAGCAAGTTCAACAATACCCAGGCCAGGAGCAGGAAGTGTTGAACTACTTCCGCGAGCATCCAGATGCTGTGGCCGGTCTTCGCGCGCCGTTGTATGAAGACAAGGTGATTGATTTTATTCTGGAAAAAGCTGAAGTGACTGACGAAACTGTTAGCCAGGAAGAGCTTATGAAGGAAGACGACGAAGCTTAATTCTTGTTTCGTTACCATTTGAGATTTTGGATGCCCGGGAGATATTCCGGGCATTTTTCGTAGGGTGGTCGATTTGTATGAGAAAATTTGACCACTAGGATAAATTGTCCAACGCTTATACAGGGCCTTTTAACTGTTGAGGCGTTACCCTACATTCCCTTGAAACCAAAAGATTCGCTTGAAAGGCATTTCTGCATGAAAGATCCGGTCGAAACCTATATGAACCTTGTTCCCGTTGTTGTGGAGCAATCCAACAGGGGCGAGCGTTCGTTCGACATTTTTTCCCGTCTTCTCCGGGAGCGTATCATATTCATCACCGGACCTGTTGAAGACGGAATGGCTAGCATTGTTTGCGCCCAGCTTCTGTTTTTGGAAGCTGAAAATCCGAAGAAAGAAATCAATCTCTACATCAATTCGCCGGGTGGTGTGGTCACGTCTGGCATGGCGATTTATGACACGATGCAGTTTATCAAGCCTGCTGTTTCAACGCTTTGTATCGGACAGGCAGCCTCCATGGGATCGCTTCTCTTGTGCGCTGGTGCAAAAGATATGCGGTTCGCTCTGCCAAATGCCCGCATCATGGTTCATCAGCCTTCTGGCGGATTTCAGGGGCAGGCATCGGATATTCAGCGTCACGCTGAAGACATCATGAAGATGAAACGCCGTCTGAACGATATTTACGTGAAGCATACCGGTCAGGAATACGATACCATTGAACAGACGCTTGACCGTGATCATTTCATGACAGCGGAAGAGACCAAAGAGTTTGGCATTATTGACCGTGTTATTGAACAACGCGAAGGCGGTGAAGAGGAATAGGCGACAGGGACCGGATAAATGTCTCCGGTTTTGGTGAAATCCTGTTAAGTCTATGTGAATGTTTTGTGTCGTAGGATCGGCATGTGCTGATTAGTACTTGCGTTCATCCGTTCTGGATGATTGTCTGTGACAGGCATATTGGCATGATACGTGCAAGACTCCCGAGTTGTCGGCAATTCATTGCTGGTCGACCAGAGTAAGGAAAAGTTTATGAGCAAAGTTTCCAATTCCGGTGATTCCAAGAACACGCTTTACTGTTCGTTCTGCGGAAAAAGCCAACACGAAGTTCGCAAGCTTATTGCCGGTCCCACCGTGTTTATTTGCGACGAGTGTGTAGAGCTTTGCATGGATATTATTCGGGAAGAAAACAAGTCTTCCATGGTGAAATCTGGAGAAGGTATTCCAACGCCGCAAGAAATTCTGGAAGTTCTGGATGACTATGTAATTGGTCAGGGGCATGCCAAACGCGTTTTGTCGGTTGCTGTTCACAACCACTACAAACGCTTGAATCACGCGAGCAAAAATCAGGATGTTGAATTGGCAAAGTCCAACATCATGCTGATTGGCCCGACGGGGTGTGGTAAGACGCTGCTTGCTCAGACACTTGCCCGAATTCTTGATGTGCCTTTCACAATGGCAGATGCGACCACGCTTACCGAAGCAGGTTATGTCGGTGAGGATGTTGAGAACATTATCCTCAAATTGCTTCAGGCCTCTGATTACAATGTGGAACGTGCGCAACGCGGTATCGTTTACATTGACGAGGTCGACAAGATTTCTCGCAAGTCTGACAATCCGTCTATTACACGCGACGTGTCAGGCGAGGGTGTACAGCAAGCATTGCTGAAAATAATGGAAGGCACTGTGGCATCGGTTCCTCCGCAAGGTGGTCGAAAGCATCCGCAACAGGAGTTCCTGCAGGTAGACACAACAAACATGTTGTTTGTGTGTGGTGGTGCATTTGCAGGTCTAGAGAAAATCATCTCAGATAGAGGTCAAAAGACTTCAATTGGTTTTGGTGCACATGTGGAAGCGCCCGATGATCGCCGTACCGGAGATGTTCTGCGCGGTGTAGAGCCAGAAGATTTGCAGAAATTTGGGCTTATTCCTGAATTTATTGGTCGGGTTCCTGTGCTTGCGACACTTGAGGACCTTGATGAAGATGCGCTGGTGCAAATTCTTACCGAACCAAAAAATGCTTTGGTT
>JASJDO010000159.1 GCA_030065115.1 Rhizobiaceae bacterium | reverse complement strand
GCACAACCACCGGACGTACGCCAGCGGCTTGGTGCTTCACAAGCAGCGGAGCGGCGGTGGCCATGACAGGTTCGTGGGCGGCTTAGCGTCTTCTTCCGCGCCCGGTACGGGGCACTTGCTATTCATGTGCTTGCCTGACCGGCGAACAGGAAGACCGAGAGGTATCGGCTGGCAGTGTGTTGAAGGAAGCCTGATCGATAACATCAAATCTCCGCGTGAGGGCTGAAGGCCCGGCACACAAACGGGTTAGACTGGTAATCAGCCCTCACAGTTTGTGCACTTAATTACTTTTCCGTCGGCGCATCCGCACCGACGTCCGTTCGCGCAGTGGCGGTTTGGTTAGTCACCAAACCTTCTGCTGCCACGGAGGGATATCAACAAGAGCCGCGCAAGGGCTTTGCCCGACGCGGGAAACTAATATGACATGACACTGTGCTTAAAGGCTCGAGTGAACAATGAAGTGCGCCACACACTCCGTCATCCTCGGGCTTGTCCCGAGGAACTAACGAACCAACCGCAAGAATGGTCTCTAAGAAAAGTCGAGATCGAGCCAAATATCAGAAAACATTAGGTTGACAGGCGCATTGGATCCTCGGGACAAGCCCGAGGATGACGAAGGAAACAAAATTGCCCCCACATTCCGTCAACCCGGGCGCTACTGCGATCCGGGATCAACTATACCCAACCGCAGTCGCCAAGAGATTGAGGCAAGCCCTCAATGGATCCTCCCGGATCAAGTCCGGGACAGGCTTTTGCAAGGCAACCGGGATGACGCAGGGTAGATGGCAGCACGGATGTGCTGGCGGAAAACAAACAAAGTTCACCTGAACAAAAACGCGTCAAATCTCTGAAAAGAAACAATCTGAAATATTATTTCCGAAATAGAAAAAGTGTTTGAACTTGCAATCTCTGACCAAGTGCAACAAAACGCCCTCAGTTTTTATTTCCGGAGCTCACAATGTTCAGACGCCTCAAAGATTGCCACAACGTTCAAGACATGCGCCTGTTGGCGAAACAGCGCCTGCCGGGTCCGATTTTTCATTACATCGATGGTGCTGCGGATGATGAGATTACCTACAACCGCAATACCGCTGCCTTTGATGATTGCGATCTTGTGCCAAACGTTCTCGCCGGTGTTGAGGAAGTCGACATGAGCGTCGAGGTCATGGGACAGAAGCTCGATATGCCGATCTATTGTGCGCCAACTGCTCTTCAGCGGCTGTTTCATTATGATGGAGAACGCGCGGTGGCGCGGGCTGCGAAGAAATTCGGTACCATGTTTGGCGTTTCATCGCTTGCGACGGTTCCGGTTGAAGAAATAACCGAGATCACCGACGGGCCAAAAATGTTCCAGTTCTATTTTCACAAGGACAGGGGCCTGAACGACGCGCTTTTGCAGCGTGCAAAAGAAGCGAAGTTTCAGGTGATGGCGTTGACGGTGGATACGATTACGGGTGGCAACCGCGAGCGGGATCTTCACACCGGATTTACCTCACCGCCGAAACTTACGATGCAGAGCCTTGCAAGTTTTGCGGCTCATCCAATGTGGGCGTGGAATTTCTTCACCAAGCCAAAATTCGATATGCCACATCTCTCTGGCCATGTGGCACAGGGAACAAATCTGGCGGTATCTGTGGGTGAATATTTCTCCAGCATGCTGGATCAGTCCATGAATTGGAAGGATGCTGAAAAGCTCTGCAAGGATTGGGATGGTCAATTCGCTTTAAAAGGCATTATGAGTGTGGAGGATGCCAAACGTGCGGTTGATATCGGTTGTACCGGCATCATGGTTTCCAATCATGGCGGGCGTCAGTTGGACGGATCGCGGGCGCCATTCGATCAGTTGGCAGAAATCTGCGATGCTGTTGGTGACAAAATAGATGTCATTTGCGAAGGGGGCATTCAGCGCGGCACGCATGTGTTGAAAGCACTTTCCGTAGGAGCAAAAGCATGCTCGGGTGGTCGTTTGTATCTGTATTCACTAGCGGCGGCAGGTCAGGCGGGTGTTGAAAAGACACTTGGCAATCTGCGCACGGAAATCGAGCGCGATATGAAGCTCATGGGTGTAACGAAGATCGATCAGTTAAGTCGTGAGAACCTTCGTTGGCGTTCTCATCCGGGTGAAAAACTGTAGAGAACGGAATCTGATGACTTTGGTTTTGTTTTCTGTAACGATTTGAAAACGAAATCAAAATTCTGAAAGATTCATGAATTTGTGGTCTTTGCCAACAATTCATCGAGTTGTTTTGCGAGCCAACCGCGCGCAATCCAGTGTCCGCCACCATGGACATCGAGTTGCACGTTTTTGCCAGACGAACATTGTGTCCATGCATAGTGAGTGTATTTCTGCGAAGTTTCCCAGCTTGATGTTTGATCCGGTTTCGAACTGCATTCGTTGACGCGCTGCCAAAGCCGCACGGGACCGGTTTCTTCTCCATTAGGCCCAAAAGGGAAATCCATCACGGTGTCTTTCAATCCGTGAACATGACGGACTTCCACCGGGCCGGTTTCGCAGTTTTCTGACTGGTCGTAGAAAGTTCCGGAGATACCAAGCAGAACGGATACCTGGTCTCCTGCTTCACACGAAAAACGCCAGGCCATGGAACTGCCCCATGAATAGCCGGACACAAACAGCTTTGACCGATCGATGGGGTAGCGTTTGGCCACATCATCAAGGACGAGTTTTGTGAAACCGGTATCGCGGGAACCCGGTCGCCAGAAATCCCAGGACTTGCCCAAGCCATTTGGGGCAACAAGGAGCACGTTCCTTTTACGCGTTTCCTGACCAATGTGCTTGTGGTTGATCGGAACCGGGCCCTGTCTCCCCCAACCATGGAAGTGGACTAGAATGGGGAGAGGTGTGACGCCATCCCAATCGTCAGGTGGCAGTACGTGATAGCTTCTGTCGCCGATGGAGCAAGGTACATTACCAATACATTCTGTTGCCTGTGCGGAAATTATTGGGGGTGAACCAGTGCCCAGGAATGTAAAGGCAACAACTGTGGCAATGGAAAGCAGGGACGAAATTCGAAGCTTTTGTTTCATATGACCTGTATAGCTTCGAAAATGACATGGATTAAGCGGAAATTCGTAATCTCACTGAACCGTGTTAGGCTGTGAGGCTGTGTGCTTTTGGTTGGAGTCGAGTCGATAGAACAGAGACAAGAACGAATAATACAGCGCCCAGAGCGAAGTAAGCACCGGGGAAATCAAAAGGTGCATTCTCAGATGTGAAGTATGAAAAGCTCGCTGCGGAAATTGCTGGTCCCAGAATGGCGGAAAGGCCGCCAATAGACGTGAGCGCACCTTGAAGATGTCCCTGTTTTTCTGGTTCCACAAATGCAGATGCAATTGCTTGGAACGCTGGCGTGGCACAGCCTGATCCCAACGCATAAAGTGGAATGCCCAAATAGGCGATTATAGGATTTGAAGTGATAGAGAGGATCAGGAACATACACGCACAAAGCAAAGTTCCTAAAACCGCAGTGCGTTTTTCTCCAAGTTTCGCGACTGTGGGGCGGACCATAAACCCCTGCACGACGAAGTAGGATATACCAACTATTGCAAGTGAAATACCCGCTTCCTCAAGTCCCCAACCGAATTTGTGTTGGGTGTAGATGACCCAGATTGTTTCCATGCCGCGTTGTGCAGCGTTTTGAAGAAGTAGAATTCCTCCTAGAAACAGCAGGGTTGGACTGGTTCGTAAAAGGGCAAGCGTGCCGAAGGGATTTGCTTTCAACAGGCTTGATGGTTTGCGGTTTTCTTTCGGTAGTGTTTCTTCAAGGAAGAAGTAACCGAGAACGCAATTGATGAAGGACAAACATGCAGCAAAGTAGAACGGCGTTCTGGTGTCAATCGCACCGAGAAATCCTCCAACCAGAGGGCCAATGATAAAGCCAATGCCGAAAGCAGCGCCCAACATTCCAAAACCAGCCGCACGGTCTTCTGGTTTTGTTGTATCCACAATATAAGCGCAAGCAATGGAGTAGGTCGCTCCGAAGACGCCTCCCAATGCTCGGCCGAGAAAAACCCAGATAATGCTGGGAGCAAAGGCCAGTAAAAGCGTATCAAATCCAAGGCCTAATAATGCAATCAACATGATGCTGCGTCTGCCGTAGCGGTCTGACAAAGCGCCCATAAACGGAGCAAACAAGAATTGCATGATGGAGAAGATTACTGCTGTAGCCCCATAAACAGCGGCAGTATAGGAAACGTCGCCAGTGGTCAGTTCATCCACCAGCGTAGGCAGGATAGGCCACATCATACCAACGCCCATCATATTGATCATGATGCTCGAAAGAACGATCCAGAGGCTGGGAGATATGTTTTTCAAATGTTTGGCCGGGATGCAGCCTAATGCTGTTACCCGTCTTTCTTACCGGAGATTGGCGCTGAATATGAAAGGTCGAGGTCCCATGGGAAATAAATCCACGTGTCTTGAGATACTTCGGTCACATAGGTGTCGACTGTGGGTTTACCCGATGGTTTTGCATAAACGGTTGCGAAATGCGCATTGGGAAGCATTTCCCTGACTTTTTTTGCTGTCGCTCCGGTGTCAGTAAGGTCATCGATCACCAGAACCTGTTCGCCACCATTTGTTTCACTGATGATTTCGTCGGAAATTCCTTTGAGAACAACCAGATTTCCCTGATCCTTGTACTCATGATAAGAGGCGATACACACGGTCTCAATGTTTCTGACGCCGAGCTCACGTGCAATAATGGCTGCTGGAACCAGTCCGCCACGGGTGATGGAAATGACAGCTTTCCATTCACCATTCTTCTCGCTTATGCCAGCGAGCCTCCAGGCAAGAGCTTTGCTGTCGCGATGGAACTGATCCCAAGATACTGGAAAAGCTTTGGGGGAGGCGTCTGACATATGTTATCCGGCAAGTAATTGTTCAATCGACCTGTCAATATTCTGAAACTGGAGATAGTGCAACGATGATTACGCCAGAATTTGTAAAGACAATGGCCAGATATAATGCATGGCAGAATGAAAGCGTGTATTCAGCGGCTTCCAAACTCGATGATGCAGAACGCAAACTGGATCGGGGCGCATTTTTCGGATCAATCCAAGAAACACTTTCTCACCTTCTCTGGGGAGATCAAATTTGGATGTCTCGATTTGCAGGAACTTCCAAGCCAGTGGCTGGATCAATTCAAGACTCTCGTCACATGGTTCCGGATTGGCTAGGGTTGTGTGCAGAGCGCAAGGCGTTTGACCAGGTTATTTTGGACTGGAGTGCAGAAGTTAGCGACGACTTTTTGAAAGGCGAATTGTCGTGGTTTTCCGGCGCGCTGAACCAGGATGTGTCCAGACGAACTGCGGCACTTGTGGTTCATATGTTCAACCATCAGACGCATCACCGCGGGCAAGTGAATACAATGATTACCCAAGCCGGACAAATGTTGGATGATACTGATCTTTTTGTTTTGGAAGAGAGGTACAAGCCCTCTTAACAGCACTTAACCGGCGTTTTGGACCTGTTGTCCGAGTTGATCGTAATTGTCTTCGGTCGCCGATCCCAGACTCGTAACACCACCAACAATCGCCGCACCAATTAAACTGGCGATCATCGCATACTCGATAGCGGTTGCGCCGGAGGTGTTTTTCAGAAATTTCTTCAACATGGTGAAATCCATCTAAGTAGGGGCTGATGGATTTATGGTAAACAAAAAGCGTTAACGTACTGTAATTTTTCGGAATTTATTCCGAGTTCAGCTTTTCCAACATCATGTTCACCTCTGAAACAGCCGCCAGCATTTTTGTTTCGTTGCGGGCTCTGACAACGATGTTGGTATAGAATTTTTCGCCATCATATTTCGGGTATGAACCGATGGATGTTTCTGGATGGGATTTTTGAATGTGCCCAAGGTGATCGCCAATCGTTCCTTCGCCATGCGGACAGTAAACCGTTTCGGAGAGCATTTTTGCACCGCCTTCAAGCATGGGCAAAACACTTTCCAACATGGCCTGAAATACGGACGGTACACCGGCCATGACATAAACGTTTTCCACGCGAAATCCGGGTGCGACTGAAACCGGATTGTCGATCAAGTCAGCGCCATCGGGAATACGGGCCATACGTTTTCGTGCGGTTGTGAACTCCATATCCAAATTGGAATAATGCTCGGCAAGCAGGGCCATGGCTCTGGGATCATGGGTGATACCAATTCCAAACGCCGCCGCGATGGCATCAGCTGTAATGTCATCATGCGTTGGCCCGATCCCGCCACTTGTGAACACGTATGAGTAGCGCGACCTCAGTGCATTGAGCGCTGATACAATATCTTCCTGCTCGTCGGCGACAATTCGGACTTCCTTGAGATCTATGCCTTGTTGGGTGAGGGCGTTTGCCAAATGACCAATGTTCTTGTCGCGTGTTCTGCCGGAAAGAAGCTCATCTCCAATGGCAAGTGCTGCGGCGGTGATTACTTTGTCGGTCATGATTGAGACACGCTACTAGTACTGAAGTGTTTCTTGGATGGTGCGGGCACCGGGACTTGAACCCGGACGACCTACGGTCGAGGGATTTTAAGTCCCTTGCGTCTACCAATTCCGCCATGCCCGCATACGGTTTCGGCCGTTCACCTTGGCTAGCCGAGGCAAACGCAACAATCAAGCAGCAAATGGATCGGCGGATGCGCTTATCCCGCTTCCTTCACCTTTTCATAACCCGCAAGGGCCGCATTTCGCGCAGCACCGTGTTCCACCAGCGGTTCAGGGTAATCGAGGCCCAGCGTGATACCGGCCGATTTCAACTGTTCTGCCGAAGCATCAAACGGCGCGTGCAGGACTGAACTGTCGAGGCCGGAAAGTTCCGGACACCACTTGCGGACATAGGCGCCATCGGGATCGAACTTGCGGCCCTGGATGATCGGGTTGAAGATGCGGAAATAGGGAGCGGCATCCGCGCCGCTGCCGGTCACCCACTGCCAGCTCGCCGAATTGTTGGCAAGATCTGCATCAAGCAGCGTGTCCCAGAACCAGGCCTCGCCATGTTTCCAGTGAATGCGCAAATGCTTGACAAGGAAGCTGGCCGCAATCATTCGGACCCGGTTGTGCATGTAGCCGGTGGCCCACAATTCACGCATGCCCGCATCAACCATCGGATAGCCGGTCATGCCCTGTTGCCAGGCGGCGAGGTC
>JASJDO010000025.1 GCA_030065115.1 Rhizobiaceae bacterium | reverse complement strand
TCCCAGTCTTCCGCCAATGCATCCCAAAGCCTTTGGTAGACCCTGATCATGGCTGCGGAGTTTCTGCTGTTGAACTCAACTTCAATCAGATGCCGTGCTGCAGTCTCGCTTGCCGGGTCAATTCTTGCCAGAGCTTCGGCGGCTTGAGTTCTGGCTTCGAAATCCAGTTCGGGAGAAACGATTACCTTTGCCAGTATCGCTCTCAGTTTCTGACCTGTTTCTTTGCGCCAGCTACGCAACCATTCATCAAAGACCTCATCTATGCCATCAAGATCTTCCAACATGCTATCAGGAGCAGGAAGCGCAGAGAAATCCGGGATGTTCGCATTGGAGATGGGTTGATCCAGAATGTCGAGTTCACTTGTGAACAGGGATCGATCAAGCGCGATCGAGTATTTGGTGATGTCCAGAAATTCAGGTGTATGATCTGACGCAAAGGTTTTCAGCTGCAGTGCAACCTGACGGAAAGATTGAAGTGCATTTGCATTTTCCCGCTCACTCCACAACATGCCAGCAAGTTTGGTGCGTTTCGCAGTTGCGGTTTCTGAGAAGGCCAAATAGGCAATTGTAGCATTGCTGCGAATGAGCGAAAGGCGCACTTCTTCACCGGCTGAATCGTAGAGCCGGAATCCCCCAGAAACCGATAGCTTTATCGGTGTGCCACTGGCATTGCTCATCAGAACCCCCATTCCAACGTGAGCTTTTTGATCGGCCAGCCTACCCAATCAATCTTATGGCTTATAAACATGTATTATTTTTCTGAAAAATCAATACGATGCCGGGGCTTACGCTAGTGGGTGCATCGGAAATATTGAGATATTTGCCAACAATTTGAATGGTTTTTATTTCGCCGGAAAGGTTTTTGGCAAAACCCTTCACTCGTACAAGATCAGGATTCTTTTCAATGAGCTCGTTGCCAAACTGAATTAAGTCGAGTGGCCGGTCAGGGAAGATTGTTTTAGTTTCAAAGCCTTCGAGGTGTTTCGGCTTTGTATCGAAGGAGCTGATGTAATGTTCGGACTGACTTTGAAGAACTACTTCTAATGGAACCCTGGAATTCGACGTGGCGATGATGTGCGCGCCTTGCGCATTATCTGCAAGCCAGTATTTCAATTCAGTCAATTGTTGACCGGATACTAGATCAGCCTTGTTTAGGAGAACGATGTTGCTATCCGTCAACTGCCTCAGAATCGTATCCGAAAGATATGTATCGGATGCTCTTTCAAGCACATTTTGAGCATCGACCAGCACAATCACTCCATCCAACGAGTAGCCTTCGAGAATGGAAACAGACCCCGCAATGGAACTCGGAATGGCAACACCGCTCGATTCTATGACGACATGATCCGGCTTCAGTTTGGTATCTGCAAGTTTGACCAGGGCTGCGACCAGATCATTGCCGTAGCTGCAGCAAATGCACCCGCCTGCCAGACTGATCAGATCGTCACTTTCTGCTTCGATCAAGTCCTCATCAATCGGGAGCTCGCCAAACTCATTGACAAGAATTGCAAGTTTTCGCCCGTCTGCATTGCGCAACAGGTGATTGATCAATGTTGTTTTGCCTGCGCCCAGATATCCGCCGATCACTGTTACCGGGATTGTCAGCTCAGCTGGGTCCATGGCTCAAATATCACTTGCTGCGAATAT
Source organism: Rhizobiaceae bacterium (assembly GCA_030065115.1). Taxonomy (GTDB): domain Bacteria; phylum Pseudomonadota; class Alphaproteobacteria; order Rhizobiales; family Rhizobiaceae; genus JAALLB01. The sequence goes on along the minus strand of JASJDO010000025.1, from coordinate 30,851 downwards.
GCGTCCGGCCTGCACAGTGCCCCATACCGCTATGTCTTTCAGAGCCATGGGATCACATTCGGTTGGGTCGGCTTCAAGGATCGCAAAATCCGCACGTTTGCCCGCTTCTATTGAGCCAATTTCACCGTCCAGTTTCAGGGTATACGCAGCACCGAGTGTGATGGTACGTAGCGCGTTGTCGACGGATATGCGCTCATGTTTACCCTGAACTCTGCCGGACGCGGTAATGCGGTTGACTGCGCACCATGCGGTAAACAGCGGCCCCAAAGGTGTAATCGGTGCGTCTGAATGAATGGCCATAGGAATCTCGTTTGCGAGTGCGCTTGCACAAGCATTCATGCGGTCTGCCCGCTCTGGGCCAACCGTCAGGCGATAGTGTTCATCGCCCCAATAAAACGTGTGGTTTGAGAAAAAGTTCACGCACATGCCCAGTGTTGCCATGCGCCGCAATTGGGCCGCATCTGCCAGTTGGCAATGTTGCAGCGTGAAGCGATGATCGCGAACCGGATGGTTCACCAGAGCTTTATCAAGCGTTTCGATCGCAAGCTGCGTTGCTTCATCACCATTGGTATGGGTGTGAACCTGCAACCCACGTTCCAGGGCTAGATCATAAATTTCTGCCATCTGATCCGGTGCCACATACCAAAGGCCGTTTGGTGCCCCATTGTAGTATCCTGGCTCCCGCATGCGAGCGGTGAAGCCCTGAATTGAACCATCGCTGACAATCTTGATGCGCCCCAGCCGCAGGCGATCTGTTGATTGTCCTAGTAAGCTTTCTGCGTGATCAACCAGTTCTTTCGGTGTCAAACCATGAAAAAATCTCAGAGGGACAACTCGTGCAGGGTACCGGTCTTCACCAGTGATGCGCAGCATCATGCTGACTGTATCTTCTTGTAATCGTGCGGCCAGATCTGTGACTGTGGTGACGCCAGCGCGAACGCAGAGTTTACCGAAATCACGCAGACCTCGTTCGTCGCAGTCGAGCATATCTGCACCGAAACCAACATGGATACCGACCGGGGTCATGACATCTGGTCCGCGCAATTCACCGTCAGGTAGGCCATCGCTGCCCAGTGGAATGCCCGGATGATTGAGGCCGGGTTTCAGCAATCCTCCCAGTTCCAATGCTTTTGAATTGACGTTCATGATATGGCCGGATGCATGCAGCACTCCTATGGGCCGAGTGTTTGAAACCTGATCAAGATCATGACGGGTTATTCTTACATTGTCGAAATAGATCGGATCGAGTTGCCATCCGGGAAGCGGAGCATCCGGATTATCCAGGTTTTGCTCTGCTTCCTTAAGGCGAGCAAGCACGCCTTCCTTGTTTTTGATGCCGGGCCAGATTTTTCCGTTTGGGTCCATGCGATCAAAAAATCCGCAATAGACGTGCCGCCAGAGCGTGCCCTCCATGGTGTGGGCGTGTCCTTCCACGAAGCCGGGCATGATAATCTTGTCTGCAAATGTCTCATCAACTTCGTGGTCGCCCCATCCCGCCAATTCTTCGAGGTTGCCCGCGCCTAATATTATTCCATCACGGATTGCAACATGGTCGGCAACTGGTTGTGCAGGGTTCATGGTCAGAATTTTTCTGGCTTTGAAAATCTTGATCATGTGCATCGCCCCTAAACCGGTTGCTCCGTATTCCCGCCATCTTGGCATCAGTGAATTTTGGGTCAACCGATTTGTATTGTACATGAAAATTTTTTCTGATTGTATGGAGGGTAGCGCGCAAAACCCGGGAGAGGTTCGGCGCCTTGGGAGGATAAAAATATGAAATCACTTGTAAAAAACCTGCTTCTTGCTGCAGCTGCAACGACCATGCTTGTGACATCAAGCATTGCGGAAGAAGCAAAACGCGGTGGCACACTGGTCGCAGCGCTTGGAACTAATGTGAGAAATCTGAACCCGGCGGTCCAGTCGGGTATCGTAACGGGTTTTCCGGGTACGCAATTGTTTGCAGCACCGCTGCGCTATGATGATGACTGGACACCCCAGCCTTATCTCGCGGAGAGCTGGAACATCAGTGATGACGGATTGAAGGTCACGCTTAACCTGGTAAAGAATGCAAAGTTTCATGATGGAAAACCGATCACATCTGAAGATGTGGCATTTTCGGTTGATGTGATCAAAGCAAACCACCCGTTCAAGGCCATGTTTGCACCGGTAGAATCGGTAGATACACCCGACGCGCATACAGCGGTTCTGAACTTGTCAAAGCCACACCCTGCCTTGATGCTTGCGATGTCCAGCCAGTTGATGGCGATTATTCCAAAGCATGTTTATGGTGATGGTCAGGATGCCAAAACCCATCCACGTAATACGGCTGATGTTGTGGGTTCTGGCCCGTTTAAACTGGTTGAGTATAAAAGCGGTGAGCATGTGATCATGGAGCGCTTTGATGACTATTTCATCGAAGGCCGCCCTTATCTCGACAAGATGGTTTTGAAGATCATCCCCGATCCGGCAGCGCGCACCATTGCCTATGAAAATGGTGAAGTTCAGTTTGGCGCGTTTGAAGTTGTGCCGCAAAACATCAACCGTCTGAAAAAAGCCTCGGGCCTCACTGTAACGCCGCAAGGCTATGGTGCTATCGGGCCAATTGACTGGCTTGCGATCAATACAACCAAGGGTCCATTGAAGGACAAACGGGTTCGCCAAGCCATTGCCCATTCAATTGACAAGAACTTTGTGCACAAGGCGATCATGCGTGGCACCGCTGCCAATGCGGCAACCGGCATTCATCCCGATAGCCCGTTCCACACAGCGGATGTGCCTGAGTATGAACTGGATCTTGATAAAGCCAATGCACTTCTGGACGAAGCCGGCTTTGCGAAAGATGGTGACGGAAATCGTTTTGATCTTACCATCGATTTTGGCTGGAAAGATGTGAAACCTCAGGTTGAATACGTGAAGGCTGCACTCAAGAAAGTAGGCATTAATGTGACGGTCCGCGCCAGTGCTGATTTCCCGACCTGGGCGAAGCGCATGGGTACGATGGACTTTGATATGAGCTGGGATACAGTCTTTAACTGGGGCGACCCGGTGATCGGCGTACACCGGACTTATCTGACTTCCAACATTGCGAAAGGTGTATGGTCCAATACGCAGGGCTATTCCAATGCGCGTGTTGATGAATTGTTGGAAATGGCTGGCAAGGAAACTGATCCTGAAAAGCGCAAAGCGCTCTATACGGAGTTCCAGCAGATCGTCGCAGATGAACTGCCAATCTATTTCATGAACACACTGCCGTACCATACGGTCTATAGTGACAAGGTGGGCAATCCGCCATTGGGTATCTGGGCGACCAGTTCTCCAATGGACAAGACCTATCTGAAGTAATCATTGGGGCGCGGCAGCGATGTTTGCCGCGCTTTCATCTCCCGCCTGAACGGAAACAATCCGGTGACCATGATACGGGCAATTTCTATCCGCGCGCTCTATGCAATTGTGCTGCTCATTGCAGTGCTGGTGCTGAACTTTTCCATGCTGCATCTGGCTCCTGGCGATGTAGCGGACACAATCGCGCAGGCAAGCGGTGGCGCTGACCCTGAAGTGATGGATCAAATCCGAAGGGACTATGGGCTTGATCAACCTTTCCTGACACAGCTCGGCTCTTATATTGTCAAGGTGGCTAAATTTGATCTTGGGTACTCGTTTTTCTACAACCGCCCGGTTACCGATCTCATTCTCGAACGTCTGCCTGCAACGCTCCTGCTGGTCATTTCGGCGCAACTTCTGGCACTTATTGTGGGTGTTGTTCTGGGAGTGATTTCAGCCAGAAACCCGAATGGCCTGACGAGCCACTTTGTAACGGGTCTTGCGCTGTTTGGTTATTCCGCACCAGTGTTCTGGACCGGGATTTTGTTGCTTATTGCCTTTTCACTGAATTTACCGATCTTTCCCTCAAGCGGAATGCGGGATGTTACCATTGAAGGTGGATTTTTCGCACATACAGTTGATGTGTTACATCATCTGGTGCTTCCGGTCATTGCGCTTTGTTCCGTTTATCTTGCGCTTTATTCGCGACTTTGCAGAAGCTCCATGCTTGAGGTTCTGGGTTCTGATTATGTCCGCACCGCCAAGGCAAAGGGATTGAGTGAGGGACAAGTTGTTTACAAGCATGCACTTAAGAACGCGCTTTCACCGGTTATCACGCTTGCAGGCCTCCAATTTTCAGCCGTGATTTCTGGAGCTGTACTGGTGGAGGCTGTGTTCAGCTGGCCGGGCCTTGGTACGCTTGCCTTCCAATCCATTATTGCGAGAGATACGCCAACCATTCTTGGGATTTTGTTTTTCTCGGCAATTGTGGTGGTCATCGGCAATCTGATTACCGATCTGGTCTTGCGAATGATCGATCCGAGAGTTGGGGGCAAGGCATGAGTGTTACACGCATCAACCTTCAGGAAGAACTCCAGAAGCCAAGCCATCCATTCAAGGAAGCATGGGTCATGTTTCGCAGTAATCACTCGGCGATGTTTGGCTTGATTGTTCTGCTAATTGTTATTTTTGCTGGCGTGTTTGGCCCTGTTTTGTATCAGGGTGATCCATTTGACATGGTATGGGCGCCCTTTTCTCCGCCGGGTGAAGAAGGTTATCTGCTGGGGACAGATTATCTGGGACGCGATCTCCTCCTGATGATTCTGCACGGCGCGCGTGTCTCCATTGCCATCGGATTGGCTGCAGCGTTCCTTACCGTTGTCATCGGCATCACGATTGGTGCACTTGCGGGCTTCTATCGGGGTTGGGTAGAAGAGGTTTTGATGCGGATCACTGAGTTTTTCCAAGTGCTGCCGACGCTACTCTTTTCGATGGTAATTGTGGCGCTCTTTGGAGCATCATTGCCAATCGTGACCTTTGCAATCGGAGTGGTGAGCTGGCCTCCCGTAGCGCGGATTACCCGGACGGAATTCCTCCGTATTCGGGAATTGGAATATGTCACTGCAGCGCGCGCTTCAGGGGTTTCAAACTGGAAACTGATAGGACGCGTGATCCTGCCCAATGCTCTGCCACCCATCATAGTTCAGGCAGCTTTGATGGTGGGGTCGGCCATTCTGTTTGAAGCAGGATTGAGTTTCCTGGGACTGACCGATCCCAATATCGTCAGTTGGGGACAGATTATCGGGTCCAATCGCCAATATATTCTGGATTCAAGTTACATTGTTACCATTCCCGGATTGGCAATTTTTATTACGGTGCTGGCCATTTCACTGGTGGGCGATGGCCTGAATGATGCGCTTAACCCGAAGCTTAGGAAACGCTGATGTCTCCGCTTCTGGAAATCGAAAACCTGCGTGTTGAACTGACCACCAGAGATGGTAGTGCTCCCGTTATCGATGATTTGTCTTTCTCCCTTAATGCGGGCGAAACTGTAAGTTTTGTTGGTGAGTCCGGTTGCGGGAAATCTATGACTGCGCTTGCGATTCTCGGTCTTCTTCCGGCGGGCATAGGAAGAGTTACCAGAGGAAGTATCAAGTTCAATGGAGAAGATCTTACCAAAGCGAGTGACGCGCGGATGCGAGAAATTCGTGGCAATGAAATCTCCATGATCTTTCAGGAACCGATGACCTCGCTTAATCCGGTTTTCACGATTGGTGAACAGATCGCGGAAGTGCTTCGTGAACACCGTGACATGAACGCCGCACAAGCAAGAAGTAGAGCTATTGAACTGTTGGACGCGGTACGTATTCCTAACGCCAAGGGCAGGGTGGATGACTACCCGCATCAAATGTCTGGTGGGCAACGCCAACGCGTCATGATCGCAATTGCGCTGGCCTGTGAGCCGAAAATCCTGATTGCGGATGAACCGACAACCGCATTGGATGTGACGGTGCAGGCTCAGATTTTTGAGTTGATGCGTGATCTTGGCCGGGAGTTTGAGACGTCGATTATCCTGATAACCCATGACATGGGTGCAGTTGCAGAAATGGCAGAACGCATGCTGGTAATGTATGCGGGGCGGAAAGTGGAAGCCGGGCCAGTAGACCAGGTGATTGATCATCCAAAACACCCCTACACTAAAGGATTGATTTCCTGTGTGCCGCACCTGCTAGCGGAGTTGACAGACGAACGCCCGCCACTGGCAGAGATAGGCGGCATTGTTCCGGGTCTTGCAGAATTTGGCCGTAATCAATGTCTCTATGCGGCGCGCTGTCCGCTTGCTGATGACAAATGCCTTCAGGAGAGACCACTACCACTGGCAGGCAAAAATGGACATGAGGCAGCCTGTTGGCATGTGGAGAAGGTTTCATGACCAATACCTTGTCTCATTCGCCATTGTTGAAGGTTGAACATCTTGGCGTCCGCTTTGCGGTGAAGCGCAACGGATTTTTTGGTGGCAAATCCTACCTCAAAGCGGTTGATGATATTTCGTTTGAGCTGGCTCGCGGTAAAACACTTGCCATTGTTGGAGAAAGTGGATCAGGAAAGACCACGGCGGCGCTGGCAGTCGGCCGCTTGGTCGAAGCCTTTCATGGCAAGGTTCAACTGGATGGAAAAGATTTTCTCGCTCTCTCTGATGATGATCTGAGGGTGGCACGGGGAAAAATCCAGTTTATTTTTCAGGACCCCTATTCAAGCCTCAATCCAAGACTTCGGGCAAAGGCGGTGGTGCGCGAGCCTCTCGATAGTCTCACCGATAAATCTGAAGCAGAAAAACAGGAGATCATTGATCAATTGTTTGCAGCGGTTGGTCTGAGGAAAGAGCAGCAGGAACTGTTTCCGCATCAGTTCTCGGGTGGGCAACGGCAGCGCATCGGTATCGCTCGTGCTTTGGCCACAGAACCGGAGTTGATCATTTGTGACGAAGCGGTTTCGGCTCTTGATGTGGCTGTTCAAGCGCAAATTCTGAATTTGCTGCGACGCCTCCAGGAGGAGCGGGGGCTTTCTTATCTCTTTATCTCGCATGATCTGGGCGTTGTACAACACATGTGTGACACGATCGCTGTCATGTATATGGGCAGAATTGTGGAATATGCTGATCGCAAGAGCCTGTTCAATAGCCCGCAACATCCTTACACCAAGGCACTCCTATCGGCAGTACCGTCGGTGAAAAAACGGGGTGTATCTCAAGCTCAGGCGCAAATGATCGATGGCGATCCGCCGGATCCTGTCAATCTGCCAGCGGGCTGCCGTTTTGCCAGCCGGTGTCCACTCGCTGCTGAGGTTTGCCGTCAAAAAGAACCGGAGTTGGGTGTCTTGAGTGATGCCCATCAGGTTGCGTGTCATATGGTTGAGTAAATGTCTTCCGGTAAAGCCGGTGATCAGATGCTCATAGTTTGAAATCTGGTAATGAATCGAAAGCAATCTTGAGGGCTTCCCCCCAACCAGAGGAAATAGAATTGAAGTATTCATCGTCTTGCGTAATTCGACGCTCTTCACCCAAGGCAAAGCTGTCTTTCTCGTAGATTTGAAAATCCAGAGGTAAGCCAACGGAGAGATTTGCCTTGATTGTTGAATCAAACGACACCATCAAAAGCTTCAGGGCGTCTTCAAATGACATGTCCGGATCATAAGCGCGCACAATAATGGGCTTCCCATACTTAGTCTCTCCGATCTGGAAAAATTGTGTATCGGAAGATGCTTCCAGAAAGTTTCCTTCAGGATAAATCAGAAACAGTTGCTGCGCTCCGCCCTTGATCTGGCCACCCAGAATAACTGTTGCATTAAAGGTGGAATCTGCCGTTTGACCACTTGTGGCATTGGAGCTGACAACTTCACGCAATGTGTCACCAACTAACCTTGCTGCCTGGAACATGGTGGGTACTTCAAGGATCGAAGGGTTTCGCTCCTCCGGTGCCTTGGTGCGTTCCTCCAGCAAGCTCACGACTGACTGGGTTGTTGCCAGATTGCCGGATGTCATGAGGGTGATCGCGCGCTCGCCGGGTACAGACCAACTGAACATCTTTCTGAAAGTGGAGATATTGTCGATGCCTGCATTGGTTCTGGTATCAGACATGAATACCAGTCCTTTGTTCAGTCGCACACCAACACAATAGGTCATTTGAAAACGAATCTCCCCGGAATGTTTCGGAACTTACTGCTGAACTTGAAGGCTGACAATCATTGATTCAGTGCTGTCACCAAACCTCATTCCCGATATTGGCGCGGCCTCTGTATAGTCAAGCCCGGTTGCGACCGGCACGTACCTTTCATCCGGAGAAATGCCATTGGATATGTCGAATCCGACCCACCCCAGATCTTCTACATAAGTTTCTACCCATGCATGGGTGGCATCCTGTTCAACTCTGTCATTCAGCATCAGGTAGCCGCTGACATATCGCGTCGGATAACCCATAAGCCGTGCGGCGCTGATAAAGGCATGGGCGTGATCCTGACAAACGCCAACAGCATCTGCCAGTGCTTCTTCTGCAGTTGTGTCCGTGCGCGTCTTGCCAGTCTGATAGGTGATTTGCTGAAGAACCAAGTTTGAAAGCAGGTGCAATCTTTCGAGATTGTCTGCCTCTTCCGCGCGGATGGTCGAGACCAGGTTTCGAACCAATTTTCCGGGTTTTGTTAAATCGGTGGTTTGTGTGAAGTACCAGAGTGGGGCATAGCCGCCATGACGGCCAATAACGCCGGAACTGTCACTGGTTTCTACCATGCCATTTGCAGATACGATCAATGTTTCCTGGCCCGGATCGCAGCTGACAAGGACAACCCGATTGTTGTGTTGATCGTCAAACTCGAGTTCGATTTTTCCGCCTTCTATCTCGATATTCCAATCAAGAACATTCTGGCACGAGCGGTCTTTTGGTGTCAGGCGAACCTGCTGCAAGGCGTAATACACGGGCTGGTCATAAGTATAGGTGGTTGTATGCGAAATGGACAGGTTCATCGGCTACTCATAAAAACGATAGTCTTTTTCTATTTGTAAACCCAAAGCATTGCTTTCTGAAATGAACCGCTCGATGAATTCATGCAGTCCATCCTCGAATATATGTTCGATGGCACCCGTTGAAAATCTGTCTGAAATCGCATCCGCCAGCTCGTGGCACAAATGACGTTCTCCATAGTCTTTTTCGAGGTAGCCCAGATTGTCGGAAATCTTTGAATAACAGAATGCCAGTGAGCGCGGCATTCTCGAGTCCAGCAAAAGAAATTCAGCAATTCCTCGAGGATTTACATCTCCGCCGTTAAGCCACCGATAAGAGCGCTGCGCAGAAACTGAGCGCAAGATCATATCCCACTGGGTGTTGTCCAGCCTTGAACCTACCTGGGATACAGAGGGCAATAATACGTAATATTTTACATCGAGTATGCGTGCCGTATTGTCAGCGCGCTCCAGAAAGGTGCCAATTCTCCCGAAATCGAAAATGTCGTTGCGCAACATGGTACCGTGCAGGGCTGCGCGAACCAAAGCTGTTTGCCGACGAACGCTGGCAAGGACTTCTGGCAGTTCACGATCCCGGACAGGCTTTTTGAGGAGATCGCACAGGATCATCCAGCACTCATTGGTGGCTTCCCAGACTTCCCTTGTAAGTGCTGTCCTCACCAGGCGCGCATTGTTTCGCGCCGCTTCAATGACTGACGCAACGCTTGAAGGATTGTTTTTACCCCGTAACAGAAAGTCAATCACAGTGGCTGCATCGAAACTTTCATACTCGTTCTCATAAATATCGCGAACGCCAGCCGTTGAGATTATGGAAGCCCACTCATCTTCTGCACTGTCAGCGCGGGTCAGTGCGATGCGAAAACCCGCGTCAATCAAGCGTGCTGTGTTTTCCGCCCGTTCAAGATAGCGGAACATCCAGAATACCCCACCTGCGGTTTTACCAAGCACGGCCTTACTCCTCCAAAACCCAGGTGTCTTTGGTGCCGCCGCCCTGACTTGAATTTACAACCAGCGAACCCTCTTTAAGCGCGACCCGGGTCAGACCGCCGGGAGTGATGTTGATCTCATCCGGCGAAACAAGAACGAATGGGCGAAGATCGACATGGCGTGGTGCCAATCCTTTTTTGGTAAAGATTGGAACAGTGGACAAGGATAGCGTGGGTTGTGCGATGTAGTTTTCCGGTTTCGATTTGAGCTTTTTGGCAAATGTCTGAATTTCACGTTTGCTTGCCGCCGGACCAACCAGCATGCCGTAACCGCCTGATCCGTGAACCTCTTTCACAACCAGATCCGACAGGTTATCCAACACATAGGCAAGTGCCTCTTTTTCTGAACAACGCCAGGTAGGAACGTTTTTGAGGATCGCCTTTTCGCCAGTATAGAATTCGACAATATCCGGCATGTAAGAATAAATTGCCTTGTCATCGGAAATACCGGTTCCCGGAGCATTGGCGATGGTTATGCCGCCAGAACGATAGACGTCCATTATTCCCGGCACGCCCAGAACCGATTCAGGATTGAAGGTGAGGGGGTCCAGATAGTCATCGTCCACGCGACGATACAGAACATCGATGGGCGAGTATCCACGGGTGGTCCGCATCGCAATACGACCGTCAACCACTCTGAGGTCATGGCCTTCAACCAGCTCCGCGCCCATTTGATCTGCCAGAAATGAATGCTCGTAATATGCAGAGTTGTGAATGCCGGGGGTCAGAATTGCGATTTCTGGCTTTCCATTGCATTGGTCCGGCATGCAGCGGGCAAGTGATTTCCTCAGACTGGCAGGATAGTTGCTGACATCTCGGACTTTGGTTTTGGCAAACAATTCCGGAAACATGTGGAGCATGGTTTCACGGTTTTCCAGCATGTAAGAGACACCGGAGGGTGTGCGGGCATTGTCTTCCAGAACAAAGAAATCATTTTCCCCGGTTCGGACGATATCAATTCCTACGATGTGGGTATAAACCTCGCCCGGTGGTGTCACGCCAATCATTTGCGGCAGGAAGGCTTCGTTTTTCTGGATCAGATATTTCGGAATTCTGCCCGCGCGAAGAATTTCCTGGCGATGATAAATGTCATGCAGAAATGCGTTGATTGCGCGGACGCGTTGGCGGATGCCTTTCTCGAGCCGATTCCATTCTTGTGCCGCAATAATGCGCGGAACAATATCAAACGGGATCAACCGCTCGGTAGCATCCGGGTCGCCATAGACGTTGAAGGTTATTCCGGTGCGTCTGAAAAAGCTTTCGGACTCTTTCACCTTTGAGGCGAGCCTCTTTACTTCCTCATTCTGTATCCAGCCTGAATAGTCTTTGTAAGGTTCCCGGGTTGTATGATCTCTGCCATACATTTCATCGAAATGAGTTACGCCACTTTCCATATTGATATGATTAAACAAATTTCGGAAGTGGGCAAGTCTGTGCTTGTTGTCTGCGCGGAACTTGTGTGATGCAAAATCGGGATTGTTTTGGCTATTTGTCAGTAATCCTCGCCAAAATAGCGGTTTGGCTGTCCATCTGCATCCGGATTTCCTATGAACTTGGCCCAATCATTTCCGGGTCGCCATATTCCGTCCATCAACGCAAAAGCCTCAGCTTCTGAAAAACCTCGTCCTTCACGCGCGTAACGGTAGAAAAATGCAGAGACCCGTGCGTTGTAAATACAGTGGACATGAATTTTGGTGTTGGGATGCGCTTCAAGCGCGTCACAAAATTCAGCAAAGTTCTGATCGGTTGGTTCCTCAAATTCAACAGGAATGTAGATATAGTCCATGCCAAGGCTGGAGACGGAGCCAGCCTCATCTTCAAGTGCACCCTTGTTGTGATGTGGACCAAGATTGATGATGCACGTGACGCCAAAGTCTCTTATCTGTGCAAGCTGAATCTCTGTGGGTTGGCCTGACAGGGTGATGTTTTCACTAAGGCGGCGCCAATTTAAAATGTCAGTAAGTTCCGGCATGTTATTCAACCTGCAAATCCGCGCATTCCGGATGCGCTTTGACAAATCGCTTGGTGGATGCAGGGTTCTTTGCCAGGTGCCTTTCTGGTCTAATAGGCCGTTCCACCAGATTGCCACCACAATTGGGACAGGTGTGGTTGAAGCGCGCATCAGCACATTCAGCACAGAACGTGCATTCAAACGTACAGATTCTCGCATCCGGTGCTGAAGGGGGCAGGTCCTTGTCGCAGCATTCGCAATTTGGCTTGAGTAACAACATGAGAGACACCTTTCACTCAGTTCTGGACTATCATGAAATATTTATGGCATAAATGACAACATGGCCTCATTTTCTGCCAAATCCAAGTCTTCAGAGTGTGTCCCCAGAACCGTCGTTTTTATCGTTTACGACGATATCGTGTTGCTTGATCTAGTTGGGCCGCTACAGGTTTTTAGTCACGCTCTGGATCAGGAAAGTGGGCTGCACGGATATGCGTGCAAAGTTGTGTCCTTCAAAAGCGATTTGGTGGAAACGAATACGGTTGTCTCGATACCCAGTGAGCCGATTTCTTCTTGTGACAATCAAGAGGTTCATACTCTCATCATTGTCGGTGGTGATGGCGCCAATATTGCAATGCATGACGAAACACTACTCGAAACCATTAGAGGGCTTTCACTGCGTGCTCACCGTGTATGTTCGGTGTGCTCAGGAGCTCTGGTTCTCGCAGCAGCCGGGCTTTTGAACGGACGCAGAGCGGTCACCCATTGGGATGATTGCAAAAAACTGCAAAATGAATTCCCTCAGGTGCAGGTTGAGATTGATCCGATCTATATCAAGGACGGAAATGTGTGGACTTCCGCTGGCATTACCGCTGGGATAGATATGGCCTTGGCGATTGTAGCGGAAGACTTAGGGCGAAAGGCCGCCATCAAGATGGCCCAATCAATGGTGACCCACATGGTTCGTTCTGGCGGGCAATCCCAGTTCAGCCCGGTTCTGGACCGTCAATTGCTGGACAGGACCGGCCAGTTCGAAGAGCTTCACCAATGGATCGGCAATAATTTGCAGATAGACCTACGTGTCGACGCCCTTGCGGCAAAATTGAATATGAGTTCGCGCAACTTCTCAAGGCTCTATACAAGCCAAATGGGGCTGACCCCTGCCAAAACCGTAGAGGCAATCCGTGTTGAAGCCGCCCGAGACTTGCTGGAAAACACGGATCTGGGAGTGAAACAGATCGCGATACAATGTGGATTTATGGATGAGGAGCGCATGCGGCGTGCATTTCTCCGGCTACTAAACATACCGCCTTCTGACTATCGCCAAGGTTTCAGGCCGGCTGTGTCCGGACCGTAAGACAGACCCGAAATCGCGTCCAATCAGCTGGTATTTGGCCAGGCTTGTGGATTGTGTTTGGATATTCGAAGACTACCAATGATCGTGAGATGATGGTGTGGAAGTGTCGCGCCCTTTCACGATCTCGTTAGTGCAGTTTATTTGACGAAATTGGCTGTTTATCTGAGAGTCTGCACATGTGGTTGAGGCCCGTATGGACCGGTTATATTCAGGACCCCTCATTTTATGAATCTCAGAGATCTTCAATATGTCGAGGCAATTGCGCTCCATCGCAATTTTAGTCGGGCGGCGCATGCCTGTAATGTAAGTCAGCCTGCGCTGTCGAGTCAGATCAAAAAACTGGAACAGGAACTTGGCGTCGCATTGTTTGAGCGCCGTACGAGTGACATTCAGTTGACCGAGTTTGGCACTCGTGCGGTAGAATCAGCCAAGCAAATACTCAAACAGACCGATGTGATTCGTGAAATGGCCATGGAGTATCGGGATGTTGAAGCTTTGCCTTTTAAGATCGGCATGACCCCGACGCTGGCTCCTTACCTAACCAAGTATTTTCGAGATATGCTTCTTGAAATCTTTCCAAAAATGCGTGTGGTCTTGGTGGAAGACAAGCCCTTTGAACTTGCCCAGAAAGTTGAGCGGCAGGAGATTGATATCGCGCTAATCGCAAGAAACAGCCATGAACTAATATATGGTGGTCTAAAGCAGAAAGCGCTCGATTTCACATCGATTTGGCTCGAACCAATTTATCTGGGTGTCAGAAAGGGACATGTGCTGGCAGAACGTTCAAGCATAAAAGCCAGGGAAATTCCTGCTGAATTGTTGATACGCTTTAACGTCCCCTTTGGATATGATCTGGAAAAGGACCTGCCCGACGTCTCTGGCAGGATCGAAGAGCATACGGGCTTTGATGTCAGTTCGGCACGTTTTGAAACCGTATGTCGTCATATCAGTCACAGCAATCACTGCACGATAATCAATGCAATTGCTGCGGATCAGTTCACCCAGGACAATTGGGGTCTTGAGTTCATCGAATTCGAAGATGAAGGCAATATGCGGGATCTGGGTATCATTTCACGACCCGGTTACACACGACTTTCTGTTTTGGAAGGTATGGGTGAGTATGTGAACCGTACCCCACCAGGTGGTGTTATTCCTACGTACCAGAAAAGCTAGGTTCTGCTTTAAATACCGAAGTGTAACCCCGAGGCTGGGTCAATATTGACCAAAGTTCAGCACCTCATTTTCCGATCCATGATTTCTGTTCGCTGGTATCGCTTGAGAAATTTCTCCAGTGCGGAATTGTTAGTTTCAAAATTATTTTGACCCTGAACTTCTCGTGAAGAGAGGTGACGCATTTGAGATCAAGGTGCGTGTTCCTATGATGCGAATCCCTGAAATCCGGCATTTATAGCGATGTCCAGATCACAAGCCACGTGAGTATAACTGCAACTTATACTGCGTATTAGGACATTGTATTTTTCAGTTATTCACTCTGGCGATAGTTCTCCATCCACAAGCAGTTTTTCGGCCGAAAGCTTCTTGTTCGAAAAACCAACCTTTGGAGAACATGAGAATGTCAACTGGATTCCTTGCAAGTCTGAGAGCCAGACTTCTGAACAATTCGACCTTGGCTCAAGAGAGTGTCCGAGATGGGCAAACTTTCTTTCAGTCATTTTTTCAAAACACAGTCGTCGACAACGTACCAGCGTTTCTGCTCGACAACAATTTTGTGCGACTGCTGAATTTTGGCCTGATAACAACCAATAATGCACCAGCGGCAATCGCAGTTGAGGGTGAAGATGCTGATATCTTCAACTTCCCGACCGGACGCATCGAGGCCAATAACGGACCGGATGCCCTCGCGACTGCAATTGATGTTTCGGGCAGCGCAGATATCCGCAATTTCGGTGAGATTGCAGGAGAGTTCAACGGTGTCCGCTTCTCCGGCTCACAGTCTTCGGGCTCCCTTGATAACTTCCGTGGTGGCGTGATTTCATCTGACAGCCGCGCAGTGGACATCCAGGGTGAGGGCGTAAGTGTCCGTAACTTTGGTGATATTGTCGGTACAGGTGATCAGCGCAACGGCACAATCTATACTGATGCTGGCGCAGAGAATTTCTCGATCAGTAACTTTACTGGTGCAACAATTGATGCTGGTGCGGGTAATCAGGGTGCGGGTGTATCCCTGCAGGTAGGTGATGAAGCCGGAGAAACTGTAAGTGGCGACATCTTCAACGGATTCGGTGCTACCATTCAAGGTCGCGGTCAGGCTGCTTCAAACACTGGTTTGGCAGGCGATGGTATCCGAATTAATAATGGTGCTGAAGATACGGTCTTCGACAGTGACATCGTAAACAGCGGTCTTATTTCCTCCGAAAGCAATCAAGGCACTGCAGGTGGTATTCGTATTGCGGATGGTCAAGCTTTTGATGGCCAGATCTTAAACACGCAAACCGGTATCATTGAGGGTGTTCGCAATGGCCTATACATTGGCGAAGCAGAGCATGACCTTGATGTCTTGAACTTTGGCACGATCCGTTCAGACAGCCGCGCTGTCAACATTGATGGAACTGGTGTTGATCTGATCAACGGTGGCGATATCCTTGGCACAGGTGATCAGCGCAATGGTACCGTATACGCTGATGGAACCGCTACAGACTTTTCTGTAACCAACCTTGTGAATGGCACAATTGATGCTGGCGCTGGTAATCAGGGTTCAGGCTTTGGTGCTGAAATTGGCTCCGGTCCAAACTCATTTGAGCTCAACAACGCTGGTACCATCCAGGGACGTGGCAATGCAGCTGCAGGTATCAACCTTGCAGGTGACGGTGTCCGGATTGGTAATGTTGGCAATGTTGGCGCTACGGACGCGATCATCAACAACTCTGGTACAATTGCATCTGAAGGTGCGAACGGAACGGTTGCAGGCCTTCGCGTGGTCAACAATATTTCTTTCCAGGGTGAGATCAACAACTCCGGCACAATTGCAGGTGTTCAAAACGGCCTTTATTTCGGTACTGGTGATCACACTGGTGGTGTTGTCAACAACCTTGAAGGCGGCGTTATTTCATCAGATAGCCGCGCATTGAACATTGACGGTGTTGGCCTACAGGTGAACAATGCGGGTCAAATTCTAGGCACCGGCGATCAGCGCAATGGTACAGTCTACGCGGATGCAACAGCCGACAACTTTACCCTGAATAACACTGAAACCGGTGTAATTGATGCTGGTGAAGGCAATAACGGTTCTGGTGTTTCTCTTCAGACTGGTGATGTCGACGGTGACATTGTTTCGGCTGCTGTCTTCAACGAGGGCATCATTCAGGGCCGCGGCGATGCGGTTGAAGGCAATACCATTGGTGACGGCCTTCGTGTCTTCAGCAATGTTGAAGATGCATCATTCGCAGGTGTGATCCAGAACGAAGGCCTGATTGCCGGTTCAGAAGAATCTGACGTTGCTGCAGGTATCCGTATCGATGGTGGTGTTGATCTGTTGGGTGCAATCCTCAACGAGGGTGAAATCCGCGGTACTGTAAACGCAATCGATGCAACCGAAGCTGGTTCAACCATTGTTGTGAACACTGATGAAGGTGTCATCAACGGGAATGTACTTCTCGGCGATGAGCAGGACATCGTGGTGGATCTTGGCCAAGTCAATGGCGTTGTTGATGCAGGCGCGGGCGATGATGTGATCATTGGCGGTGACGCGGACAATGTTCTTGTTGGTGGCCTTGGCAACGACTTCCTGGACGGTGGAGATGGTTTTGATACAGCCGACTTCTCTGATCTGGATGTTCCTGTGACCGTTAGGCTTGATGAGAACGGAAACGGTACCGCAACACGCGAAACCGGTTTCTCTGTTTCAGTGGTTGACGTGCCTGTTGAAGCACCTGACCAATTTGGTTCTGCCATTGAAAATGGCGCTGACTTTATCGACCAGGCTGTCGCTGGTAACTTGTACTACAACATCCACACAGCTGATTTCCCTGGTGGTGAAATCCGTGGTCAGCTGCTGGTTGAGAGTGATGAGTTCGTTGGTGAGAACCGCGTTATCACATTGTCTGGCAGCCTCGATGCAGCCCAGGAACCAGGGCCTTTGTCCGACAGTGAAGCTACTGGTCAGGCAACGCTTACAATTACTCAAAATGCACATACAGGTGTGGTCACCTATTCAAGCGATTTGAGTGTTGTCGGCATTGCCGAGAGTGATCTGCAAACGCCAATTCCAGGTATTGTGTCTGCAATTCACTTGCACAATGCGCCTGCTGGTCAGAACGGTCCGGTTGTTCAGGATACACTTGTTGATGCAGGTGGAACTCTTGATACAGTTGCGCCAATCACAGGACCTGGCATCGTTGAAGAAGACGGATTCTCCGTATCCATCGAAGATGCTCTGGTTGATACACCTGCGCAGTTCGGTGCCAACATTGCTGATGGTGCTGCATTTGTAGAGCAGGCTGTTGCTGGCAACCTCTACTACAACATCCATACAGCCGAGTTCCCGGGTGGTGAAATCCGTGGCCAGTTGTTGGTGGACAGTGATGAAACCGTTGGTGATGTCCGCACAATCACATTGTCCGGCGGATTGGATGCATCTCAAGAGCCTGGACCTTTGTCAGACTCTGATGCAACCGGTCAGGCATCCCTTGTTATCACGCAGAACCTTCTCACGGGTGAGGTTTCCTACTCAAGTGAGTTGTCTGTGGACGGTATCTCGGAAGCTGACCTTCTTACGCCAATCCCGGGTGTTGTGTCTGCAATTCATTTGCATAACGCACCTGCTGGCCAAAACGGTCCAGTCGTTCAAGACACGCTGGTTGATGCTGGAGCAACACTCGATGTTGATGCACCAATCACCAATACAGGTGTTGTTGGCGAAGATGTGATTGACAACGTGATTGCTCTGGATGTCATCGACAATGTGTTGGAGACTGACGTTCTGACCTCAATCGAACGTGTGGTTGGTTCTGACGATAGTGACACAATTGATCTTTCAAACTTCAATGACGGGATCTTTGTCGACCTTGACCTCAACACACCTCAACCTGGCCCAGCTTCTCAGGATGGTGCTGTCTTCACTGAACGTGGTGGCGAGCAACTCCTCGAAGTTGATGATTTCGAGAATGTTATCGGAACTTCAGGCGATGATCTGATCTTCGGCAACAATGAGATCAACATTCTTGATGGTGGTGCCGGAAACGATGCGATCCATTCGTTTGGTGGTGCAGACACCTTGATCGGTGGCGAGGGCATTGACACTGCGCTGTTTACAGCAGGTGCGGGTGCAACGGTTGACCTCGACGAGTTTGGCAATGCTGTGTCGAACTTCGGTGATGTCCTTGAAGGCTTCGAAAACCTTAATGGGTCAAACAACCTTAACAGTCCTAACCAGGGGGCTGATAATCTCTCTGGCAACTCAGGTGCAAATGCGCTGAACGGGCAGGCAGGTGACGACACTCTCAATGGCGAAGGTGGCGACGACATCATTATCGGTGGTCTCGGAAACGATATCCTGATTGGTGGAGAAGGTGCTGATACATTCATTTTCAATGAAGGTGACGGCATTGATAACATCGCCGATTTCGAAGCCGGTGTGGACCGCATTGATGTATCGGGCCTTGGTCCTGACTTTGATGTGGCCGATGCGATTTCCAACGCGCAACAAGACGGGTTGGATACGGTTGTCACCCTTGGCGAGCAACAATCCATTCGTCTGGCAGAGTTCAACGCTCAACAACTGAGCGAAGAAGACTTCATCGCATAAGCGTTTTGCAAAGAGGCAACGGCTCTGGCCGTTGCCTCTACCATTTTTTCAAAATTATCTGAAGAAAGATAAGAACATGGATTTCAAATCTTCCCCGGTAGCAGAGGCAATGAGGTCACTAAGAGGTGGCTTTCTGGCTATCGCCCTGTTTAGCCTTGTACTTAATCTCCTGATGCTTGCTGGCCCCTTATACATGTTACAGGTCTATGATCGGGTCCTTACCAGTCAGAGCATGGAAACACTTATTGCGCTGAGCATATTGCTGGCAGGTGTTTTCGTAGTTTCCGGTTGTCTCGATTTCATCAGACTGAGGATCCTCAGCCGTCTGGGCGCGAGATTCGAACTGAAAGCCGGAACACCCATTCTTGAAGCGGTCATGCGGAAGAAAGTTGATGGGAAATCCATGGTCGGAGACAATACACTGGCTGATGTAAATGCATTTCGTGATTTTCTTTCTGGCAGCACCCTCATCGCATTTTTCGATGCACCCTGGGTTCCAATCTACATCGCCATCCTGTTCGTTCTTCACCCTTATCTTGGATGGTTGGGACTTGCCGGCGCCCTTACGCTGCTGTTCCTTGCAATGGTCAATAATTCAATCAGCAACAAACCGATGCAAAAAGCGGCAGCAGCTCGCCATCAATGTGACGGGATGTTTGAAACCTGTGAACGGAATTCCGAACTCATTCATTCCATGGGTATGAAGAAGGATTTGGCGAAGCGTTGGGCTTTCCTGCAGTTTGATACAAGTCGATTTAAAACGCAGGTTACGGACCGCATTTCCACAATCACAACAATCTCAAAAACCTTCCGTATGGCGCTCCAGTCCGGGATACTTGGCCTGGGTGCGGCGCTTGCCATAACGGGTCAGACCACGGCTGGCGTCATGATTGCTGCTACGATCATTCTTGGAAGAGCCTTGGCACCAATCGATCAGGCGATTGGCAATTGGAGAACTTTCATTGCGGCGATTGGATCATATCGCAAGTTGAAGCAACTGATCATTGAATATCCTGAGGAAAAAGAACGTCTTTCTCTGGCTGACGCAGCATCCTCGCTGAGTGTCGCTATCAAAAAAGCCGGACCACCACTGTCTGAGAATGCCACAATTTCCGATATCTCTTTCAAGCTGGAAGCAGGTGACGTTGTTGCTGTTATTGGCCCAAGCGGATCTGGTAAATCAACACTGGCCAGAATGCTGACCGGCGTTTGGTATCCACAAAGAGGTAAAGTGTCGCTTGATGGCACAGCGACTGATAAATGGAACCATGACCAGCTCGGCAGACAAATCGGATATTTGCCACAGGATGTTGAACTGTTCGAAGGTACCATCAAGGAGAATATTTCTCGTTTCTCAGCTGAAGTGGATGATCGGAAAGTGCTCAAGGCCGCTGTTGATGCTGACGTTCATGAGATGATACTCGGCCTGCCTGAAGGGTATGAGACCCGGATTGGAAAAGATGGTTTCTTCCTCTCTGGAGGACAGCGTCAGCGTCTTGGCCTTGCCCGCGCTCTCTATGGCGAACCCTTTGTCATCGTGTTGGATGAACCTAATTCGAACCTCGATGCAACTGGTGATTCAGCGCTTCGAAGAGCAGTCAACTCTGCCCGTTCAAGAGGTGCGATAACGGTTGTCATGACGCATCGCCCCAGCGCCCTGCAGGCCGCAAACAAAGTCCTTGTTCTGGAGCGTGGCATGCAATCAGCTTTTGGCGACAAGGAGGAAATCCTCAGAGGTGCCACACGTACCATCGTCAACAATGCGCAGAACAATGTTCAGCAACAAGAAAATGTATCCACCTTTCAAGAGAGGGTAGCAAAATGAGTAATGCAATCGTACCTAACCGGAATTACGAAATTTTGGACCCTGCGAGTCAGCAGGTTCCACATACCGAACCCATTAACACAACACGCTTTTCCAGATTTGTAAGTGTTGGTGTAATGATCGTCTCCCTGTTTGTTGGTGGCTCTGCATATTGGGCGTTCAATGCAAATCTGGATGGTGCAATCGTTGCTCCTGCCTCCTTTGTGGTTGAGGGAAATCGGAAAACTGTACAGCATTTGGAAGGTGGCATCGTCAGCGAGTTACTTGTTCGGGAAGGTGATTTTGTTTCTGCCAACCAGGTGTTGATC
Source organism: Rhizobiaceae bacterium (assembly GCA_030065115.1). Lineage (GTDB taxonomy): Bacteria > Pseudomonadota > Alphaproteobacteria > Rhizobiales > Rhizobiaceae > JAALLB01. Next base: position 9,827 of record JASJDO010000025.1, on the reverse strand, counting down.
CGTATGGACAGCACAGAAAATGACGTCAATCTCGATGTTTTGGGGAGTCAATTTACAGAATTGAACGTTCGCAGAGCACGCCTCTTGGCAGAACTTTCTGAAGAAACCGCCTTTTCGCTTGCTGATCTTGTTGAAGTAGCGACAGTCAATTCAGATGAAAGCAAACTGGCTGCAGTATTTGGAACTCAAAAAAGGCTCTTTGATGCGCAGTTGAGAACCAGCGAAAGCGAAAAGGAAATATTGGAAAAGCGCGTCAGCAGCCTTGAACAGGAAATTGAAGGCCTTGAAGTCCAGCGGTCTGCAAATGGGCGGCAGCTGGAAATCGCGAAGTCAGAATTGTCATCATTTAACAAGTTGCTTCAGAAAGGCCTGACACAGGTAAGCCGTGTCAATGCTGTCAAAAGAGAAATTGAACGGCTCAAAGGACTTGATGCGTCGTTTACAACATCTCAAGCCAGAGCGTTGAATCAGATCGGTGAATTGAGATTGTCCTACTTGGGGCAGAAGAAAGTGCGCAAAGAAGCAATAACCACCGAACTTGCATCAATCGAGGCTCAGATATCCAACATTGAGCCGCAATATGTTGGTGCCTTGCAGCGTCAGAAGCGGATTGAAATCAAGGCGCCAGTGAGTGGGCATGTGGTCAATATGAGCATCTACACCAAGGGTGGCGTTATTCGCCCGGGTGAATCCGTATTGGACATTGTGCCCGCCGATCAAGAGCTGATTGTTGAAGCCAAGGTCAATACAACAGATATTGAGAAGTTGCGTGTTGGGCAGAACACACGCGTTAGACTTACCGCATTTGACCAAACAGATGTGCCGGAAGCCAATGGCCAGATTGTCGATTTGTCAGCAGACAGCATTGTGGATGAAAGAACCGGAGCTGAATATTATTCGGCCAGGGTAAGACTTGACGATGCCCAGCCCAATGATGTTCGGGACTTGAAATTTGTTCCTGGCATGCCTGCGGACGTGTTTGTCAATACAGGTACCAGAACTGCGATAAGTTATCTGACGCAACCGCTGAAAGATCGAATTGCGCGTACATTTATCGAGTAATGAAAATTCTGGTTGCAGAATGGATTGGTTTACAAATGTCAATCTGCTGCGCTTGAGAAGACTTGTTCGAGCGTGTTTGTTTTTGATCACAATGATTGCCGGGATATCGTGATCGCATGCTTGAATATAATTGGCGGTGGATTTGAGTATATCCATCGCCAATTTTTGTCTTTTGGCTTCAATATCCAAGCAAATACACAAATCGTTTCAATGTGGCATGAAAATTGCTGCTTGGTTCTGATACCTGAAAATGTGAGCAAGGCGGCATCACATTTGAAACGAAGAACATGATGCAAACTGTGGAACTTAATAGAGGCTTGATTAATACACCGAAGACCTTGCGTAGGTTGCCAGTGTCTCGCGGGTTGCGTTCCCCCTTAACCGGATTCGAGGTCGAATTTCACAATTCCCTTGATGGCTTGGAAAATGCCTGGATTGAGCTTGAGCAGCACAGCAATTCATCACCTTTTCAGCGTTTCTCATGGATAAAGACACTATATTCTTATTGTCAGTCCAGTTCTCAATCCGGCCTGTTTGGCAAATGCAGACCGTTAATCGTGGCGGGACGAGTTCACGGTCGGTTAGTATTCGCTTTGCCTCTTGTTTTGGAGACAAACGTATTCGGCAATCACCTGAAATGGGTCGGTGAAAATGTTTCTGATTATAACGGAATGATTTTGGATCGGACGTTTGCCCAGCAAATCCGTCCGGGATTTTTCAATCAACTGGTCGAAATACTGCGGTCTGAAATCCCAAATCTCGATTCAGTGTACCTCACTCGAAATTCCGGGGCCTATGATGCCTTGGAATGGCTCTTCGCGGATGGTGTAAACCAATGGCCCGCAGAATATGGTTCGCATGTTTTGAAACTCTCACGGAATTGGAAATCGGTTTTTGAACGGGTTCGTTCAAAAAAGTCGAGATCCAGATTGCGCAGCAAGACACGGTCTTTCGGTATGCTGGGAGAAATCTCTTTTAGGCAAATTCGCAACCAGAACTTGAAGGTTGAATATACCAATCAAATTCTTGATTGGAAAACGGTTCAGCTCAGGAGAAATGGTTCTCGAAATCCATTTGGAAACGAAACATCGCCAAGTATTACCCGTGACGCGATTTGTTCATCGGTGAATGATTCTGCAAAAGACTCACTGAACGTGTTTGGGTTGTTTTGCAATGGTAGAATGGTAGCGGGAATGCTCGCATTTGTTGCAAATCAGAATTTTTACTATCTGGTATCTGCCTATTCCCCAGATGTTCCGGGCAAATACTCAGTTGGGACTCAGTTGTTGGTCAAGACCCTCGAATTAGCGTCCCGCTCAGGTCTCAATCAATATGATTTTTTGTTGGGAGATGAACCTTACAAGTATCAATGGTGCGATCATAGTTTGCCCATGACGAATCATATGGTGCCTTTGTCTTGGAGAGGCAGCCTTTATGGCGTCTACGTACGATCCCGTCAGGAAATCAAGACAGGAGTGATGAATTCACCATTTCTGTCAGGGTTGGTGAAGAAGTTTTTGCGGGCCAACGTGGATGCAGCCTCAATAAATTTCAATGGGGAAACGGTGAGCGTCAAAGCGGGTGCGGTGAATGCTGTCAACCCAACTGTTTTCAAGGACCGGTGCAACGATCATCCACATGTCATGATGTCTCGGGAGAACTAGCGATATGAACACATTGGTACAATCGATGAGAACCCGGATTCGTTCAGATCAGCACGTAGTGGACCCGGTCCTCACTCTAAAAAGCATTTTCAGTCGAGAGACTTCAAGTTCAGACTGGTGGATAAGAATTGTTACGTTCATCCTGCCGACGTTGTTCCTCGCTGCCGTTGTGTTCCAGCCCTGGGTTGATCCAAAATGGATGTTTCTTGATCCATTGACGGCGGCGGAACTGTCAGGTGATTGCTGCCATTCTCACTATGGATTCGTATCAACCGCGGGCATATTGTTATGGGCGGCAACAGCTGCAATCGGCTTGTTTGTTGCAGCGGTGCTGTTCCTGACTCAAGCAAAGGTTCAAACAATACTCTTCCCTTTGTTCTGTGGTTTGTTGACGGGTTGGATCGGACTGGATGATGCGTTTCTTCTTCATGAGACAGTGTTGCCATCCTTCGGAGTTCCACAAAATCTGGTCATCTCGATTTACCTGATCTTGGGGTGTTCTTACGCTGCGTTGAATATCAGACAAATTTTGAGGCGGGACTTTTGGATTTTGGCAATGGGAGCGACTGCTCTTGCAATCAGCATAGCTGTCGATGTTGTGTTTCACAGCCTTAACCCCATGCTCGTACTGCTCGAGGATAGCGCAAAGTTTTTCGGAATTTTCTGCTGGACCTCTTTTCATATCACCAGTTTCGTTAGCCTGCTCAAGGAACAGGTGAAAGGAGAGCTGGTGTGACAGAGAGAAAATCAATTCTTCTTCTGGGAAATTATAGGCCCTCTCTCGTCATGGCCCGAAAGTTCAACGCACTCGGTTACAAGGTGGTTGTGGGTACCCATGGGTGTGAACGATTGTGTCAGTTCAGTTCGTGTGTTTCTGAAATGTGGGACCATTCGTCATTGAACGAAGGAGCAAGCAGATTGGCTGAAGAGCTCAATGAGTATGCCAATCAGAATCCTGAACTCTATGCAATCTTTCCGGTTTCCGAAGAATACGTTCGAATAATTGCTGAGAATGAAGAGCTCTTTTTGAACTTGCCTCACATTGTTACGATGAAGAGCGATTTGGTGAAGAGGTGTCTCGACAAAACCTTTATGTTGGATCTGGCATCTGCCAACAACGTCGATACAGCGGAATTTGCTTGTACCCGCGGTATGGGTGAAGCATTGAAAGCATCGCGGGACAGAGTTGGGTTTCCACTTATTGCACGCCCCAAAGATTCAACACAGCGCATAGACGGAAACAAAGCTGTTTGCATCAATGACGAAAACGAAATGGTCGCATTCTTCAGGAGAAACAACCTGGAGCATCAGACGCTGTTGTTGCAGCGCAAGTTTTTGGGAAAGCGGCACAATGTCTATTTTGCAGCGTTTGACGGAAAAATCACGCGTGTTTTGCATGCGGTTATCGATCGAACTGACAAGGCGGATGATACCGGTTTGGCGGTTGAGGGCCGCACATTGGAGGCAACAGGGCCTATAATTGAGCAGACCGAAAGACTGGTAGGTGCATTGAACTACTCAGGTATTGGATGCGCGCAGTTTCTGGTGAACGAAACAACAGGAGCTTCTTCCTTTCTGGAAATCAATCCTCGTATTGCTGGCAATCACGCGCTTCCCGAGCATGTTGGGCTCGATCTGGCCGGTTTTAATCTGGAGCGCGTGGTTAACGGTAAGTCTGACACCAAGCACATAATTGGCACTTCGGGTTTGAAATATTGCTGGACCACGGGCGATTTGATGGGTGCCAAAGTTGCTTTTCTGAAAGGTGAGGTGGGCTTGACGTCACTGATCCGCTGGATTGGCAGAGCTTTACTCACTTCAATTCGTTCCGATGTGCACATGGTTTTCAGCTTCAGGGATCCGAGCCCGGCGCTTCATGCCCTGTGGAATTTTGTACCGCGCCTGACACGGTGGCGAAAACCAAAAATATCGCCGGGTGAAAATACGATATATGCGAACGACCACCGGAGACCTACATGACTATCTCATATTTTGATATTGGATCTCGCTCATTTGCTTCTGAGCGGAGAGACACAAAGGCGAAGGTGCAGGTGAATGAAAATCGGTCGCCAAGTAAGATTGAACTGAAGTTTGTCGATGCTGCAGCTTGGGATGAAATAGCATCCGGTTTCTCAGATATTATCCCCGAACAAATGGGCTGCTTTAATACCGGACATTGGGGCCGGGAAAACACTGAGTTTCCAATTTTTCTGAGTAATGGCCTACCCATTGGTGGTGCGGCCATGATCGTAAAGAAGATCCCATTCACCAAATCGGGCATTGCCATTCTCAAATGGGGGCCGGTATTTCACAAGCATGGTCAAAAGTTCAATGGCGCGTTGTATTCCGACATACTTGAGTGTCTGAAGCAGGAGTATTGCGTACGGCGCAATTTTCATCTGACGGTCATGCCTGTTGCGAACCCGAACTCTTCTGACCAATGTGAGTCGATATTGACCGAGTTGGGTTTTGCAGTTGGTGGCGGGTTGCCCTCACCTGAAAGATATCTGGTAAACGTGCAGGAAAGCCCTGAAACGCTTATGACTAAGCTCGACCAGAAATGGCGTTATAATCTGAGAAAGTCGCTCAAAAACGAGTTTGAGATTGAGGTTGATGACACGGAAAGCGGTCTCATGGAGTTTCTTAAACTCTATGAGAAAATGATGGCCCGGAAGCAATTTTTTGATTCCTCCGCCATCGGTTCCCTTGAAGAGTTTGTTACATCAAGCCCGAGTGGTGCAAAGCCTAAAATTGTTCTTGTTAGACACGATGGCCGGATAACGGCAGGTGGTGTGTTCCATGTTACTGGAAATGTGGCCAGCTATATGTTTGGAGCGACAGATGACCGTGCTCTGAAACTCAAGGCCGGTTACGCACTTCATTGGTGGATGGCAGAATACCTGATTTCGAGGGGTGAAATTGATTGGTACGATTTGGGTGGAAACGATAATGACACCGGTCTCCACCAGTTCAAGAAAGGATTCGTGGGAAAGTCGGGCATTATCCAGATAGCCGCGCCAAGATATCATTTTGCGCGGTCGCTCACAGCCAAAATGATCGGCTTCGCAGCCTTTGAAGCTCGGAATGCCCTGGCAATCGTCAAGCAAGCCATGCACCGAATTCGATCAAAAGCTTGATAGAGGGCTGCAATGCGCTTTCGGCAAGCAATCAGTTTTGGAACCATTTTTCTCGCACGCATCGTTGGTGCAGGTTCTCTGTTTGCGATTAATTGGTTGATCGTTCGGTATCTGGGGCTCGACGCATTGGCCAAGTTCGCCATTTTCGTTTCTTTGGTCAGTATTCTTGCCACCGTCGCCTCGAGAGGATTTCCCGCGATTGCCCCCATATTTGTTGCTGAATATGTAGCCAAGGATCAGCCCGAATTGTTTAGAGGGTTTGTCCAGACGGCAGTGAGGCAGAGTGGGGTGCTGCTGACACTGTTTGCGGTCGGCTCAGCGGTTATCTACGCCGGTTTTCCCAATGGTTTTCATAATCTTCCTGTTTGGATGGCGCCTGCTCTGCTCGCGTCTGCAGGTGCGACCGCGCTTTTGGGGCTAAACGGAGCCGTTCTGGTCGGAATGAAAAAACAGGTGGCTGGCCTTCTGCCTGATACATTGGTTCGCCCGACCCTGTTTCTTCTTCTTTCGTTCTTCTTTCTGTCTTCGGGCATTGTTGTTGATGTCAGTGGAATTTTGTGGCTGCTCACACTTTCGCTTTGGCTGACTTTGGGGTTTGTCCTTGTTCGAGATCGCAGACTACATCAGGATTTGCGAAGTGCGCATTTGAAAACAGATGAAGCAAAATGGAAGAAAGCGTCGCTGCCCTGGATGGGTATTTCATTGCTTTGGGACTTCATGATCGATGTTGTCTTGTTGCTGACCAGTCTACTTGCCGGTTCGGTTGAAATCGCGATACTCCACATATGTTTCCGATATCGTGTGCTTGCCGGGTTTGGAATGCGCACCATCCACATGCTGATGATGCCGGAGATTGCAGGCGGTGCAGCAACCGGAAACAAAAAGGAAGTGGTCAGAAAACTCTCCCAGCTAAATATCGCTTCACTAGTTTATTCCATTGCGGTTATGACAGGATTTGCGATATTGGGTGATTGGTTGCTGGGGATTTTTTCGATCAACATCTCAATTGGAATGCCTGTACTGCTGATTGTCTCAGCGACCATGATTATTCGCTCTCTTTTCGGCCCGGCACCGTTGATACTTGCCATCCATCAGTTGCACACAGCAACATTGTGGGTGAGTTTAGTCGGACTGCTGGTAGCGATTGCGTTTGTGATTTCTACGTTTGGCACTTTGGGAATATTGGCCGCTGCGATTGGTTATACCGGCGCAAACCTTATTATCTCTGCTGTCCTTTGGTATGTGGCCATGAAGAAAACCGGAATAGACTGCTCAATCTTGTCAGGCATTGCGCCAACATCTGGAAGATGGAGGCTTCCAAGCATGCCTCGCCTAGCTGTTTCTGGTGCCCCCCGCCTGAAAAAATCGCAAAAATCATAGTGTCTCATACAACCTCATAACATATTGAAAAATAATCACTAATTGACATGAATGTGATTATTTGCAGTCATAGAAAATCATAGTTTTTTGACCCAAAAGGTGGTTTTGCCATTGGTCAAAAAGTTCGATTCCTGATTTTCAAAAGGGTGGTTTCTATGACGAAGCGACATGCACTAACAGCCATGCAAACCAAGAAACTGGAAGCTGGAAAATACGGTGACGGCCAAGGTTTGTGGCTCCATAAACGTAACCGTAGTTGGGGGCGCTGGTTTCTCAGATTTGTGGTGGATGGCCGCCGTAGAGAAATGGGAATTGGGCCGTGGCCTGATGTGACTATAGCCGAAGCCAGAGAACATGCGGCTAATGCTCGGCGCAGCGCACGGTTTGGAATTGATCCGATAGAAGAACGGAAAAAGCGTAGGCAACGCGCCCATCGCTTGACTGTTTCAGAAGCGGTACAGGGATGTTTTGAAGCTCGGCAAGCTGAATTGAAAGGTGATGGCATAGCAGGGCGTTGGATGTCACCACTCAGCCTGCATGTGCTTCCCAAAATCGGAAAAATAGCAATTGAAGATTTGGACCAACACAAGATCAAGAATGTACTTGAACCAATCTGGCATACAAAAGCAGACACGGCACGCAAGGCAATGAACCGTCTTAGCCTCACGTTGAAACACGCCGCCGCGCTTGATATCGATGTTGATTTGCAAGCGGTTATGAAAGCACGCGCCTTGCTGGGTAAGCAACGACATGAAGTGAAGCATATTCCGGCCATGCCATACAATGAGTTGCCAGCTTTCTATCGTTGGTTGTCAAAGCAGCCATATCAATCTTGTTTGGCACTCCGGTTACTTATTCTTACGGTCACTCGCACTAGTGAAGTCAGACTGGCGAACAAAGATGAGTTTGAAGGCGGTATTTGGATAATACCAGCTGAAAGAACCAAGACTGGCGTTGAGCGCCGAGTGCCTCTTGATGATGAATGCCTGAAGATTATCGAACAGGCCAAACAGCATTCAACATCAGACTTCTTGTTTTCTTCTCCAACTGGCAAAGCAATGTCGGACGCGGCAATGGCACAACTTATGATCCGCGAAGGATATGATTACCGCCCGCACGGTTTCCGAGCCTCATTTAGAACATGGGTGGAAGAACAAACAGACATGCCGTTTGAAGTCAAAGAAAGCTGCCTTGGTCACAAAGTGGACACCGGAATAGTAGGTGCGTATCAGAGATCAGACAGGTTAGACAAGAGAAGAGAGCTGATGGAAAAATGGGCGAATTTTGTGTCTTAGTTTTAAGAAGATGGTCCGATCAAAAGGTAATTTTTGGGGAAAGGTTGCCTTTTGCGAATTGTGGCTGTTTTCGACGGCAGGAACAGAAGCGGACATTTAATCCAGCCTTAAGATGCTTCATATTGAGCTTCGATAGTCTAAAACTTGGGAACTATAAATATCTGTATATTTTTACGTTGAGAAAACTGATAAATTCTTAGAACGTATGAAGTGGACATGATTTACTTTATTAAGGTAAGTGAGTGGCAATCAGTAAAAGAAAAACGAAATCATCAAAAAATATCAAAGCGAACGTAAGTCCTTCAAAATCAATTTATCTACCATTTAAGGAGATTGGTGAAACTAGATTTGAAGAATTTACGAGAAAACTCTGCAATCTTGTATTCCCGAAATATGAACGTTTTGAACTGAAGTGTTCAAAGGGGCAAAAGCAGTTCGGTGTTGATGCAGAATGTTTCAACGCAGATGGAGACACTGAAACACTTTTGTCGGCAAAATGCTATGACCGTACACCGGTAACAGCAGCAAAAATCAAAACTTGGGTTGATGACTTTTTTGGTGAGTTTGAGATCCACTGGAAAGAAAAAGGTGTAAAACGCTTCATATTGGCGATTACGCATGATGGAAATAACGATCTAATCAATGATGAAGTCCGTAATCAGAAAAAAGTGCTGAAGCGACATGGTATTGAGTTTCAGGCATGGTTCAATTCAAAACTTCACGATATCTGCATCAAAGATGAACGTTTGGTCTATGAATTTTTTGGCGCAACGGTACTTCCTGATTATTATCCTCATTATAAAACCGTTGTAATTGACAGCCGCGCTCCCTCTGCTGGTTTGTTTGGAACGGATTTTACTACACGTCCGCCTGATGAGCTTGATGCACTGAAAAAGAGTAACAACAAATCTGTAAGCGATCTAATTGAAATATACGTCAGCCGTCGAAGAGCAGGTAACAGTTCAGAACTCAAAACCTACTTGACTGAGGTCAAGACAAATCAAACCGAGTGGCAGACACTGACAAATGAAGTTCAAGCAAAGATTCATCGTTTGTCAGCGTCTATGGCTTTGGATATTGGAAATACCGAGTTAGCAAAAGCGGAAACCGCATATGCCGAACAACTCGCCAAACTCCCCGATCAAGTTCTTCCTGCCCTTATTGCATATCATGAAACAGGTGTTGATGCTGCATTAGAAGTGCTCAATGAGGCAACAGAACCCTCTGAATTTGAGCTCAAGGTGGCTTTACTAATTGAAGGCGATAGGCTGGATGATGCGATTGTGGTG
>JASJDO010000158.1 GCA_030065115.1 Rhizobiaceae bacterium | reverse complement strand
GTGGCAACTATGATGTTGGCATGGTTCGCGCAAAAGTGGCTCGTATGTCGGTTGCTGGCGAGCTCGGTTTTGAGATCAACTGCAGAATGGGAGATCACATCAAACTTCGCCGGATGCTGCTGGAAGCAGGTGCCGAGTTCGACATGAAGGAATATGGCTTCAATGCGATGCTGTCCCTGCGGCTTGAAAAATCCTTCGGCATCTGGTCAGCGGAATTTACCCAGGGCTATACGCCAGGCGAGACCGGCATGGATCGCTGGATTGCCTGGGACAAAGACGATTTTATCGGCAAGGATGCTGCGATTGCGGAACGGGACGGCAATGGTCCTTCGAAGCTTCTTGTAACACTTGAAGTCAATTCTTCTGATGCCGATGCCAGCGGTTTCGAGCCCGTATGGGCAGATGGCAACAAGATTGGCTTCGTCACTTCCGGTGGCTATGGCCATACGGTTGGAAAATCTCTCGCTATGGCATTGATTGATCCGGCTCACTCTGCTCCGGGTTCGGAATTGACCGTTCATATTGTTGGCGTTGAATGCGGCGCAAAAGTTATCGAAGCCTCTCCATATGATCCTCAAGGCAAGGCAATGCGCGGATGAGTGTTGAAGAATTTGCCTCTACCAGGCGTGGCAGGCGCGGACGTGGTGCAAAGAAGGAAGAGACTTCACATCGTGAAGTGAACTACCGTCAGTTGCGCAATCCATTCCCGAATATGGATGTATTCTCCGCTGATGAAGCGGAGAACATGCACAAAAGTGCGCTTACGATCTTGCAAGACATGGGCATGCGGGTTCTTCACGAAGATGCCCGAAAGATCTTCGCAGCGGGTGGTGCCAAAATCGATGGCGAAATGGTTTATATCGGGCAAGATATAGTCGATGCCGCAATTGCAAGCGCCCCGAAATCGATAACCTGCTGTGCGGGAGCGCGGGAGCGGGATGTCATTCTGGAACTTGGAAGTCTGGTCTTTCAGGCGGGCGCTGGCGCACCACATGCGACCGACCTCGAACGCGGCAGACGGCCCGGTTCAGCCAGAGACTATATCGAATATCTGCAATTAACCCATCATTTTGACGTGTTCCAGATGGTCTCCCCACAAGTGGAACCACAGGACGTCGACATTCACCTGCGCCATTATTTTACAACCGAAGCACAGATGACGTGGTCGGACAAATTCCCGTTCACCTTTTCACGCGGCACACCGCAGGTGATGGATTGCTTTGAGATGATCCGTGACTTTCGCGGACTATCCGATGAAGAGTTCCAAGCTGCTCCGCATAATTACACCATCATTAATACCAATAGCCCCCGAACACTTGATATCCCCATGGCACAAGGGCTGATTGATTTTGCAAAATACGGGCAGATGTCCATCGTCACGCCATTCACACTCATGGGTGCAATGGCACCAATAACAGTTGCGGGGGCCATCACCCTTTCACATGCCGAAGCATTGGCAGCAATTACCCTGACACAATTGGTCAATCCCGGTGCTCCGGTTTGCTACGGCACTTTTACTTCCAATGTTGATATGAAGTCAGGCGCGCCAGCATTTGGTACGCCATCGCATTTTCAGGCTTCCCTTGCTGCTGGACAACTGGCTCGTAAAACGGGGCTACCTTGGCGGTCAGCAGCTGGGTCAGCAGCAAACATGAATGATATCCAGGCAGCTAACGAAAACCAAATGGGTCTATGGGGTTGTTTGATGGCAGGCGCCACAGTCGTAATTCACGCAGCCGGTTGGCTCGAAGGCGGACTAACGGTTTCTTATGAAAAACTGATCACCGATGCCGAGGTCCTCAACATGGTTGCGGAACTCTGCGCAGGGACGACTGCCACTGCTGATGATATTGGGCTGGAAAACGCAATCAGCCAAGTCGAACCGCAGGGGCATTTTTTTGCGGCCCCACAAACCATGGCGCGCTACAATTCACAATTCTATGAGCCAGTCGTACACGACTATGCAAACTTCGGAACCTGGACTGAGCGGGGATCGGTTGATGCGAACCATCGCGCGACCAAAATCTGGAAGGATATTGTTGCGGCTGAGGCCAAACCGAAAATTGATGAAAGCAAGCTTGGCCAGTTACAGGATTTCATCGCAAAACGCACCGCAGAAGGTGGTGCACCGCCTGAGAGTTGAGCCATGGTTGATGATGTTGTTGTGCTACACAGGGATGACCCGGACAAAGATCCGCTGGTTGGACATGTAAAAGTCACACGCCAGGACTGGATCAATGTTGCACGGCATATCTTGGTCAGCGAAGGCATAAGCCAGGTCAAAATACTAACTATTAGCGAGCGGCTCGAAGTCTCGCGGTCTAGTTTTTACTGGTATTTTGAAAGCCGCAATGACCTTCTGGATGCACTGCTTGATGAGTGGGAGAACCGCAACACAGCGACAATTGTCAAAAACTGCGGAATGAAAGCGTCCGGCATTGGGGCTGCAATGTGCAATTTCTTCCGTTGTTTCATTGATCCCGAACTCTTTGATCGCGGTCTGGATTTTGCGGTTCGTGAATGGTCTCGCCGTGATACAGATGTTCGAAATCGTATTGACAAGGCGGATGAGGGACGTCTCACCGCCATCATCCAGATGTTTGAGGCACATGGTTATGGTTCTTATGAAGCGGACTGCCGGGCGCGCATTTTGTATTTTATGCAGCTTGGATATCACGCGCTTGATGTCAATGAGACGATGGAAGTGCGAATGAGCCGGCTGCAGGGCTATTTGGATGGATTTTCCGGTCGCGAGATCGCACCGGAAGAATATCAAGCACTGGTTGATTTTGCTTATGAAAAAGGGGGCAATTAGTGCAACACTACTCCGCCCTCTCTCTGCTCAAGCATGGCATCTCATCTCACAAACGGTGGCAATCTGCATGGCGTAAGGCAACGCCGAAGAAGGCGTATGAGGCGATCATCATAGGTGGCGGCGGGCACGGACTTGCTACAGCCTACTACCTGGCAAAAAACCACGGCATTACAAATGTCGCAGTCCTGGAACGCGGCTGGATAGGAGGTGGAAATACCGGACGCAATACAACGGTGATCCGTTCAAACTATTTCTACCCGGAAAGCGTTGCGCTCTATGATCTGGCGCTACGCCTTTATGAAAATCTGAGTACGGAGTTGAACTACAACGTGATGCTCAGTCAGCGTGGAATGTTGATCGGTGCTCATACACCGATGCAAATGGAAATCTGTCAGCGAATTGCAAATGCCATGCAACTGAATGGGGTGGACGGCGAGTTGATGAGTGCTGAAGAAGCTGCAAAGCGCGTACCCCTTTACAACTCCAATGAAAATGCCCGCTACAAATTGATGGGTGGTATTTGGCAGGGAAGAGCTGGCATCGCTCGTCATGACGCAGTTGCATGGGGTTACGCCCGCGCAGCCAGTGATCTTGGAGTAGACATCATTGAAGGATGCGAAGTCACCGACATACTCTCAAAGAATGGCCAAGTGGCAGGCGTTGAGACAAATCTCGGTGAAATCCGGTCTGACACTATCGGCATTGCAGCAGCAGGCGCGACCCCCGGCTTAACCGGAATGTTGGGCGTAGACTTACCTATTCATACCTATGCGCTTCAGGCATTTGTTTCGGAACCGGTAAAGCCTTGTCTAGACACTGTTCTGCTCGCGCTTGGGACAGGAACATATGTCTCGCAATCCGACAAAGGCGAACTTGTCTTTGGAGGCGGGTTAGACCGTGTTCCTACCCACGGGCAAAAGGGTAATCTGCCAGTTCAGGAAGAGGTTATTTCCGGATTACTGGAGATGTTTCCCGCGTTCGGCCAATTGAAGCTGCTGCGCCAATGGGGCGGTGTCGTGGATGTGGTGCCGGACAGTTCTCCGATTATCGGTCCCATTGGTCCAGAAGGGCTGTTTATCAATTGCGGATGGGGAACGGGTGGTTTCAAGGCAATTCCCGCTGGCGGATGGCTGTTAGCCCATCTTCTGGCGACTGGTGAGCATCACGACATTAGCAGGCCATTTGACCTGAAACGCTTTGCTGAAGGTCGCCTGATAGATGAAGCAGCCGGGTCCGGTATCGCGCACTAGGCAAGGAGAACGAGACTATGCAGGCATTTACCTGTCCTTTTTGCGGTCACCGCGATGAAACCGAATTTCATTTTGTTGTGGAAGCAGGAAAACCAAGACCGGAGCCTTCGGAAGAGGTAAGTGACGAAAAATGGGCAGCTTATCTACATATGGGAAAGGCTCCGAAAGGTGAAGCTCGAGAGATATGGCTTCATATAACTTGCGGACTTTACTTTCTTATGACCCGCGACACCGTCACCCGTGATATTTTGAGCAGTGAATGTTTGCTGGAGGCCAGCGAATGACCAGCTTCCGACACGAAACACTGGGTTCGAAAATTGATCGGAGCAAAGTGATTAAATTTGAGTTTGATGGTCGAATTGTCAGTGGCTTCGAAGGGGATACGATTGCTTCCGCCTTGCTTGCAAATGGTGTGAGACTGGTAGGGCGGAGCTTCAAGTATCACCGGCCGAGGGGTGTCTGGGGCATGGGATCTGAGGAACCCAATGCGCTTGTCGATGTCCTTATCGACGGAAAATCTACTCCCAATCTGAAAGCCACAACCATTAAAGCGCGAGAGGGCATGGTTGTGCGTTCGGTGAATGTGTCTCCTTCTGCAGCGAAAGACAGGTATCGCTTTATGGACCTGTTCAACAGGTTCATTCCTGCGGGGTTTTATTACAAAACCTTCATGGCGCTTGGCTGGGATCGTTGGGAGCCCATGATCCGCAAAATGGCTGGACTTGGGCGCATTGATGCTAACAATCAACCACCAGTAGACAGCCCACAGATTAATGCTGAATGCGATGTCCTTGTTATCGGCACAGGTCCAGCCGGACTCGCCGCAGCAAAGGCAGCAGCTGAAGGTGGTCAAAAGGTTTGGCTTATAGATGAAGCGCAAGATCTGGGCGGTTCGTTGCGGTGGCGCGGTGGAACGATTGATGGCAAAGACTGGCCTGAATACGCAGCGCTATCGAAAGAGGCTGTTTTGAAAGCCGGCGGCAAAATACTATTGGATACTACGCTCTGGGGTGCGTTCGATCAGCATATGTTCGCAGCTTGGCAACGCTTCACCTCAAGTCCTGATCTCCATTGGCGCATTCGCGCGAAGAAAACCATATTGGCAGCTGGTGCGATCGAACGCCCGCTTTGGTTTGCAAATAACGATTTGCCCGGTGTGATGTCGGCTGAAGCTGCCATGCACTATCTAGTTTGTTATGGCATTGTGCCGGGGACCGATATTTTAATCGGCACTGCGAATGATCTCACCTATCCAATCGC
The DNA here is from genome assembly GCA_030065115.1 of Rhizobiaceae bacterium. Classification (GTDB taxonomy): domain Bacteria; phylum Pseudomonadota; class Alphaproteobacteria; order Rhizobiales; family Rhizobiaceae; genus JAALLB01. The sequence continues at coordinate 1,960 of JASJDO010000158.1, read as the reverse complement.
GCAAGCGTTCGGCAACGCTGGAGTAAACGTCACTTTGATTGACCAGCGACAGAGCGGGCCTGAGCTGCAAGGGGTACGGCATGCGTATGGTGTAAAACTCACCAGCGCAGAAGGCCACAATGGTGTCACTGGGGCAACCGTGGACGGCGAGTATGTTTCAACCGACGCAATACTGGTTTCAGGCGGTTATACGCCTACCGTACATCTTTGGTGTCAGAGCGGTGGCAAACTAGATTGGCAACCAGAGATTGATGGGCTGGTTCCAAGGCCCGGCACTTCGGACATGATCGTGGTCGGGGCTGCAAATGGGACTTACGCATTGAATGCTGCACTCAAGGAAGGCCATGCTGCCGGTGGCGGTCGCGGGAGAGCTCCGAAGTCGGTTCTGAAGCAAAACCCCGCGATAGAACCCGTTCGGCCTGATCCCGACCTCAAAGGCAGACAGTGGATCGACATGCAAAACGATGTCACGCTGAAAGATGTTAGCCTTGCTGCAAGCGAGGGATTTCAATCTGTCGAACACCTTAAACGATATACGACGCTTGGCATGGCTACCGATCAGGGCCGAACATCAAATTTCGCCGGTTTGGCAGCAATGTCAGCAATTACAGGGAAATCAATTCCAGAAACAGGAACAACGACTTACCGCCCCCCCTTTCAGCCCGTTCCATTGGTGACGATTTCCGGACGGCGCAGAGGTGATCTGTTCAACCCTCTCAAACGCCTCGTGTTGGAAGACGCACATCGCAGCGAAGGGGCAAGGTTCAGGGAATATGGAGGATGGCTGCGTCCTTCTGTGTATGGCGTTGGTGACGAGACCACTCTGGCACAGGAAGAGGCCATGATCGCCCGGTCCAATGTCGGAATCTTTGATGCTTCTCCCCTGGGCAAGTTGGAGGTGATCGGCCCCAAAGCTGGTGAACTGCTCGACTTCACGGGTTATGTTCGGATGTCTACACTAAAGCCGGGCCGCGCCCGTTACGGGTTCATGTTGGCGGAATCCGGAATTGTCTATGACGACGGCGTCGTGCTTCGCCTTGATGAAAACCGTTTTATTGTTTCCGCTTCCTCATCACATGTCGACGGTGTTCGATGGAAATTGGAAGACGGAAGGCAAGACAGATTAGGTGGCAAGGGCGTTTACATCCATGATATGACTTCGGCTTGGACCACATTGACGGTAACAGGTCCTAAAGCAAGTGAACTGATCGCTGGAGCAGGAATTGAACTTCCGGCTCTCACTCATATGAGTGTATCGGAAACAAAATTTGAAGGACGCCCCCTCCGCATTGCAAGGATCAGCTTTACAGGTGACAAGAGCTTCGAACTATCGGTTCCTTCTTTGCATGCAGAAAATCTTCGTAACAGACTTTCCGGCGCGCTGGCACAATTTGGCGGAAAATGGATTGGACTTGAAGCAGTCATGATTATGCGGGCCGAAAAGGGTTATATCCTGATTGGCAAGGATACGGACGGGCTGACCATGCCGCATGACCTTGGATGGGCCGGACCACGCGAAAAACGTACAGATGAGTATATCGGTAAAAGGTCTCTGTTTACGCCGGAAGGTAAATCAAACACTCGGAAACAACTCGTAGGATTTGAAACGCTAGACAATAATCCTCTCGTTACCGGTTCTCATCTCGTTCCAGTCGATGGTGATCGACGTTCTCTGGGCTACGTTACATCAAGCTACTTCAGTAATACGCTCAAGCGACCAATCGCGCTGGGTTTGCTTGAAAACGGAACAGGTAGAATTGGGCAGGTTATCGGCTGTTTCAACAATGGTGAAATCCGCATGGCCAAAGTTATCGGTCCATGTGCCCTAGATCCTGAAGGAGTTAGGCTCAATGGATGAACGCTTGTGGAATGATCAGCCCCTTAGTCTGGGAGGTTCGCTCGCGCTTATGGGAGCCACCATCACCAGAAAACGAATTGAGCATTCCATATTGATTTCGGG
>JASJDO010000024.1 GCA_030065115.1 Rhizobiaceae bacterium | reverse complement strand
AAACACCATCTCATCCCAAAACCGCTCGCGTCTTGGCGTTACTGGCGTAATGATTGAAGCGTTCAACATTATTCAGGATAAAATCGTCCGTTCACGCCTCGCGGGCGACCCCCCTGACTTTTCGATCCGGCCGCAATTGAAAAACATCGGCCTTTCTGATTTCCACAAGGCAAGTGAAGCAATTGAGCAAGGCTACGAGGTCGCACGCGAGGCGTGAACGGACGATTTTATCCTGAATAATGTTGAACGCTTCAATCATTACGCCAGTAACGCCAAGACGCGAGCGGTTTTGGGATGAGATGGTGTTTTGGTTCTTCGTGAAGGTGAACCATGATGCTAATCCCGCATTATCCTCGAGTGTGGGGGCATGCGACCGATTCTCGCAAGAAATAGATGACGATCTCACAATTGCGGACCTGCCGAACACTTCGCTGCTTAGATTGACGGCGAGAACCAGTTTTTGTTCGAATGCCCTGCAAGCCGAAACAGGAACGGGATTTACAAGCGCGCCATCGACCATCATTCGCCCTAAATGGGACACCGGCTCAAACACGCCAGGGAGTGCATAAGATGCACGGATCGCCGACACGAGGCTTCCATTCTCCAGCCAGATCTCGTTTCCGCTATTGATATCGGTAGCAATCGCGATGAAACGCCTGTCGAGATCTTCAATATTCAGATGACCGATTTCATCTTCCATGCGTTCAGCCAGACGCATGCCGGAAATCAAACCGGAAGCCCGAAACGCAAAATCCATATAGCGTAAGATGTTGCGTCGGGTGATGGATCGCGCAAACTCTTCCAGCGCATCAAGCTTGCCGGCCAAATAGCACCCACCAACCAAGGCTCCGATAGAAGTTCCGGCAATCATGCTGACGGGAATCTTTGCCTCGTCTATCGCGCGTAAAACTCCAATATGTGACCAGCCGCGAGCCGCGCCTCCGCCTAGTGCAAGCGCAATACCGGTTTGCGGTTGGCCGGTAGCAGCTAGATTCAACTTGTTTTCAGTTTCCGAACCCGCGACAGCGTTGCTTGTTTCCGCGCTTTTTGCCTGACTTGGAAACTCAACAACATTGGCGTTTTTCTGCGTCATAATCACCTGTCCCTGCCGCCAGATCGCCTGTTAAGCGGGAAACCGGGCGAATTGGTGGCGAAACCATCGAAGTCTTGTTAGCTTAACATACAAACCTTAATGCAATTTCCATGCCTGAGGATGAGCAAAACCTCACACTTCAAACTATAAACAGCGATTTTCTATTTCAGCGACTTGTCAGCGCCAGTCCGACGACAAACAACATGGACAGCGCCATGAACATGTTGATTGCCCGCTGAGTACGCTCTGCCAACTGCATTCGTCTCAGGCTGATGCCAGCAACAAGCCAGGCAAAGTGAATTGGAATCCAGATCAATGTCCAAATAATCAACTTAAGTGCAATTTCCGTGGCTAGTTGATCGGGCAGGAAACTGAAACCTGTAAACAAAACCGTGTTGGCTACATAGGCTTTCGGATTGATCGCCTGAAGCGCTATTCCGTCCAGAAAACGTGGCGAATTTGTCGCTTCAATAAATCTGATTTTGCTACCGGCAAAAGCAACTTTTGCAGCGAGGTACACCATATATGCGACTGAAAGTACGAGTAAAATCTCGCGAATATAGGGAATGGCAAAAACGGCTGCTGCAAGTCCGGAAACAACCGCAAGCCCAACCATGAGATTTCCTAGACAAAGGCCCCACAAATATCTGCTGCCAGCGGCGAATCCAAACCCGGAACCAACACCTGCGACACTCAACACACCCGGACCGGGAGTTATGATCAGAAATATACAGGCCAGGGCAAAATCGAGCATCGGCTATTCGTCAATGTGCACGAGCTTTACAGTTGGCGAGTCGCTTCGAACCTTTCGATAGAAACAGCTGCGCCGTCCAGTATGGCATGCGCCTTTCCCGTTGAGGTTCACTTTCATGACAATGGCATCCTGATCGCAATCGGTGAGGATCTCGACAATATCCAATGTATTGCCGGATGTTTCCCCCTTCATCCAGAGTTTGCCCCGTGATCGGCTCCAAAAATGCGCTTTTCCGGTTTCTATTGTCTTGTCGATTGCTTCCGAATTCATGTGTGCGAGCATCAATATCTCGCCGCTGGTTGCATCTTGAGCAACAGCGGTAACCAGTCCGTCAGAGCTAAATTTTGGAGTAAAAGACGAGCCATTTTCAAGCTGGTCCCGTTCGTGTTCACTTAGTTTGGAAGCCATAAAAATCACCGGAATTGGGTTCCGGCGATTTATGGATCAATCGCGGCCCATGCGCAACATGGCGAAGAAATTTTGCTGTTCTTCTGGGCTATTGTGGAATGCACCAGTATACGTTGTAGTCATGGTGGTTGAGCCCTGTTTGCGGATGCCACGCATCGCCATGCACATGTGTTCGGCCTCAATCATAACGGCCACACCGCGGGGTTGTAGCGCATCGTCGATTGTATGGGCAATCTGCGCAGTCATGTTTTCCTGCGTTTGCAACCGTTTTGCAAAAATGTCGACCGTACGAGCCACTTTTGACAGTCCAAGCACACAACCATCAGGCAAATAGGCTACATGAGCCTTGCCGATGATTGGAACCATGTGATGTTCGCAGTGCGAATGGAACGGGATATCGCGAACAAGAACCATATCCTCATAACCGCCTACCTCTTCGAAGGTTCGGCCAAGGACTTCTTTTGCATCCAGATCATAACCGCCAAAAAGCTCGAGATAGGCTTTGGCAACCCGCTTCGGCGTATCGAGCAATCCCTCGCGATTTACATCTTCACCCATCCACTTGATGAGAACTCGAACCGCGTCTTCTGCTTCCTCACGGGAAGGACGCTCCTCTTTGGGAAGTACTTTACGGGTATCAATTTTCTTTAAACTGTCGACAATAGCATCCATGCTAATCTCCCGATTGGCCATTGGTTAACTCCGCGTCATAATGTCGTTTCGGACCAGTCGCAGCCGTTTACCAGTTTGTCCTTTTCCAACCAGGACCATGGATGTATGGCTTTGGCCGGGTTCCGGGGCTTTCGGGAGGTAATCTCCGTCCGGCACGGTGACCTGACAATCTCAAACATAGTGCAAATATTTTTTTCCTCAACACTTTGCGCGATCAACTAAATCACATAATTATCGACGAAATGTGATCATGTGCCTATATTTGAGCTAATATAGTACGTTTCCAATGCTGAACTGAGGGTGAACGACCGTGCTTGACTCCGTCTATAATGCTAAAATCCTGGAATATGCGGGAAATATTGAGCGTATAGGAGAACTTGAAGACTTCGATGCACGCGCAAAGGCGCACTCAAAACTGTGCGGTTCGACTGTCGAGGTGTTTTTGAAAATGGATGGAGACCAGGTTTCGGATTTTTCTCACAAGGTGAAGGCATGTGCACTGGGCCAAGCGTCTTCTTCTATCATGGCGCGCGTGGTAGTGGGAGCGACAGCAGGCGAACTGCGGGAGTTGAAAAAGCAGGCCTATGCCATGTTAAAAGAAAATGGTGCAGCTCCTGACGGCAAATTTGAAGATTTTAAGTTTCTGGAACCTGTACGGGACTACAAAGCCCGTCACGCTTCAACACTTTTGACGTTTGATGCAGTTGTTGACTGCCTTGATCAAATAGATGCGGTTAGGCAAGCAGCTGAATAATGAAGCAAAATTCCAAGGATCAAATGGTTGATTCGTCTTGTCAGCCAGTGACGACAAGTGATTCAAAAGACTCAAAGAAACGGCACTCACGAAACTGGCAAGGGCGATGGCCAAAAACACCAGGCCGCCTGGTTGGCATTGGTCTCATTCGCTTGTACCAGCTCACCCTGTCGGGGTTCATCGGAAACTCTTGCCGCCACCTACCAACCTGTTCTGAATACGGTTACGAGGCAATCGCTCGTCACGGCCTGCTGCGAGGCGGTTGGTTGACACTGATCCGGGTTGGAAAGTGCAATCCTTGGGGGACAAGCGGGCATGATCCTGTTCCAGATTCCGGAAAGAACTCAGCATAATGAAACATGATCCGATGTTGGTGACCGTCACACGCGGTGGTCACGTCGAGAGTACCCATGGGATTGATTGCGTTGTTACAGATGCAAAAGGTGCGCTGGTGGATGCCTACGGAGAAACGGATAAGCGGATTTTTCCCCGTTCAGCCATAAAAGCGCTGCAGGCAATACCTTTGGTCGAAAGTGGCGCTGCAGACGCATTCGGGTTTTGCGATAAACATCTGGCATTGGCCTGCGCCTCTCACAATGGCGAACCTGAACATGTCAACTGCGCGCAAGAAATGCTTGCATTGGCCGGCCTCGAAGAAAAATGTCTCGAATGTGGTGCCCAACTTCCAAAAAGAACAGAAGACCAAGCGGATTTGGTTCGTTCAGAGACCACAGTCACGGCAATTTATAACAATTGCTCCGGAAAACATGCCGGTTTTGTTGCCTTCGCCAAACATTCTGACTTACCGGTTAGTGATTATATCAAGCTGAACCATCCGGTTCAGCGCGAAATAGCAGCTGTTTTGACTGCGACTACTCATTCTCGGCATGATGAGGAAAACCATGGCATCGATGGATGTTCGATCCCGACATACAAAATTCCTTTATCGCATCTGGCATCGGCATTTGCTCGTTTTGGCGTCGGAGAAGACCCTGGTCCAGAGCGCTCCAAGGCAATGGTAAGGTTACGCGATGCTTGCATGAACGAGCCATTTATGGTGGCCGGAACTGATCGGGTGTGTACGAAATTGATGAATGCGGTACCCGGCAGGGTATTTGTAAAGGTGGGTGCCGAGGGTGTTTATACGGCAAGTATTCCCGAATTGGGCTATGGCATTGCCATGAAGTCGCGGGATGGGAATTTTCGTGCCGTGGAAGTGGCTGTCGCAAACTTGGTCGAGAAATATCTCACTCTAAATAGTGCCGAAATTGCTGCATTGAAACCCATTAGCCAGGCCGTTCTGACTAACTGGAACGGATTTAATGTCGGTTTGGTTCAGGTGGCGGAATAAATTTGATTCATAATCTAATTCATTCGCGCTATTTGCTCTGGTTCTTGCTGGCAATACCGTCGCCACCGTTCATCTATGACTTGCTGTTTCCTGGATATTACTACTATCCGGAAATGATGCAGGCGTCTGGTGTTCTTTCGATTCAATTGCTAGTCGCCACACTAGCGATCACGCCTGTGACGCTTCTCCTGAAACCGTTTGATACTGGAAAGGCCATCAGCCGATGGTTGTTGGCAAAGCGTAAATATTTTGGGCTTGCGGCAGCTTTGTATGCATTGATTCACACTGTTCTGTATCTGCGATATGTCGCATGGGATTGGGAACTTGTTTGGCTGGAATCGCTTGATCTGCAATTTGCAACGGGTTGGATTGCGATGATCCTGTTTGTCTTGATATCAGTTTTCTCAAATCAGTGGGGCATTCGAACGCTTGGGAAGCACTGGAAAAACCTACAAAGATTATCATACATTGTTGCAATTGCGGCTCTGTGGCACTGGCTACTACTGGATTTCTTTGTTCATGATGCAATGATGTGGATCATTCCCCTTGCGATTGCAAAGGCTGTTCACATAGCCCTGCGAGTTTACCCTTTGTTTGCCAAAGGCTAAGACGGGCGTTCTGCGTTAATAACTCCATTCACCTTGTTTGATAGTGTGCCTGCGGTGATTAAACTGCAGTAAGCTGGAATGAGCTAATGATACATCCCGAGCTTTGGGAAAAGATCGAGAAGGTTGAGTTTGACTCTCTTGCCATCGGCAAGCCTTTTTCTGCTCATCTTGCTGCCGAGAACAACTGGACATTGAGCTTCGCCCAGCGCGCTATTCGTGAGTACAAACGTTTTATGTATCTGAGTGCTGTGTCTGACCGAGACCTGGTACCGTCGGACGTTGTTGAACAGGTCTGGCGACTACATCTCTCCGATACCCGCCACTATTGGGGCACATTTTGCAAAATTGCCGGCAAGCAATTGCATCACAATCCTGTGGGTGAGCGAGGTGCGGATCCTGCATCCATTTTGTCCAAATACAAGAAAACAAAAGCTCTGTATCGGGATGAGTTTTCACGTGATTTGCATCCGGACTTCTGGCCGCCAGCAAACGATTTCAATGCACTAGTGCCTAAGACAGCACGGGTTGATCAATCGACGCACTTTGTTGTCGGGAAACCAACCACGGCCTTCTGGCGCAGCGTTGCACGGTTTGCCGGTGTCGCGACTTTCCCATTAAGTGTAGTTGCATATGCCGTTAATCAATCATCCGGAATCGGTGCCGGAGCAATAACCCCGGCAGGATGGTTGATGGTAGCAGGTATTGCGATTTTGATTGCTATATTTGGCTGTTTGGTCTGGCGCATGGAACACAGGTCCAATGCGAGAGAAAAAGAGCTGACGGCAGAAGATGATCTGAAAAAAACATCTCCACGACTTGCCGGAGCAAACCCATAAGCGGTTAGCCTTTTCCGAGGTTGTAACTGCGATACAAATCTCTTAAACACTGGGTCAAAGTTATGATTCGACCACCCGCATTCGTAGGCGGGATTGGAGAAAGGATTTGCCCGATATGGCACAGATTTCCCTTACATTTCCTGATGGCAACGCACGAGAATTCCCTGCTGGTGTAACCGGTCTGGAAGTTGCTGAATCAATCGCAAAATCCCTCGCTAAAAAATCGCTTGCCTATGCAATCGATGGTGAAGTGCGCGATCTTGGTGACCCGATTGAAAAAAGCGGCGCTATTGAATTGGTCATGCGTTCAGATGAACATGCGCTGGAACTGATTCGCCATGACTGTGCGCATGTGCTTGCTGAAGCGGTACAGGAATTGTGGCCTGGAACACAGGTCACCATCGGGCCGGTAATTGAAAATGGTTTCTACTACGATTTTGCTCGCAATGAGCCCTTCACGCCGGAAGACCTTCCAGTCATCGAAAAGAAAATGCGTCAGATTATTGCGCGCAATGACAAGTTCACCAAAGAAGAATGGACCCGCGATCAGGCCAAGGAATATTTCGCGTCTAAGGGCGAAAGTTATAAGGTCGAGCTTGTCGATGCGATCCCTGATGATCAGACCCTGAAAATTTACAAGCAGGGCGAGTGGCTCGATTTGTGTCGTGGCCCTCACATGCGTTCAACAGGCGATGTGGGTAGTGCATTCAAACTGATGAGCGTCGCTGGCGCTTACTGGCGCGGTGATTCCAATAATGCCATGCTCACCCGCATTTACGGCACAGCTTGGCGGGACGAGAAGGAACTAAAGCAATATCTCTTCATGCGCGAAGAGGCAGAAAAACGCGACCACCGCAAGCTGGGACGTGAAATGGACCTGTTCCATTTCCAGGAAGAGGGGCCCGGCGTCGTGTTCTGGCACTCCAAGGGATGGCGCGTATTCCAGTCTTTGGTGAACTATATGCGTCGCCGTCTTGATGGCACTTATGAAGAAGTCAACGCGCCGCAAATTCTCGACAAGTCTCTGTGGGAAACCTCTGGTCACTGGGGCTGGTATAATGAGAACATGTTTGCGGTGAAATCAGCACATGCTCTAGTGAATGAAGATGATGAAGAGGCAGATCATCGGGTGTTTGCGATCAAGCCGATGAACTGTCCCGGACACGTGCAAATCTTCAAACACGGATTGCGTTCTTATCGGGAAATGCCGGTGCGCCTCGCAGAGTTTGGCAATGTACACAGGTATGAGCCATCTGGTGCCTTGCATGGCTTGATGCGTGTGCGGGGCTTCACGCAGGATGATGCGCATGTGTTCTGTACCGAAGAACAAATGCACGCCGAATGCATGCGGATCAATGATTTGATCCTCTCGGTTTACAAGGATTTTGGTTTCGAAGAAATGTCCGTTCTGCTCTCCACACGTCCTGAAAAGCGTGTGGGTGATGACGCAAGTTGGGATCATGCAGAAGCTGTGATGATGGAAGTCTTGAAAGAGATCGAAGAAAATTCTGGTGGCAAAATCAAGACTGGCATCAATGAAGGCGAGGGCGCGTTCTACGGTCCAAAATTCGAATATACGCTCAAGGACGCCATCGGGCGTACATGGCAATGTGGCACAACACAAGTTGACTTCAATCTGCCGGAGCGCTTCGGAGCGTTCTATATCGACAGTGATAGCGAGAAGAAACAGCCGGTTATGATCCACCGCGCAATCTGTGGATCCATGGAGCGCTTCCTGGGTATCCTGATCGAGAACTTCGCGGGGCATTTCCCGCTTTGGTTGGCACCTCAACAGGTTGTTGTTGCTACCATTACATCAGAAGCGAACGATTATGCGGAGCAGGTTGTTGCCAAACTCAAGAAGGCTGGCTTGCAAGCGAAAGCTGATATACGCAACGAAAAGATCAACTACAAGGTGCGCGAGCATTCGCTCGCCAAAGTGCCGGTGATCATGGTTTGTGGCATGCGGGAAGCTGAAGAAAACAGTGTGAACATCCGCCGCCTTGGGTCAAAGGATCAAACCCCAATGGCGCTGGATGATGCTATTGCTTCGCTGGTAGAAGAAGCGACCCCGCCTGATTTGAAGCGTGAGTCGTGATAAGTCGCGGGCGCCTCATCTATGTCGAACTAAAGACCGGGTATAACGACACCGGTCCGGCTTGGATTTGCGAAGCAAATACCTCGAAGACCGGCTCAACCATATATACTAACGGTTTGGCACTTGGACGCAGTCAGGGAATGTCAGGCAACTATTTTGATGGTGAAACGGGTGACGAGTATTGGGTTTCTGGGATCAAGAAAAACCTTTCTGACCGCCACTGGGCTGGCAGTGGATCGGTTCTAATCGACAAAAACATAGTGGATCGTTATCTCAAAGAAGTCGGTTTGAGGGAGTTGCCAAAACATCTCGTGGCTGCAGAGCTGAAACCGCACAGACAAACCGATATTCAAAAAGCAAAAGAACATCTGAAAATTAGCGGATAATGTACAGATTGCGGAGTTCTAAAGTCCCTTTTTTTGTTGCATAGTTCCCCAATGAAGATTGTACACCTTTTGCCATGCTAACCCGCTTGCGTCTTATCAGCGGCATCATACTTACCGCCTTCGTAGTCGGGCATTTCATCAATCATGCTTTGGGAATTATCTCGCTCAAGGCCATGAACGATGCGCTGAAATATTTCATTCAGCCCTGGCGGGAACCGATTGGCGAAGCACTGATCATGCTGGCGCTCTTGGTTCATGTGGTTCTTGCGGTTCAAGCACTTTATCAAAAACAGACGTTAAAGATGCGGGCGCATGAATGGGTGCAGCTGGTCTCAGGATTTTTGATTCCGCTGCTGCTGGTAGGCCATGTCATGGGAACCCGTGGCTTGAATGAAGCTTTTGGAGTTGAGGAGGGATACCAGTTTACACTTTACGGAATGTGGGTACCTTCAATCTACTACGGAGTGTTGAACCTGATCGCGCTTCCTGTTGTCTGGGTCCATACATGTTTGGGCTGGCACTATTGGCTACGCTTGAAACCCTGGTATGCACAATTCAAAGTCTGGTTCCTTGGTTTTGCAATTGTCTTACCGACTTTGGCGCTCGCTGGATATGCATCTGCTAGCCTGCGCGTCGCGCGTTTGTCGAACAGTGAAAGTTGGGTCGAACGAACCTTCAGACGAACCGCCGAGCAATTGCCGGAATTTATTGCATTTGTGAACCAGGCAGAATTGGTAACCTTTGTCATAGTCCCAAGCATAATTGCAGCTGTGTTTTGTCTGCGTTGGTTGCGCTCCAAGCGGGGATCACAGCGTTCCGCTTTCAAGCTCAATTACCGAGATCTGGATTTTTCAAAAAAAGTGGAAATTCCGCTTTTCGCAGGTGTAAATCTGCTCGATCAACTCCGATTGGCCGAGGTTCCCCATGCTTCTGTGTGTGGCGGCCGTGGCCGGTGCTCCACATGCCGGGTTCGGATTGATGAGGGGCTTAACACTCTGCCACCCGCAAGTGCTGCGGAAAGGCGGGTACTGGATCGCATTAATGCCGGACCAGAGGTGCGGCTGGCGTGCCAAACCGTGCCAAATCAATCCTTGTCTGTGACGGCATTGCTCGAACCGCAGGCAGGACTAAGAAAGGTCCAACAGGTTGAACAGCCCCATGGCGGGGATGAACAGGAAATTGCGGTTCTGTTTGCGGATATCCGCGGATTTACGCAGATTTCTGAAGATCGTCTCCCCTTTGATACTGCTTTTCTTCTCAACCGTTATTTCGCGGCGATGGGGCGTGCCATTGAAGAATCTGGCGGTCATCTGGACAAGTTTATCGGGGATGGTGTCATGGCGCTGTTTGGGGTGAACGAAAGTATGGAAGTCGGTTGCCGCAAGGCCATCAATGCCGCCATAAAAATGTCTGAGCAGCTTGAAGAGTTGAATAACTCAATTAAAACTGAATTACCGCAGGGCTTGCGCATCGGGATTGGTATTCATTGCGGGGCAGCCATAGTGGGCAAGATGGGTTATAAAAACGCCAATTCCCTTACTGCCATTGGCGATGTGGTAAACACTGCCAGCAGACTGGAAAGCCTGACAAAAGAACACGGCGTTCAATTCATCGTCTCGGAAAAAACAATCAACAATAGCGGGTTACGTTTCGAAGGGTTCAAACATGAGCTGGTCAAGATCAGAGGACGTGAGCAGGCTTTGAGTGTTTGTATGGCGGATTCTGCAACAGATTTACTTTCCGGGTAGGGGCTTATCCATTCCCAATCATCTCCGCTTTCCTGACCAGCATTTCTGCTTGGCGGATGTTTGCCGCGTCAATCATTCGACCTTCAAAAGTAACAGCGCCTTTGCCCTCCATAGCGGCTTCATTCATGGCTGAAAGAATGCGCTTGGCGCGATCAACTTCTTCGGCGTCGGGCCCCATGATTTCATTCGCAAGCGCTATTTGGGATGGGTGTATGGCCCATTTTCCTTCGCACCCCATGGCTGCGGCGCGCTGGGCTGAAGCCTTGTAACCCTCAGGATCAGAAAAGTCACCAAATGCGGAATCAATCGGGCGCAATCCATTGGCCCTTGCTGCAATCACCAGTGACGAGAGTGCGTGATGATGCTGGTCGCCAAGATGGTATACTCTGTGCCCGCTTTCATCTGCATCGGAGAGAATTGCATATTCAGAATTCGTCCCGCCAATGTGGGTTGTTTTGGCATGCAGAGACGCTGAATAGTCGCCGGCACCAAAATGCAGGGATTCAAGGCGCGGACTGGACTGTGCAATTGCTGCAATGTTTTGCATGCCAAGTGCCGACTCAATGAGCGCCTCAATCCCGATCCGTTTTTCAAAGCCTTTGGCAGCCTCAATCTGGGTCAACAGCATATCAACCGCATAAATGTCAGAAGCTGCTCCAACTTTCGGGATCATGATCAGGTCAAGCCTGTCGCCACATGCTTCAACCACATCGATCAGATCGCGGTACATGTAATGGGTATCGAGGCCGTTGACGCGATAAGATACTGATTTTCGCCCCCAGTCTTTCTGGTTTACCGCATCCACCACATTCTGACGCGCTGCTTCCTTGTCTGCAGGTGCCACCGCATCCTCTAGATCAAGAAAAACAATGTCTGCTTCGCTGTTCGCCGCTTTCTCAATCATCCTTGCCTGGCTTGCAGGCACGGCAAGCTGGGAGCGATTGAGACGGGGTGCGCGATCAGGGATCTTCGTGAAACTCATGATCGGAACCTAGTTTGGTACAAGCACTTCAACATCGGTGTTGAAGCCTGACCGGACGAGAAAATCCTCACTGTAAACGGCATCATTATGTCGTGCGATCGCGGTGTAATTTCCCTCTGCCAGTACCAGTGTTGGAAATGTGCTTGTGCTTTCCTGGATAACTTCACCATTCTCCGTGAGGATGGACCACGCTGTATCGGCAACGGCATCTCCGCCCAATTGACGAACCAGCCTGAACGTAATGATGGCTGCACGGTGTTGCAGGACCGCTGTTGTCAGCTTACCAAGGCGAACCCGCAAGTCTGCGCGCACGGTAGCGTTGTGGTCTCCAAACCTCGAAACAACATGGTATGTACCAACCGGAAATGCGATAATTTCCTCAGGTTTCACATTTCGAGCAAGAAGCTTACGGTTGCCGTTTTCAAGAATCTCCTCTTCGTAGACATCGAAGCGCAACAATCGGTTTGGGATTCGGACATCACTCGAAGAAGTGGCATTCAATTTCAAACCACCGGCATTCAGTGTAAATTCTTCACGCAACGCAATGTTGCTTACACTGATTTTCCGGACTGCACCGGCGTGCCCGTAAGCGGCATGAACGTAATAATCGCCAGGCTCAATATCAAAAGCCTTGGAACCACCAAATGAATAGACAAGTTCTTCCAGTTTTCCGGTTGTCGCGGAAGACGCCCTGAAAATTCGCCATTCAACCCCATCTTCAATGACTGGGCCTTCGGCACTCAAACGCGCTTGCAACAATACCCGCTGCTTTTCCTGACCAAGAGCAATCCCCGGGCCAAGAAACAAAGCAAATAGTAATATCAGTCGAGTGAAACGGTGCGATTGCATAAACTTCTTATTCGGTGAACAGTGTGGTTTCGCCACACAATCCGAAAACTGGGAAGATTTCAAGGCATTCCATTGCCTACCCACCGTGGAAGGCCTAAGTCTGAGCCTTAAACAGATTGAGGCACACACATGTTTTTTACTCCACATTCTCGTGACAAATCGATTTTGCCACACGACCCTTTGAAAGCCATTGTGGCTCCCCGACCAATCGGATGGATATCATCGCTATCCAAAGAGGGGATCGCAAACCTGGCACCGTACAGTTTTTTCAATGCAGTGGGTGGCATGCCACCGATGTTGATGTTCGCGTCAGAAGGTGTGAAGGACAGTGCCCGCAACGCGGTCGAGACCGGAGAATTTGTCTTCAACTATGCAAGCGAACATCTTGAGAAGGAAATGAACGCCTCAAGCCTTCCCGCGCCGTCAGGTGTGAGTGAGTTTGATCATCTCGGGATCTCCGCAGCTGAATCGCAAACTGTGGCTGCTCCCCGAGTGGCAGATGCATGTGCAGCTCTAGAATGCAAAGTGACATCTGTAGTCGAGACCGTAGACATTGATGGAAATAAAACCGGCGCGATCATGATCATAGGGCAGGTGACGGGCGTCCATATTGATGAACAATATATTCGTGATGGTCGCTTTGATGTGGCTTTGGCCAAGCCGGTGACGCGCCTGGGTTATCTGGATTTTGGGTATTCAAACGGGTTTCACGAAATGCCTCGACCCGGCTGGGATGGAACAGTCCACAATCCGTGACCGGCATTAGCCAAAATTATGGTTAGCAAAATCTTTGTATCTTTGGTGAACCGATCGTTAATCCTTTTTCGATAAAACTTACCGCTATCAAGTATGCTGATGCGTTTTTCAGCGGGAGTACCTATGGTCATCGAGTATTTTCTGGAGTGGGTCGAAACCGCTCCGGTTTCAAAGAGAATTGAAGCGGCTGGCGCGCTCGTCAGAACGTTCTTGCGCAATGACATCACAGTCGAAGAGCGCGAGGACGTTGAAGCAGCTTTGACAATTCTCCTTGAAGATGCAGCACCTGCGGTACGTCTGGAAATCGCACAAAACTTCGGCGCTCATGCAATCGCTCCGCGCCATTTAATGGTGATGTTGGCTCAGGACAGCATTGATATTGCTTCTATCGCACTGTCCCAATCGCCGGTATTTGACGATGCTGAACTGGTTGATTTTGCGAAGTCAGGTGACGAAACCTGCCAAATAGCAGTTGCTTGCCGTCCATGGATATCTCCCGGACTTGTTGACAAGCTCGTTCCTTTCATTTGTCGTGATGCGACCTATGCGTTGTTGGTCAATCCGGTTGCCCCATTTGACGAACAATGCTTGCATATTGCTGCCGAGCGATTTGGCACGGATACAGAAATTCGCAATGTCCTGTCTGAAAGAGATGATCTGGCCGCGCCGACACGCCTGCTTCTCATCGAGCAATTGGGATCTGCGCTTGGTTCCTTTGTTTCTGACAAACAGTGGCTCAAGGAAACTCGCGCCGATTTTATGGTCGATGAAGCCTGCGAAAAGGCCTCAATTCTGTTTGCCGCCGGATCATCAGACGAGGATGTCCGCCGCATCGTGCGAATGCGAATCAATGATGGCCGCATGAATGTCGCGTATCTGTTGCGTGCCGTATGCATGGGAAATATCACGCTTGTCGCTCATGCCCTTTCTGAACTCAGTGGTGTTCGGTTTGCCCGTGTCGAATCAGTGCTCACAAAAAATCGAAGCTCTGTCTTCAAGGCGATTTATGAACGCTCCGGCATGCCGGCTTCTGCATTTGAAATTTTCAACACAGCAATCGCGACCTGGCGTGATTTGCTGTCATCAAAGTCAGAAATCAACCAATCCCGTTTGCCGTTTCTTGTAACAAAAGAAGTCATAGCTTCTTACACAAGTGGCAAGTCTGAAGTTGTGGATGATCTTCTGGTGTTGTTGCGAAAACTGTCGGCGGAAACTGCTCGTGAAAGTGCCAAGTCCAAAGCAATGGAAATCGCTGCCCGAAACCAACTCATGGAACAGCAGGTTGCAGCAGCAATCGACGATGCGCAATTGCTTGAAGAAGTTGCTCCGGTTACGCTCAATGACGTTGCTGAATTTGCCGATATCGACCTTGTAGCGGCCAATCTTGAGGCAGGCGAAGTAGCCATCGCGGCGCTAGAAGGCGCGGGCGGAGACAATACGGTTGAACTTTCGGATCAGAAGTTTGATGAAATCATCGACGATATCTCGATTGGCATACAGGATGATCTATCGAGTGAAGATGATCTGGTCCGTGCAAATTACAGCCAAAAGCAACCGGTCTTGGTTGATGCAGGGTTCATAGGCGACCTGGTTGAGGATGATTTCGATCAAATGTATGCCGAGATCTATGGAATCGCTCCGCAGCGCGATCTTTCAAAGGCGGCATAACTCTAACCTAGTATTGAAATTGTTCTGCCAGAATCCGATCATCCCATGAATGTTCGGGATCAAACAGGATCAGGCCGAAATGATCCATATCCTGTTTTACGTGAACTTCACGCACTGACTTGAATTCGGTGTGATCCGCAACCGCGTTGACGGGACGTTTTTCAGGTTCATTAATCCCTATGTGTACTTCTACCGTGTTTGGGATCAATGCGCCGCGCCAGCGTCTTGGTCTGAACGGGCTTACGGGTGTCAGCGCAAGAAGGGGCGCTTGTAATGGCAAAATTGGGCCGTGAGCTGAGAGATTGTAGGCGGTAGAACCAGCAGGAGTTGCAACCATGACGCCATCACATACCAGGGCATCCAACCTCTTTTTCCCATCTGTCGTTATAGACAAGCTCGCCGCCTGATAGGATTGCCGCAACAAGGAAACCTCATTAATCGCCATCGCGGTGTGTTTCTTGCCGTTTTCATCTGTCACCGTCATGACGAGAGGGCGGATTTTACTGCGCAAGGCTGCAGAAACACGTTGGCGAAGATTGTCCGGCTTATACTCATTCATCAAAAAACCAATCGTACCCTTGTTCATGCCATAGATCGGTTTTCCCGAGTTCATAAACTGGTGTTGGGTCTGAAGCATGAAGCCATCACCGCCCAGTGCGACGATTGCGTCTGCGTCTTCCGGTTGGCAATCGCCATAGATTGAGATGAGTTTCTTTCGGGCGTGATCGGCATCGTCTGTTCCGCTCGAGAGAAATGACAGGTTTTGCGCCATTAGGGTCTTCCAATTCAGATGAAAGACTTACCACGCCGGCATTCCGGTGCAAAGATTTTCTGCGTAAAGGTTTCTTAACCATGCTCAGGCACACTTGTAATCTAGACCAAATCTCCCGACTGCAAAGTGGTTTGGGAATTGTACAGCGTAAAGGTGCGTCATGATCCGTCCAGCCAGTGAAATTGAGTATCCGCCATCTGAAGCCATGTGCACGAAGGCGCGTATGATTGCACGTATGGAAAGCCTTTCGGGCAGTTCAGAGAACATCGTCGCCACGATCTCAAAGCGCTTTGGCTCTATTGATCCGGTTCATGCGGCTGAAATTGAAGCTTTTACCAAAGAACAAAAACGTCTGCTTGAGAATATGAAACGGTTGGTTCGAGGGTGACTATTCCCCAATCGCTAGGCCTTCGCGTCTTGGATCAACTCCACCTTCGAGACCTTCTGAGGTAATTTCGATGCCATGGAGGCCGGAATTGAGTTCACGAGCTTCCACTTCATAACCCATATCTGCAAGGGCAGGGGCAAAGCGTTCAGCGCTGGTGCCAGTTTCGAGATCATATTTTCCGAAGCGATTGACCAGATGCGGCAGCTCGATGGCCTGCTGGATATCAAGTTCCCAATCAATCCAGCCAATAATCGTTTTGGCGACATAGGGGATGATGCGACTGCCACCGGGAGATCCGATTGCAAGAACTGGCTTCCCATCACGCAAAATGATGGTTGGCGCCATGGAGGACCGTGGGCGTTTGCCTGGTTCAATTCGGTTGGCAACGGGCTTACTGTCAACCTCCGGCACAAATGAGAAATCTGTAAGTTCATTGTTGAGCAGAAAGCCCCCAACCATCAGTCTCGAGCCAAAGCCGTTTTCAATCGTTGTGGTCATCGACACCACATTGCCGGCGTCATCTACAATTGAGAAATGACTGGTTGAGGGAAGTTCCAGCGAATTGTCTGGAGCGTAAAGTTGAGCGTGGTCGAAGGGTGGCTCCCCAGGCTTCAATTCATCTGCAGGAATAGCGTCTTCACGGGTCAGAGTGCGGCCACGTTTCCAGAGATATTCACGATTAAGCAGACCTTTTGGCATTTTTACAAAGTCGCTATCGGCCATATAAAGGCCCCGATCAGCAAATGCGAGGCGAGAGGCATCACCAAACAACCGCCAACTGGTTGGATCGTTCATGCCGTATGCCTTCAGATCATATGGCTCCAACATTCCGAGGATTTGGCCGACCGTCAGCGCGCCGGAAGAGGGCGGGCCCATGCCACATACTTCGAACTTACGATAGGTATAGCAAACCGGGTCACGTTCAATGATTTGGTAGTTAGCGAGATCGTCAAGCGAAAGTCGGCCTGGATTTCCTTCAGCATTCTGTACAGTGTCTACAATGCGTTTTGCCAGGTCACCTGAATAGAACGCATCGGGCCCGTTTGCGGCGATCGCCTTTAATGTTGCAGCATATTCAGGGTTGCGGATTTTGGTGCCGACAAACAGTGGTACTGCTTCTTCACTCAGGAAATAATTGCGTGTGGTTTCGTACTTGAAAAGACTTTCAGCCGAACGTGTGATGAGTGCGTTGAGGCGAGGAGAGACCTCAAACCCGTTCTCTGCGAGAGCAATTGCGGCGTCAAACAATGACGACCATTCCAGCTTGCCATGTTTCCTATGGACCTCATGCAAAAGCTTAACAGTGCCGGGCGTGCCAACTGAACGTCCTCCAACCACGGCATCGAAAAAGCGCATGGGTTGACCATCTTCCCCAATGAACATGTCTGCCGTTGCTGCAGCCGGTGCGGTTTCGCGACCATCATATGTCGTGAGACGGTTGGCATCTGCGTCAAAATACACAAGAAATGCACCGCCGCCCAATCCTGACGACTGCGGTTCTACCAATCCCAAAACCAGTTGAACGACCACCATGGCATCAACCGCATTTCCCCCTTGTTTCAGGATTTCATTTCCTGCCTTACTGGCATGGGGGTTAGCGGCGGCAACCATGTGGCGCGATGCTTTTACAAGTTCTTTTTGGGTGACACCCGATGCAGCTTCTGGCGCAACACCGTCTGCTGCGTCCTGAGCGGAAACCTGCGAATGTAACGTTGCAAGAAAGAGGATGGAAATGGCGAATAATTGGGCGAATCGAACCATGGTCATAAAGATGCCTTTTGCTGCGGATAAGGTTCTCATCTTAGGCGCTGTTTGTCTTTGATCAACTGATACATGAAATTTCAATGCAAATTTGAACTGCATTGCCTGTTTTGCCTCTCGGTGCGTTGTCGAGCCAAAGGCAAAATGATACAAAACTGCTCGTATAAGTGAGATATCGGGGCATCTCGCGTTGCACGAAAAGCCAGGGGAAGTGGCGAAATGAATGATGTGGCAAGCCCCATTAATTCGGGAAACAAGCCCTATTTGAACACTCGGGAGGTTTTGGGCCTCTCTGAGGATGCGCAATTCAATCCATATCTGCAGTCTGCGATTGAAAAACTCGTGGGCGTAGACAAGCTCAATCGGCTAATGGAAGAGGTCGGGCGACCTTGGCCGCAAGCCAATGAGTTGATCGATATTCTATTCGAGCGTTTGAATATCCGATGGAATATCGAAAACCCGGAAATTCTGGATGAACTTGATGACCGCCCAAAAGTGTTTGTTGCAAATCACCCTTACGGTTTGCCCGATGCATTTGCCCTGTTTCAGCTTTTGACACAATACCGTTCGAATATTCGGATATTCGCCAATAAGCTGTTGGCTGCCACCCAATTGGACGAACCGAGTCTTTTGTTCGTTGATCCTTTTACTGCAGCCGGCAATCGCGGGCAGAACCGCAAGTCAATTGCCACAGCATTGCGTCACTTGAGAAGCGGCGGTGATCTTGCCCTGTTCCCGGGGCGCATTTGCTCTCATTTGAAAACCTCTGACTGGACAATTTCGGATGCGGATTGGACAGATCAGGTCCGCAATTTTGTAGAAATTTGCGATGGTGAAATGGTTCCGCTCTATATCAGCGGTCGCAATTCCATGCTGTTTAATCTGTCAGGCCTGATCCACCCGAGAATACGTACTTATCTTTTATTGCGCGAGTTCCTGCGTGGCGGGCATGATTTTACCTTCCGTGTTGGAGAGCCGGTGAATGCCAATCAATTGCGCCGGGTTTCCCGCAGCATGTCAGTTGGCGGCTTTGCCCGCTGTGCTGTCTATTCGCTGAAAACGGGCAGTCCGAAACTGCATGATCTCCCGCAATTGATTGAGCCAGAGCTCAGGAATGAAATCGAAGCACAAACAATTAATCGGAAGCCCGTTCCAACTGGTGGAAAATCCGTTAAAAAACTGCTTGATCAACAGCAGGTTCTTGTAAGGCACAACGGCTTCACGGTATACAACATTTTGCCGGGCATCTCAGATAAACTGCTTGATCTGGTATGTGAGATCCGTTTTTCGGCCTATGCTTCAGAAGCCAATGTTGATCATCCTTCTGAATTGCAGGATACATATGATGCGTTTTACCATCATTTAGTGCTTTGGGATGACGAACGCTCTACGGTCGCTGGGGTGTATCGCTACACATTGCCGGACCCGGAAAACAAGCCGGTTAATTCTGAAAATCTGGTAACAAACAGTATTTTCAACCTTTCTCCAGAGTTTGAGAGACTTTTACCACGATCCATGGAACTGGGGCGTGCTGCGATCTTGCCGGAATATCAAAGAACCTATTCGCCCTTGATGTTGTTGTGGCGCGCGATTCTTGAAGTGCCGCGTCAAAACAAAATGGTGAGATATCTGTTCGGGCCGGTAACTATGGGTCAAAAATTCACACCGGTATCGCGCGAATTGTTGCGTCGCTTCATCATGAAGGAGTGTGGTGACAAGTCGATGCAGGGATATGTATCAGCCAAACGCGCATTGAAGTTCGACATTCCAAAAGAGGTCGAACTCTCGCGTCTCGAAAATGCATGTGGAGATTTCTCACAGCTTGGAAACATCGTCACCGGGCTGGAAGGGGGCAAACGGATGTTGCCTGTTCTTTTCAGACATTATGCGAATGTTGGCTGTAAATACATCGGTTTTGGTGAGTGGCGTGAATTGGACTATGCCACGACGGGTTTGACAATTCTGGACCTGAAGAATGTTAGTCCCGGACTGATAAACCGATACTACGGGCATGAGGGTGCCAGGGACTTTCTCGCAGATCGTTGATCCTGCAAAGTGGGCGGATAAATCGCCCCTTTTTTTGAAGAGTCTCTTGCGTAGACGATGATTTGGTTGTAATCACGTTCGAAAGTTCGGTGTGCATGATGGAGTAATCCGTTTTGCGCACTCTTTTTGTTGCTCTGCAGGCGGTTGAATTGCTTGAGAGTATCTCACATATAAAGCGACGATCGAAACAGTTTCAGGCTCGGGTATTCCATGGCGGCGAAAACAAATCCTTTTACCTTTCTGCAGCAAGTGCGCACGGAAGTCTCAAAGGTTACATGGCCAACACGGCGTGAAACGGTTGTAAGCTCCATCATGGTTTTTGTGATGGTCGGTCTGGCGATGTTGTTTTTCTTTTCGGTGGACCAGATTTTGGGCTGGTTTGTCGGATTTTTGCTCAGCTTCGGAAGCTGATCTGCGATAATTACGAGGACGGGTTAAATGGCGCATCGCTGGTACATTGTTCACGCCTACTCAAATTTTGAGAAAAAGGTGGCTGAATCCATCGAGGAGCAGGCCAAGCAAAAAGGGCTTGAGCATCTTTTTGAAGCCGTAATGGTTCCAACTGAGAAGGTTGTAGAAGTTCGTCGCGGTCGCAAGGTTGATGCCGAGCGGAAGTTCTTCCCTGGTTATGTCCTTGTGAAGATGGAAATGACCGATGCAGCTTTTCACCTTATCAAGAATACTCCGAAAGTAACAGGCTTCCTTGGTGCAGACAACAAGCCAAAGCCGATTACAGACAAGGAAGCAGATCGCATTCTCAATCAGGTTCAAGAGGGTGTGGATCGTCCAAAGCCGTCTGTCATGTTTGATGTGGGTGAGAATATCCGTGTTTCCGATGGGCCATTTGCTTCGTTCAACGGCGTTGTTCAGGAAGTCGATGAGGAGCGTGCCCGCCTCAAAGTGGAAGTTTCAATTTTTGGCCGGGCTACCCCGGTCGATCTCGAATACGGGCAAGTCGAAAAACTTTAACCCGTTTAAATTGCGGGAGGGAAGGGCGATCTGGCCGATCGCGCGAACCGTACCGCAAACCTCAAACCGCTGGGTTTCCAGCACATGAAGGAAAAGAAACATGGCCAAGAAAATTGAAGGTTACCTGAAACTTCAGGTTCCTGCTGGCAACGCTTCACCTTCGCCGCCAATTGGTCCGGCGCTCGGTCAGCGTGGTCTGAACATTATGGAATTCTGTAAGGCATTTAATGCCAAGACGCAGGAAATGGAGAAGGATTCTCCCGTTCCGGTCGAAATTACAATCTTTGCGGACAAATCATTCACATTCGTGATGAAGCAGCCGCCAATGTCTTACTTCATCAAGAAGGCGTTGAACTTGAAGTCTGGCTCGACTGAGCCTGGTCGTTCAAGTGCCGGTACGCTGACACAAGATCAGGTCCGCGAGATTGCCGAAAAGAAAATGCCTGACCTGAATGCAGGTGATATCGAAGCAGCGATGCGCATTGTCGAGGGTTCTGCCCGCTCAATGGGTATCCAGGTGGAGGGCTGATCATGGCTGGAAAACGCATTAAGAACGCCCGTGAAGGTATTGATCGGAATCAGCTTTATTCACTTGCAGAAGCCGTTGGCTTCGTTAAGGAGCGTGCCTCCGCAAAGTTCGATGAGACTGTTGAAGTCGCGATGAATTTGGGGGTTGACCCACGTCACGCTGACCAAATGGTTCGCGGTGTTGTAAATCTTCCTAACGGAACAGGTCGTTCGGTTCGGGTTGCGGTATTTGCTAAAGACGCAAAGGCTGATGAAGCAAAAGCTGCTGGTGCAGACATCGTTGGTGCAGAAGACCTGATGGAAACCATCCAGAAGGGCGAGATCAATTTCGATCGTTGTATCGCGACACCTGACATGATGCCGCTCGTTGGTCGTTTGGGTAAGGTCCTTGGACCACGTAACCTGATGCCAAACCCGAAGACGGGCACGGTAACACCTGACGTTAAGTCTGCTGTTGAAGCTGCCAAAGGCGGTGCTGTTGATTTCCGTGTTGAAAAAGCTGGCATCATTCATGCTGGCGTTGGCAAGGCATCTTTTGATGCAGCCAAGATTGAAGAAAATGTTCGCGCATTCGCAGACGCAGTGCAAAAGGCAAAACCGTCAGGCGCCAAAGGTACTTTCGTCAAGCGTATCGCAATTTCCTCCACAATGGGACCGGGCGTGAAAATCGATCCTGCGACCGTTCTGGAAGGATAAATAAGAATTCTTGCCCGGCACTCGTCGGGCATGAGCCGTTTCATTCAGGTTTTTGAATGAAACACCTGTCCGAGATCACGGGTGACCAAAGTCGAAAGATTGATGGTCTTAATTTTGCCGGTGGTAGACGGGAGTGAGAACGAAATTCACCGGGTTTTATCCGAAGATTTCAGTTCAAACTCGCTAGCCTAGTCGAATTGGAGTGTAGCGCTCCGCGTATCGGCCTGGGACAGGACCTTGAGCGTCGGATGCTTGAAAGTTCTGTCTTTCAGGGGTTCGGCAAAAGCAACCGGAATGTTTTGGGAAACCGGAATGTTCCAATTGGAGAGAGACTGTGGAAAGAGCGGAAAAACGTGAGTTTGTAGCTTCCATGAACGAAGTGTTTTCGAACGCTGGCGCTGTGGTTGTTGCACACTATTCCGGTATCACCGTTGCTCAGATGAGTACATTGCGTGCTCAGATGAAAGAAGCTGGTGGCACTGTCAAAGTCGCGAAGAACCGTCTTGCCAAACTCGCTCTTGAAGGCACGGAAGCTGCCCACATCCAGGATCTGTTCGTTGGACAAACACTCGTTTGTTATTCGGATGATCCGGTGACAGCTCCCAAGGTGGCCGTTGAATTTGCTAAGACCAACGACAAGCTCGTTATTCTTGGCGGTGCAATGGGTGCCACCAACCTCGATGCAAATGGTGTCAAGGCGCTCGCGTCTCTGCCATCACTTGATGAACTACGCGGTAAACTTGTTGGCCTGCTTCAGGCACCAGCTGGCAAGATTGCTCAAGTGGTCAATGCACCTGCAGGTCAGCTTGCACGTGTTGTCGGGGCTTATGCTGCAAAGGACGAGGCTGCGTGAGGCATTTCTCGCTAACCTCAAAGTTTGAACTGAGATTAAGTAAGGAAACTTAAAATGGCTGATCTTGAAAAGATCGTAGACGATCTGTCTGCACTGACTGTTTTGGAAGCTGCTGAGCTTTCTAAAATGCTCGAAGAAAAATGGGGCGTATCTGCCGCTGCTCCTGTTGCTGTTGCAGCAGTTGCTGGTGGTGGTGATGCCGGTGGCGCTGCTGAAGAGAAAGACGAGTTTGACGTTATTCTTGCAGATGCAGGCGCTTCAAAAATCAACGTGATTAAGGAAGTTCGCGGAATTACAGGCCTTGGCCTCAAAGAAGCAAAAGACCTTGTTGAAGCTGGCGGTAAGGCAGTTAAAGAAGGTGCTTCTAAAGCTGAAGCTGAAGAAATCAAAGCCAAGCTTGAAGCTGCAGGCGCTAAAGTCGAGCTCAAGTAAGTGCTTTTCGGGTCCATTCGGGCTTGATACAAACGTTTTCAAACCTCGGATCCGTCCGGGGTTTTCTGGCATAGATCGACCGAAAGAATGGGTCTCTTTGACAGAAGTGTTGAGTAGGGCATGTCCGGATCGTTTGCCCGCGGTCCCACAACGCAATTGACAGTCCGTCGTCAGACTGGGCTTTCGAAAACCGATGGGATGGGTTTTTGAAAGAATAGACTGGCTCACTACTGCCGATAAGACACAAGGTGTGATAATGGCTAAAAACCATGTTTTCAATGGTCGCAAACGCGTCAGAAAATTCTTCGGTAACATCACCGAAGTGGCAGAAATGCCGAACCTGATTGAGGTTCAGAAACAATCTTATGACCAATTTTTGATGGTTGACGAGCCGGAAGGTGGCCGTGGAGACGAAGGTCTGCAAGCGGTATTCAATTCCGTATTTCCGATCAAGGATTTTGCTGGTTCAGCGCAGCTTGAGTTCGTTCGTTACGAATTTGATGCTCCAAAATACGATGTTGAAGAGTGTCGTCAGCGCGACATGACTTACGCAGCGCCGCTTAAGGTGACGCTTCGCCTGATCGTGTTTGATATTGATGAAGATACAGGCGCGAAGTCTGTTAAAGACATCAAGGAACAGGACGTTTACATGGGCGATATGCCGCTTATGACCAACAATGGTACGTTTATCGTCAACGGCACAGAGCGCGTGATTGTATCCCAGATGCACCGCTCTCCAGGCGTATTCTTTGACCATGACAAGGGCAAGACACACTCTTCGGGCAAGCTGCTGTTTGCGGCACGTGTGATCCCTTACCGTGGTTCATGGCTTGATGTTGAGTTTGATGCCAAAGACATCGTTTATGCTCGTATCGACCGTCGTCGCAAAATTCCTGCAACGTCCCTTTTGCAGGCACTGGGCTATGATCACGAGGAAATCCTCGACACATTCTACACATCTTCCAAAGCCACCCGTGATGGCGATGGCTGGAAAATGCCGTTCGATGCTGATGCGTTGAAAGGCACAAAAGCCGATGCTGATCTGATCGATGCAGACAGCGGTGAAGTTGTAGTTGAAATGGGCAAGAAGATTACTACCCGTACCATCAAACAACTCAACGAGAAGGGCGTTAAGAACCTCAAGATCACAAACGAGCAAATGTTTGGTCGTTACGTCTCAGAGGACATCGTCAACACCAAGACGGGTGAGATTTACCTCGAAGCTGGTAATGAGATTGACGAAAAGGCAATCGAGGTTCTCGATGAAGCCAAGGTCAAGAGCATTCCGGTCCTGAACATCGACTACGTGAATGTGGGTGGCTACATCCGCAACACCCTTGCGGTTGATAAAAATGACAGCCGTCAGGATGCGCTCTTCGACATCTACCGCGTGATGCGTCCCGGTGAGCCGCCTACCATGGAATCTGCAGAAGCGATGTTCAATTCGCTGTTCTTCGACTCCGAGCGTTATGACCTTTCAGCCGTTGGTCGCGTGAAAATGAACATCCGTCTTCAGCTTGATGTGGAGGATACGGTCCGCGTTCTACGCCGTGAAGACATTCTGGAAGTTGTTAAAACGCTTGTGGACCTTCGCGATGGCAAGGGCGACATTGATGACATCGACAACCTCGGCAACCGCCGGGTTCGTTCTGTCGGTGAATTGATGGAAAACCAGTACCGCATTGGTCTTCTTCGCATGGAGCGTGCTATCAAAGAGCGCATGTCTTCTATCGAAGTCGACACTGTGATGCCGCAGGACCTGATCAACGCGAAACCAGCTGCAGCTGCGGTTCGTGAGTTTTTCGGTTCTTCCCAGCTTTCACAGTTCATGGACCAGACAAACCCATTGTCAGAAATCACGCACAAGCGCCGTCTTTCTGCGCTTGGGCCGGGTGGTCTTACCCGTGAACGCGCTGGCTTTGAAGTCCGCGACGTGCATCCGACCCACTATGGTCGTATCTGTCCGATTGAAACACCGGAAGGTCCGAACATTGGTTTGATCAACTCGCTGGCAACGTTTGCTCGTGTCAACAAATACGGTTTCATCGAAAGCCCGTATCGTAAAGTGGTGAACTCCAAGGTAACCGAAGAGGTAATTTATCTCTCTGCCATGGAAGAAGCCCGTTACAATGTGGCACAGGCGAATGCGCCGCTCGATAAAAACTACAAGTTCGAGAACGAGTTTGTAACCTGCCGCAAGGCCGGTGAAGTCATGATGGTTCCAAGTGAAAACGTGGAACTGATGGACGTATCACCAAAACAGCTCGTGTCCGTTGCATCGTCGCTGATCCCGTTCCTCGAGAACGACGA
Source organism: Rhizobiaceae bacterium (assembly GCA_030065115.1). Classification (GTDB taxonomy): domain Bacteria; phylum Pseudomonadota; class Alphaproteobacteria; order Rhizobiales; family Rhizobiaceae; genus JAALLB01. The sequence continues at coordinate 6,463 of JASJDO010000024.1, read as the reverse complement.
TGCGAACCGCGCTCTTATGGGTTCAAACATGATGCGTCAGGCCGTGCCGCTTGTTCGTGCTGAAGCTCCGTTCGTGGGTACTGGCATGGAGCCAGTGGTTGCACGCGACTCAGGTGCTGCGATCGGTGCAAGACGTACCGGTGTTGTGGATCAGGTTGATGCGACACGTATCGTTATCCGGGCTACCGAAGATCTTGACCCAAGCAAGCCTGGTGTCGATATCTACCGTCTGCAAAAGTATCAGCGTTCCAACCAGTCAACCTGTATCAACCAGCGTCCGCTGGTTCGTGTAGGGGACCGGATTTCCAAAGGCGACATTATTGCGGATGGTCCTTCAACAGACCTCGGTGATTTGGCGCTGGGCCGTAACGTGCTTGTCGCGTTCATGCCTTGGAATGGTTACAACTACGAAGATTCCATCCTTCTTTCTGAGCGTATCGTGCGTGACGACGTCTTTACCTCAATTCACATTGAGGAATACGAAGTCATGGCCCGCGATACCAAGCTCGGCCCGGAAGAAATCACTCGGGATATTCCAAATGTTTCCGAAGAAGCTCTCAAGAACCTCGACGAAGCGGGCATCACCTACATTGGTGCCGAAGTTGGACCGGGCGATATTCTCGTCGGCAAGATCACACCAAAGGGCGAGAGCCCGATGACCCCGGAGGAGAAACTTCTCCGTGCCATCTTTGGTGAGAAAGCTTCTGACGTTCGTGACACATCCCTGCGCATGCCGCCGGGAGGTTTCGGTACCGTTGTAGAAGTTCGTGTTTTCAACCGTCACGGTATTGAAAAAGACGAACGCGCCCAATCTATCGAGCGTGAAGAGATTGAATCGCTTTCCAAAGACCGCGATGACGAACAGGCAATCCTCGACCGTAACGTCTATGGTCGTCTGACGGACATGCTGAAAGGCAAGGAAGCGGTTGCTGGTCCTAAAGGCTTCAAAAAAGGCACCAAGGTAACAGCTGAGATTCTCGATGAGTATCCGCGTTCGCAGTGGTGGCAGTTCGCGCTTGGCAATGACAAGCAACAAAGCGAACTGGAAGCACTTCAGGCACAGTATGACGATTCCAAGTCATTGCTTGAGCAGCGTTTCATGGACAAGGTTGAAAAGCTTCAGCGCGGCGACGAGCTGATGCCGGGCGTCATGAAAATGGTCAAAGTCTTCGTTGCTGTGAAGCGCAAGCTTCAGCCGGGCGACAAAATGGCTGGTCGCCACGGCAACAAGGGTGTGGTTTCCCGCATCATGCCAGTGGAAGACATGCCTTTCCTTGAAGATGGCACACACGCTGACATCGTGTTGAACCCGCTTGGTGTTCCATCACGGATGAACGTGGGCCAGATTCTCGAAACGCACCTTGGCTGGGCTTGTGCCGGCATGGGTCGCAAAATCGGTGATCTGATTGAAGCGTACAAGGAAAGCGGTGACATCAAGCCACTGCGTTCTGAGCTTGAAACCACGTTTGGTGACAACGAGCGCAATGAGCCTGTGAAAGACTATGATGATGAATCTGTCATGCGCCTTGCAGATCAGCTGACACGCGGTGTTTCAATCGCAACGCCTGTCTTTGACGGTGCGAATGAAGGCAACATCGTTGAGATGCTGGAGCAGGCCGGTCTTCATTCGTCCGGTCAGTCGACCGTGTATGATGGCCGCACGGGTGAAGCCTTCGACCGTCAGGTCACCATGGGCTACATCTACATGCTCAAGCTTCATCACTTGGTAGATGACAAGATCCACGCTCGTTCGATTGGTCCATACTCGCTTGTCACACAGCAGCCGCTGGGTGGTAAGGCGCAGTTTGGTGGTCAGCGCTTCGGCGAGATGGAGGTCTGGGCACTTGAGGCATATGGCGCAGCCTACACGCTTCAGGAAATGCTCACCGTCAAGTCGGATGACGTTGCCGGTCGTACCAAGGTCTATGAGGCAATCGTACGTGGTGATGACACCTTTGAAGCAGGTATCCCTGAAAGCTTCAACGTTCTGGTCAAGGAGATGCGTTCTCTTGGCCTCAATGTTGATCTGGAGAATACGAAAATCCCGAACTTCGATCCTGAAGAAGGAGACGAAGAAGAAGGGGATGATCTTCTCCCGGATGCTGCGGAGTAACAAGACAAGGGCAGGGCGCCCGGATGTGTGTCCTGCCGGTTAGTTGCGTAAGGCGAAATCAATTTCAGGCTTTGTAAACCTCACGATCCGCAAAGTCTAAACCGGGGGAAGCCCCGAAAGGAACCGAGACATGAACCAGGAAGTCATGAACCTCTTCAATAACCCGGCTGCATCGCAGAATTTTGATGCTATCCGGATCTCTATCGCGTCACCGGAAAAAATCCTTTCCTGGTCGTTTGGTGAGATCAAAAAGCCGGAAACCATTAACTACCGTACGTTCAAGCCAGAACGTGACGGTTTGTTCTGCGCGCGCATCTTTGGTCCGGTGAAGGACTACGAATGTCTTTGCGGCAAATACAAGCGCATGAAATACAAAGGCATCATTTGTGAAAAATGTGGCGTTGAAGTTACCCTTTCCCGCGTTCGTCGTGAGCGCATGGGCCACATTGATCTTGCTGCACCCGTTGCTCACATCTGGTTCTTGAAGTCACTACCATCTCGCATTGGCCTTCTGCTTGATATGACGCTGAAGGATATCGAACGCGTTCTGTATTTCGAAAACTTCGTTGTAACGGAGCCTGGCCTTACAGCCCTTCAAGAGCATCAGCTTCTTTCTGAAGAAGAATATATGAATGCAATTGATGAGTATGGCGAAGACACTTTCACCGCCATGATCGGTGCTGAAGCAATTCATGAAATCCTTGCTTCGATGGATCTCGAAAAGATTGCTGGCGATCTTCGTGTTGAGCTTTCTGAGACCACTTCAGAGCTCAAGACAAAGAAAATTACCAAGCGTCTCAAGGTTGTAGAGGCGTTTCTTGAATCAGGAAATCGTCCTGAGTGGATGATCATGAAGGTAATCCCGGTTATTCCACCGGACCTTCGTCCGCTAGTTCCATTGGATGGTGGTCGCTTTGCAACGTCTGACCTTAACGACCTTTACCGTCGTGTGATCAACCGTAACAACCGTCTCCGTCGTCTGGTTGAATTGAAGGCGCCAGACATCATCATCCGCAACGAAAAGCGTATGCTGCAAGAGTCTGTTGATGCACTGTTCGACAATGGTCGCCGTGGCCGTACGATTACGGGTGCCAACAAACGTCCGTTGAAATCTCTTTCAGACATGCTGAAAGGCAAGCAGGGCCGTTTCCGCCAGAACCTTCTTGGTAAACGCGTTGACTATTCTGGCCGTTCGGTGATTGTGACTGGCCCTGAACTTCTGCTGCATCAATGTGGTTTGCCGAAGAAAATGGCTCTCGAATTGTTTAAGCCGTTCATCTATGCGCGTCTGGATGCAAAGGGATATTCCTCAACAGTCAAACAGGCGAAGAAACTGGTTGAAAAAGAGCGCCCGGAAGTCTGGGACATTCTCGACGAGGTTATCCGTGAGCACCCAGTTCTTCTGAACCGTGCGCCAACGCTTCACCGTCTTGGTATTCAGGCATTTGAGCCTGTCCTGATTGAAGGTAAGGCCATCCAGCTTCACCCGCTGGTTTGTGCAGCGTTTAACGCCGACTTTGATGGTGACCAAATGGCGGTACACGTGCCATTGTCACTTGAGTCACAGCTTGAAGCGCGTGTCTTGATGATGTCTACCAACAACATCCTGCACCCGGCGAATGGTCAGCCGATCATTGTGCCTTCACAGGATATGGTTCTGGGTCTCTATTATCTTTCAATCATGAACGATAATGAGCCGGGCGAGGGCATGGCTTTTGGTGATATGGGCGAACTGAACCACGCGATTGATACGGGTGTGGTAACGCTTCACACGAAAATCCGTGGCCGCTTCAAGACTGTTGATGAAGAAGGCAATCCGGTTTCACAAATCCATGAAACCACGCCGGGTCGTATGATCCTGGGTGAATTGTTGCCGCGTCACTTCAAGGTAAGCTTTGATATAGTCAACCGTGAGATGACTAAGAAAAACATCTCCAAGATGATCGACACGGTTTATCGCCATTCCGGTCAGAAAGAGACTGTGATCTTCTGTGACCGCATCATGCAGTTGGGCTTTGGTCATGCATGTCGTGCCGGTATCTCGTTCGGTAAGGATGACATGGTTATTCCTGACACCAAAGCGGGTCTGGTCGAAGAAACACAAGCGCTCACCAAAGAGTATGAACAACAGTACAATGACGGCCTGATCACCCAGGGCGAAAAGTACAACAAGGTTGTTGATGCCTGGGCGAAGTGTGGTGACAAGGTTGCTGACGAAATGATGGACCGCATTCGTGCTGTCAATTTCGATGAGGAAAGCAAGCGCCAGCTTCCGATGAACTCAATCTACATGATGTCTCACTCCGGTGCGCGTGGTTCTCCAACACAGATGAAACAGCTTGCTGGTATGCGCGGCCTCATGGCCAAGCCGTCCGGTGAAATCATCGAGAGCCCGATCATCTCGAACTTTAAGGAAGGTCTGACCGTTCTTGAGTACTTCAACTCCACTCACGGTGCCCGTAAGGGTCTTGCCGATACGGCGTTGAAGACAGCGAACTCAGGTTACCTGACACGTCGTTTGGTGGATGTTGCTCAAGACTGCATCATCACCACACCGGATTGTGGTACCGAGAATGGTCTTACCATGCAGGCTGTGGTTGATGCTGGTCAGGAAGTTGCATCACTCGGAATGCGCATTCTGGGTCGTACCACCGCTGAAGATCTGGTCCATCCGGAATCAGGCGAGGTGATCTTCCCGATCAACCATTTGATCAGTGAAGAAGACGTCGATGTGATTGAAGGAGCAGGCATCAAGACTGTGAAGATCCGTTCTGCGCTTACCTGTGAAGCCCAGACCGGTATCTGCGGTGCATGTTATGGTCGTGACCTAGCTCGCGGTACTTCCGTGAACATGGGTGAGGCTGTTGGTGTTATCGCCGCGCAGTCCATCGGCGAACCGGGTACACAGCTTACCATGCGTACGTTCCACATTGGTGGTACGGCGCAGGTGGTCGACTCGTCATTCCTTGAAGCGTCTTACGAAGGTGTTATCAAGCTTCGCAACGCGAATGTTTCCAAAGACTCTGACGGCAACATGATCGTCATGGGCCGGAACATGGCGATTGTCATCGAAGACGAGAAGGGTGTCGAGCGCGCTTCTCACCGCATCAACTACGGCTCACGCTTGTTGGTTGCCGAAGGCGACAGCATCAAGCAAAGCCAGCGTATGGCGGAATGGGATCCATACACCCGTCCGATGATGACTGAAGTCGATGGTACCATTGAGTTTGAAGACGTTGTCGACGGCCTCTCCGTTCAAGAGAACGCGGATGAATCAACCGGTATCACCAAGCGTGTTGTTGTCGACTGGCGTGCAAACCCACGCGGTGCCGACCTCAAACCTGCGATCGTGATCAAGGACAAGAACGGCGAAGTTGCCAAGCTCAAGCGTGGTGGTGAAGCCCGTATCTTCCTGTCAGTTGATGCCATCCTTTCAGTTGAGCCTGGTGCGAAAGTGAAAGCGGGTGACGTTCTTGCCCGTATTCCTACGGAAAGCGCGAAGACGAAAGACATTACCGGTGGTCTGCCACGGGTTGCTGAACTCTTTGAAGCACGTCGTCCGAAGGATCACGCTGTGATTGCGACCATTGACGGAACCATCCGTTATGGCCGTGACTACAAGAACAAGCGTCGCATCTCGATTGAGCCAAACGATTCCACATTGGAGCCGGCGGAATACCTCATTCCGAAGTCGAAGCCGTTCCACTTGCAGGATGGTGATCCGATCGAGAAGGGGGATTACATCCTCGACGGCAACCCGGCACCGCACGATATTCTGGCAATTCGCGGCGTTGAAGCACTTGCTTCATACCTCGTGAACGAAATCCAGGACGTCTATCGCCTGCAGGGTGTGACCATCAACGACAAGCATATCGAGGTGATTGTTCGCCAGATGCTGCAGAAAGTTGAGATCACAGAGCCAGGTGATACGGGCCTCATCGTTGGCGAACAGATGGATCGCATTGAGATGGAAATTCTCAATGAGCGCATGGTTGAAGAGGGCAAGAAGCCTGCTGAAGGAGATCCGGTTCTTCTCGGTATCACCAAGGCGAGCCTGCAGACCCGTTCGTTCATCTCGGCTGCTTCGTTCCAGGAAACTACACGCGTGCTGACAGAAGCTTCAGTTGCCGGCAAGTCCGACACGCTGGAAGGCCTCAAGGAGAACGTGATCGTGGGTCGCCTGATCCCGGCCGGTACCGGTGGGGTTATGTCATCGCGCTGGTTCGCCAGACGACGCACGCGAGACATAACCCCACCGGTACCGGCCGGGATCAGGCGACCCACGATCACGTTCTCCTTGAGGCCTTCCAGCGTGTCGGACTTGCCGGCAACTGAAGCTTCTGTCAGCAC
>JASJDO010000157.1 GCA_030065115.1 Rhizobiaceae bacterium | reverse complement strand
TCCAAAGTTTGTTGCGACCTGAAAGCAGTTTTGGATCTGCGCGCATCAGCAGTGAAAATGCTTCTCCGTGCCGGAATTCATCATTGCACCATTCCTCAAACCACTTGAAGATCGGGTGGAAACGGTTTTCCGGATGTTTTTCCAGATGCCGAAAAATCGTAATATAGCGCGCATAGCCAATCTTTTCTGACAGGTAAGTCGCATAGAAAATGAATTTCGGCTGAAAGAAGGTGTATTTCTTGGCTTTTGTTAAGAAGCCAAGATTCACACCAATATCAAAATCCTTCAACGCGTCGTTGATGAACCCGGCGTGGCGTGCTTCATCCCTGCTCATGTATGAGAAGAGCTCTTTGATATCCGGGTTTGTGCCGCGTCGTTTCATTTCCTTGTAAAGCACACATCCAGAAAATTCGGCGGTCAGAGAGCTTACCAGGAAATCTGTTAGCTCAGGGCGCAAACCTTCAGGCAGGGCGTCTAGGTCGATCAAATCCCATTCTTCATTTCGTTTGAAATGCCCTTTGTTCGGATCATCTCGCATTTCAGCTATCAGGGCATCCCATTCTTCTCTCACGCCGGAGATATCTGTCTTGTCCAGCTTGTCGAAGTCTGTTGTGTAAAACCTTGGATTGAGCAGCGTTGTCTCATGCGCAATCTGTGTGGTTTCGTTCTGAGCTTCTAGATTAACCGGACGGGCTTCCCGCAATGTACCTGCATGAGCGTTCATAGTCTTTCCTCCGAGAAACTGAATTCACACAACTCCATAAACTCGAAATCACCGGTCATCCGGGTCCACAATCTCTCAATAGGACCCGCTCTTGTGATGGTTGCCCGGCGGTCAAAGGTTTGATGTTCGCCATACGGCACTTCAATCGGTTTGCCATGAACAAGAACTTCATCACCCGGGTTTACGGTTGTGCCATCATTGAAGCGGACATGCGCTTCCAGGCTTTCAAACTTGTTTACGATTTCGACGGTGCAATCGACGTCTTCTGTTCGATTGAGTCCAAGTAGTTTTGTGATCATCCTTTGGCTCCCTCTTCCGAATGATTGCTGGGTAGAAACTTTGCGAAACTCTCTATGGCGATTGGCCCGAACGCATTTACTCGGATGTCTTCGCCACTTGCAGGATCAGTGATCCGGAGATCCCCGTTTTCTGACTTCACCAATTTGAATGGTAGGTTCAGGTCGATTTCCTTGAGCCTGCGCATCCGCACGAGGCTACGCATGGAAATTCGAACAAAGGCGCCTTCGCCTCTCAAAAAACGTCCTAGACTTTGTTTGGTTCTGGCATCATAGACAGCCAGTTCACCGTTCTGTTCGTCCAGAATATAAAGCGAACGTTCTTCGATTGATTCGCCCAAATTCTTTGCGACCGGTCCATCAGAAATCACCGAGCCTATCACCAGAAGCAAGGCCAATATGACGACAGCAAGTGCTCCGTATAATGGCAGTCGATGGATGCCTCGTATCTCAGATGTTGGCTGGTTACTCATTGCTGTACCTCAGATCCTGCTTTCTGGACACGCCGGTGCTGCAGAAAGTCTCCCGCCTTTTTCGACAGGCTGCTTCGTCGGTTCCAAAGATTGAGTTTGGCGGGGAACCGGCTTGCTGTGAAAAGCGTGGAGTTGCGCGCTCAGAACTTTTGCCGTGTCCTTCAAATTTGATACCGAACGCATGGCAGGTTCTGGTTTCGTCAGTTTCCAAGGTCGGGCATGTGGCCACAATATCGCCCATGACAGCTTGGAATGTTCCGCCAATTCCAGAGTTATGTTTCCATGGTCATCAAAGGTTTCCACAAGATTGGCTCCTCTGACCTGTGCGAAAGGGTAGTTGAATGTTACGGGAAGGGCGATGCCAAACCGCATCACAACCCTCTTGTCAGTGATCGTGTATACCGTCGTTTTGGCGACTGCATTGGCATACCAACGGATTATGGCAAAAACGACGAGCGCAGCAATCACCATGAATGACGCGCTGATTGTTGCCTGAAATGCAGTGCCTCCATCATACAAGGTAGTGGCAAATTTCCAGACAGCCACGATTCCGAAATAGGCAAGAATTTTGCGCTCATGCAGAACAGAGCGGGCGAAAGCACGCGCATCAGGCGCTCCTTGCCAAACGAGTTGTTCACCTTCCGGCAAGTGTGCCGGAAGGCCGGGAATCGGTTCTGTTGCAAAATCGTCGTGGCTCAAAGCAAGGGCTCCTGACGATCCGGCGTTGCATACAACATTCCGCCACCGAAATAGGCCTGGATTTTTTCTTCTTCCAGCATGGTAATTTCAGTGTTTGATGCGGTTTTTGGAATGTCCCCAAGCTGCTCAGAGATGAGCGCGTGGACATAAAACTCCTTGCCTCTCCCTCGCAACTTGTTCCGCAACAAGGCGAAATGCTGTGGGATGAGGAAGTTGCCGTTTTCACCGCTAACCTGATAATATCGTATCACACATTCCATAGTGTCGACCCATACATCAGTGACTTCACCTGCTAATTGACCATCAGCCGCAATCACGGCAAGTCCGTGCGGATCAGTATCCATCTCCGCAATGCTGAAACCTTTTGCGCCGCTCAATGGTCTAATTGCAGGATGGCCGTGTGGATCAAGATCAGGATAATCAGGACGTTCAGCCCAAGCCGCAGGGCCGACACCATCCTTCAGAGGGTTTCCTGTTGGAACAAGCGGAGACCCTGCGACAGCGCTGGTGCGTTCGGCAGCAATAGGCCGTGTGTCGCGGTTTTCTGGATTTGGATAGGTCTTTGTACCTTTGCCATGCGGCAAGATAAATGTTTTTGGCGAAGGAAGTGATATGAAAGGATCGTGATTGTACTCACCCTTAACATCGCTCTCCAACGGATAACCTTCGCGACGGCTCTCTGATTGCAGATACCAAATCAGGCCTGCAAAAAAGAGCCAGAATGCATACAGCACGACCTGGGCAACGTCGATGTTTCCAACAATTTCTACCATGGTTTTTCTCCAAGTTTGATCAGCCGGGTAATTCGGCCAAGCCAATTCCCTTTTTTGGTGGGGTTGAGGTTTGGTCGCCATTATCCGATGCCCTCCGGACAATGGGACCGATTGCAATGAGAGCAGCGAACAGGAAGCCGATCTCAAGATGATAAACAATTGAATAGCCAAGCGCGTGATCGGCAAACGCAGAACCCAGTGAGCCTGACGCGGCGATCTGACCGCCAAGGTCTCGAATGATGCCGCCACTTGCCAATCCTATGCCAATGCCGCAGGCCTGAACGGCTCCCCAGGCACCGAGTGCCAGACCGGAGCCGGACTTCTCCGCCATGTCCATACAGGCTGTAAGAGTGCCGACAGCAAACATGCCTCCGCCCATTCCGATCATAGCTGTCCCGGTTCGGAACAGCGTCGCGGAGTTGAATGGCGCTGAGAAAATCACTGCGGAAAACGCAACTACACCTATAAGTGTGCCATACGCCGCGAGACGATGCGGATCCTGATTTCTTGCAAGTAATCTAGCCGCTACCATGAAGCCGGCCATTGTACCGGCCGCAAACACCGCGTTGAGCAAAGTGGTCTGACTGACGGATAATCCAAGAATCTCTCCGCCATAAGGTTCAAGTAAAACATCCTGCATCGAGAAGCCGAGGGTTCCCAGCCCGACAGCCACCAGAAGCCGCAAGCTGCGTCTGTCTTCGCGGTAGATGCCCCAAGCTTCTGAAAAAGTCGGACGTTCTATTTCAGGTGCAGTAACTGACGGGTTGCGTGCTTCCTGTTTCCAAAGGGCTATTACGTTCAGGATCATGGATACAGCGGCTGCGCCTTGAACTACCTGAATAAGACGTTTTGGAGAGAAATCTGCCAGAAAGAAGCTGAAAACAATGGCACTCACAAACATTCCCACCAGAAGCATTGTATATACAAGCGCGACGACGCGGGGGCGCGTTTCTTCAGGTGCAATGTCTGTCGCCAGCGCAAGGCCTGCGGTCTGCACCATGTGGATGCCGATGCCTGTTACCATAAAGGCAAATCCGGCGGATACTGGCCCAAGCCATTCCGGCCCCAGAGTTTGTGATTGCAACAGGAGGAGTGCGAACGGCATTATTGCCAAGCCCCCAAATTGAGTAAGTGTTCCAAACCAAATGAACGGAACACGTCGCCACCCCAGTAGGGATGTATAGGTATCGGAGCGATAGCCTATCAGTGCCCGCGCAGGGGCAAACAGGAAAGGCAGGGCCACCATAACAGCGACCAATGATGCTGGCACTCCAAGCTCCAGAATCATGACACGGTTCAAGGTGCCCGTTAGGAGAACAGCCGCCATACCGACCGAGAATTGGAACAATGACAGGCGCAATAATCTCCCAAGGGGCAGATCATCAGAAGCAGCATCGGCAAAGGGCAGGAATTTGGTTCCCACACTTTTCCAGAAGTCTATTGCGGTCATGCCCTGCTTTTTCATGAGTTGATCAACTCCATAGCCTGGCTCTTGTAGAACTTCGTCGTCACAAACTTTGTTCGATTGACCCTGAAACCGAAATTGTAAGTGAGGCTCCCGTTGATTGAGGAAATCAATTTAGTTTCTGTAACCGGTTCAATTGCGGGAGAGCGATCGTTTCTGGGAAACAGTTTGCCCATGGCTTTCATCACCGAAAGTGCAGGGGTCTTCGGAGCAAAGGTGAACAGGATTCCGTCACGCGTTCTGGGGGCAAAACCCTCAATAAGTTTCGTAATACTGTCCATCGGGTAGTGGATCAGCGAATCCATCGCGATCACATAGTCAAACGAGCCATAGCGAGGGTCTGACATATCGCCTGCTTCGAACTGGATGGTTTTGGGATCGATATCATGAGGAAGCCTTGCAGAAGCCTCTGCAACAAGTTCGGGCGATATGTCGATTGCCACGACTTCTGCACCGCGCCGTGCTGCTTCAATGGCCAGTGCTCCTGTACCACAGCCCGCATCCAACAAGCGACACCCCCTAAGATCTGTGGGTAGCCAGCCAAGCAGGGTATTTCGCATCTCCTCACGGCCTGCGCGGACTGTTTGTCTGATTCGTGAAACTGGAGAGTTTGAAGTAAGCGCGACCCAATTGTCTTTGGCTGTACGATCAAAGTAGGTTTTCAGTTCGCTTCGGCGTGTTTCATAGGATACTTCAGTCACACCCACCTCCTAGTCGAACCCGAGAAAATCAAATATTTCCCGGTCCTTCATTGGGGTTGGGGCGAATGGATCACGTCCCTCCCACAGTGTTTCAGCAAGACGTAGATATTCATTCTGTACAGCAGTGAGTTCTGGCGATTCCTCCATTTCAAACAAGGTGGATTTTTTCAGTCTGGATCGCCGGATAACATCCAGATCGGGGAAGTGCGCCACACGCTCCATACCAACGGTATTGTTAAATCGGTCTATCTCATCGGTAGCCTTTGAACGATTGGCAATTACGCCGCCGACCCGAACTTCGTAGTTTTTAGATTTCGCACCGATGGCAGCAATGATGCGATTCATTGCAAAAATTGAGTCAAAGTCGTTTGCTGTAACCACCAGGGCACGTTCAGCGTGTTGCAGGGGAGAAGCAAAGCCACCGCAAACCACATCGCCGAGCACATCAAAGATCACTACATCCGTATCTTCCAGCAGATGATGCTCTTTGAGCAGTTTGACGGTCTGTCCAACGACATAGCCACCGCACCCGGTGCCTGCTGGTGGGCCTCCGGCTTCGACACACATCACACCGTTGTAGCCCTCATAGACAAAGTCTTCTGTGCGCAATTCCTCAGAATGAAAATTTACCTGCTCAAGCGCATCAATCACGGTCGGAACCAGGCTCTTTGTTAGGGTAAAAGTGGAATCATGTTTTGGGTCGCAACCGATCTGCAACACGCGTTTGCCAAGTTTGGAAAAAGCTGCCGAAAGATTGGATGAAGTGGTGGATTTACCGATGCCACCCTTGCCATAGATCGCAAAGACTTTTGCCTGTCCGATGTCCATGTTGGGATCAAGCTGCACCTGAAGTGAGCCCTCTCCATCAAGCCCCTTCGGCAGCGGACGTTTCTTGTCTTTGAAATGCGAATTCGGCCCTACAAGGTTCATGTATTTTCCTCCCCGGGCAGAATTCCTTCCAACCGATCTTCCAGCTCCTCGCTGGCGTTTTGCAATGCATTGAGTGTTTCCGCATCCGGTTCCCAATAGTCGCGCTGGCTGGCTTCCAACAATCGATTCACCATGCGGGATGAAGCATGCGGATTGAGATCAGACAGTCGGCGCCGCATGGCTTCATCAAGCACATAAACTTCGCTCAATTTCTGATAAACCCACGGTGAGACTTGGCCAGTGGTTGCAGACCACCCCATGGTGTTGGTCACTTGTGCTTCAATCTGGCGAACACCTTCTGCCCCGTGTTTGAGCATACCCTCAAACCATTTCGGATTGAGCGAACGGGTGCGCGTTTCCAGGTTAACTTGCTCGCCGAGTGAACGGACTTTTCCCTCGCCCTGGGTCTGGTCAGAGATGTAAACAGATATGTCTGTTCCCTTGACCTTTTTCACAGCTTTCGAAATACCGCCAAGCGTATCGAAATAGTGATCAATCGTTGTGATGCCAAGTTCCACCGAATCCAGATTCTGATAAGCCATTTCCACATCGCCAAGAACCTTGTCGAGAAGCTCAGACTGTCTTTCAGATTTCCCGTCTTTGGAAATCGCAAAGCACTTACGAGTGGTGTAGGTGTCAGCAATTTCATCATCAGCGCTCCAGGCCGAAGATGAAATGAGGTAATTTACATTTGAGCCATAGGTTCCATCTGCATTCGAAAATACCCGGTAAGCGGCTTCTTCTAAATCGCATTCTTCTGTCTTGGCGTATTCCAAAGCATGTTTGCGAATGAAATTCTGCTCTATCGGCTCTTGCGCCGTCGCTGCAAGATAACTGGCTTCAGCCAGCATTTTTGACTGAAGTGGAAGCAAATCCCTGAAAATACCAGACAAGGTCATAACGACATCGATGCGAGGACGCTTGAGATCTTCCAGCGGAATGAGCTCTGCACCCGCGACACGTCCGTAGGAATCGTGCCTGGGCCTTGCGCCCATTAAAGCCAATGCTTGGGCGATCGGGCCTCCTTCCGATTTAAGATTGTCTGTTCCCCATAGAACCATTGCGATGGTTTCAGGAAGTTGGTTGTCCGCTTCGAGATGTTTCTCAAGAACGCGTGCAGCTTGTATGGCACCATCGCGGACCGCAAACTTGCTGGGAATTCTGAAGGGATCAAACCCGTGAATATTGCGTCCTGTGGGAAGAATATCCGGTGTGCGTACGAGATCACCCGACGCTGACGGTTCCACGAACTTCCCATCCAGAGCGTGAATAAGGCCGCTGAGCTCGTTGTTTGATTTCAGCTTTTCATTGATCTCTTCAAGATGGGAAATCCAG